>NZ_JBITJV010000125.1:0-1008 GCF_044460385.1 Streptomyces sp. NPDC050121 | reverse complement strand
AGGTGAGGGCCTTCCGGTTCGGTGTGGATTGCGACGTCTACACCAACCGAAAGGCCCTCGTGTCCCACCGTAATGCACCCCTGACCGAGACCGGCCGTCTGCGTCTGGCCCGCTGCGTGGTCGAGGACGGCTGGCCCCTGCGCCGGGCCGCCGAGCGCTTCCAGGTCTCGCCGACCACGGCCCAGCGGTGGGCGGACCGCTACCGGAAACTCGGCGAGGCAGGCATGAGCGACCGCTCGTCCAGACCGCGTCACAGCCCGCGCCGGACCCCGACCCGCACCGAGCGGCGGATCATCAAGGTCCGCCTCCTGCGCCGCTGGGGACCGGCGCGCATCGCCTACCTGCTGCGGCTGAACCCCTCCACGGTGCACAGGGTCCTGGTCCGCTACAGGCTGGCCCGCCTCACTCATCTCGACCGCGCCACCGGCCGGGTGATCCGCCACTACGAACGGTCCGCGCCGGGCGAACTGGTGCACGTGGACATCAAGAAGCTCGGCAACATCCCCGACGGCGGCGGCCACAAGACCCTGGGCCGCCAGGCCGGCCGCCGGACCCGCTCCGGCGTGGGTTACAGCTACCTGCACAACGCCGTCGACGACCACTCCCGCCTCGCCTACAGCGAGATCCTCACCGACGAGAAGAAGGAGACCGCCACCGCCTTCTGGGCCCGGGCCCAGGCGTTCTACGCCCAGGCCGGGATCACCGTCCAGCGGGTGCTGACCGACAACGGCTCCTGCTACCGCTCACGCGACTGGCGCGATGCCCTCGCCACAGCCGGGATCACCCACAAGCGAACCCGGCCCTACCGGCCCCAGACCAACGGCAAGGTCGAACGCTTCAACCGCACCCTGCTCGACGAATGGGCCTACGCCCACCCCTACCGCACAGAGGCCGAACGACGCGACGCCTTCCCCGACTGGCTGCACACCTACAATCACCACCGCGGACACACCGCGCTGAAAGGCCAACCACCCGCCAGCCGCGTCCCCAACCTCACAGGGCAATACA
>NZ_JBITJV010000124.1:0-1011 GCF_044460385.1 Streptomyces sp. NPDC050121 | reverse complement strand
CCGGGGTTGTTCGACTTCTACCGGCGCTTTCGTCCCCGGCCCGCCGCCTACTTCGTCATGCCGGTCGTACGCCGTCCCACGGACAAGATCGCCACTGTACTCGGGGGCGGCTGGGTCGCCTCCGGCCCGCCCGGCCGCGACCGCCTGCCCACCCTCAGCTGGCCCCGGGGCCTGCGGATGAACCCGCTGGAAGGAGCGGGCGAAGTGCAGACACCGGTGCTCGGTCCGGCAGCGCACGGGCTGCGCCTCGGCGACCACGTGTGGTTCCGGCATGCCAAAGCCGGCGAACTGTGCGAGCGGGTGAACACCCTCCACCTGGTGTCCGGCAGCGACATCGTCGGCCAGGTCCCCACCTATCGGGGTGAAGGACACGCCTTCCTCTGACCCATCTCCCCCATCCGCGGCCCACCTTCTCCCGGAGGCCCGATGCTCCCCGACTTCAACTCCCCCGCTCCCGCCCTTGCCAGCCCCCTCGGCCGGGCCACCGCCCAAGGACCGGCCGCGCCCGTCTCGCGCCGCTGGACCAGTCTGTACGGCCTGGTGTGGTTCGGCTTCTGGACGGCCAACCTCGTCCCCCTCCAGCTGCTGCTCCCCCAGCAGCTGGAGGCGATCGATCCGGCCTCGAAGGTCTACGACTTCGCCGTCGTCAACGGTGTCTCCGGGCTGGTCGCACTCCTCGCCCTGCCCCTGTGCGGCGCCCTGTGCGACCGTTCCCGCAGCCGCTTCGGCCGCCGCAGACTCTGGCTCACGGCGGGCGCGGTCGCCTTCGCCGTCGGGCTGATCGTCACCGGCGCGCAGACCACCGTGGCCGGCGTGGTCGTGGCGTGGGCGGCCGGCATGATCGGTCTCAGCGCAGCCACCGCCGGGCTCACCGCCATCATCGCCGACCGCGTTCCCGAACACCAGCGCGGCATGATCTCCAGCGCCATCTACGGTCCCCAGGCCCTCGGCGTGGTCGTCGGCATAGCCCTCGTGTCGGCCTTCGGACTCTCCCCCATGTCCGGCTTCGCC
>NZ_JBITJV010000123.1:0-1085 GCF_044460385.1 Streptomyces sp. NPDC050121 | reverse complement strand
TCAGCCCTTGTTGGCGCCCAGGGTCAGGCCGCTGACGAACTGGCGCTGGAGGACGAAGTACACGATCAGCGTGGGGATCGCGGTGAGCAGGGCGCCGGCGGCGACCAGGTTGGGGTCGGTGAAGTACTGGCCGGAGAGGTTGTTCAGGGCCGAGGTGATCGGCATGTTCTCGCCGGTGGAGATCAGCACGATCGCCCAGAAGAAGTCGTTGTAGATCCAGATGGACAGCAGGGTCGCCAGGGCGGCCATCGCGGGCTTGCACAGCGGCAGCACGATCTGCCAGTACAGGCGCCACACGGACGCCCCGTCGACGAGCGCGGCCTCGGTCAGCTCGTGCGGAAGTGAGCGCATGTAGTTGGCCAGCACGAAGGCGCAGAACCCGGACTGGAAGGCGACGTGGATGAGGACCAGGCCGAGCGCGGAGTCGTACAGCTTGCCGCTCATGGTGATGCCGGGCAGGTCGATGAGCAGGTAGAGGCGGTACAGCGGGGTGATGATGACCTGCTGCGGGAGCAGGTTGCCGGCCGTGAAGACGAGCAGCAGGAAGAGGTTGACCCGGAAGTCGAAGCGGCTGACGTAGAAGGCCACGCAGGACGACAGGAACAGGGTGAGCAGCACCGCCGGGACCGCGATGATCAGCGTGTTCCCGAAGTAGTGCAGCATGTCCGACTGCTGGAAGGCGTTGGTGAAATTGTCGAAGCTCAGTTTGTCGGGCCAGGAGACGTAGCCCTTGGTGCTGGTCTCCGCGTACGGGCGCAGGGCCGCGAACAGGGCCCACAGCAGGGGCGCCAGCCAGGCCAGGGCCGTGACGACGAGGAACGTGTGCAGCAGGATCCGGGCGGGGCGGATGGGGGTGCGCTGCTTGGTCGCGAGGGTCGCGCTCATGCTCGCCGCTCCTTCCGGAAGGTCGCGATCAGGTACGGGATGATCACGGCGAGGGAGATCACCAGCAGGACGACGGCGATCGCCGAGCCGTATCCGATGCGGCTGGACTCACCGATGATGTTGTTGGTGACCAGGATCGAGAGCAGCTCGGTGCCCTGGGCGCCCTTGTTGAAGACGAAGACCAGGTCGAAGGCGCGCAG
>NZ_JBITJV010000122.1:0-1139 GCF_044460385.1 Streptomyces sp. NPDC050121 | reverse complement strand
GGTGATCCCGCTCGCCGAGGCCAGGGGAAGAAAGCGACGAGAGCGGATCATCGCCCCCATGGGCCGCCGCCGGCCCGATGCGGCGCGGCCTTCGGGCCGCTCCACCGGCTGACGCGGTTCCCGGCCGCCGCTCACCGGGCCGGTCCACTGAACTACCGAGAAAGGGGTGCGGATGTGAGCGCACATGTGGCGTCCTGGCCGGACGTGAAATCGGCCGCCTCCGCGATGGCAGGTTTCAGCGAGGTCCGGATGGCCCAGCTGGAGCGGGCTACTCAGCACTTGGATCCGCCGTTCGCCGTGGTGGACCTCGATGCTTTCGACGCCAACGCAGGTGATCTGGTGCACCGCGCGGGCGGTCGCGCCACGATCCGCCTGGCCAGCAAGTCGGTCCGCAGCCGCGACCTGATCCAGCGTGTCCTGAAGCGCCAGGGCTACCGGGGCATCCTCGCCTTCACCCTGCCCGAAGCCCTGTGGCTGGCCGAGGACCACGAGGACGTGGTCATCGGCTACCCGACCGCGGACCGCACCGCGTTGCAGCAGCTGGCCAAGGACGAGCGGGCGGCCTCACGCGTCACCCTCATGATCGACTCCGTCGCCCAGCTGGACTTCATCGACGAGGCCGTCGGCGTGGCCCGCCCCCGGCTGCGGCTGTGCATCGATCTGGACGCCTCCCTGGAACTGGCCGGCGGGCGCATCCACCTGGGCCCCCACCGCTCCCCCGTGCACACCCCGCAGCAGGCCGTCAAGCTTGCCCGGGCGATCCAGAGCCGTCAGGGGTTCCACCTGGCCGGGGTCATGTCCTACGAAGGACAGATCGCCGGCATGGGGGACAACCAGCCCGGATCCCCTCTCAAGCGCGTCGCGCTGCGCGCCATGCAGCGCTTGTCGGCACGTGAACTGGCCGACCGGCGCGCCGCCGCGATCGCCGCAGTCGAGACCGTCGCCCCGCTGGAGTTCGTCAACGGCGGCGGCACCGGCTCCGTGGAGCAGACCTCGGCCGAGCACGTCATCACCGAGATCGGCGCGGGTTCGGGCCTGTACGGACCGGGGTTGTTCGACTTCTACCGGCGCTTTCGTCCCCGGCCCGCCGCCTACTTCGTCATGCCGGTCGTACGCCGTCCCACGGACAAGATCGCCAC
>NZ_JBITJV010000121.1:0-1153 GCF_044460385.1 Streptomyces sp. NPDC050121 | reverse complement strand
CCCCCCCCCCCCCCCCCCCCCCCCCCCCCCCCCCCCCCCCCCCCCCCCCCCCCCCCCCCCCCCCCCCCCCCCCCCCCCCCCCCCCCCCCCCCCCCACTTGGCTTCCTGGGATCAGCGCGTCATGTCAGTCGAACAGGTCGGGTTGGTCTGCGGTGATCTGGTCCCACAGGGGGCGGAACTGGAACCAGCCCGGGAGGGGGCCGGAGATCTGGTCCCGCACCATCCGCGCCGTCTCCGGATCGATGAGCTTCGGTTCACCCGCGGCCATGGCCAGCAGCTGTGCCTGGCATGAGCGTTCCATGGTGATGAAGTACCAGGCCGCCTCGGCGACGGAGGCCCCGACCGTGAGCAGTCCGTGGTTTTGCAGGATGACCGCCTTGGCGTCGCCCAGGGCCACACCGATCTTCCGGCCTTCCTCCGTGTCGTTGACGACCCCGCGGTAGTCCGAGTAGATGCCGTGGTCCTCGAAGAAGGCACAGGCGTCCTGGGTGATCGGGTCCAGCGGGACGCCGAGGCTGGAGAAGGCCTTGCCGTGCACGGAGTGGGTGTGTGCGGCCGCGACCACGTCGGGCCTGACCCGGTGCACCTCGGAGTGGATACAGAATGCGGCGTTGTTGACCGGGCGCTTGCCCTGAAGGAGCTTGCCGTCGTGGTCGACGAGGATCAGGTCGGAGACGCGGATCTGGCTGAACGACATCCCGAAGGGGTTGACCCAGAAGGCCGAGGGGTTCTCCGGATCGCGGGCCGTGATGTGTCCGGCCACGCCCTCGGAGAAACCGAAACGGGCGAACAGGCGGAAGGCGGCCGCGAGTTCCTGCTTGCGGACCTGACGCTCCTCCTCGACGGCCAGGTTCTGCTGGGGCAGCGGCAGGGTGACGCCTTCGGGCATGGCGCCGACGGACATGTGCGGGGCGGCGGGTGTCGTGGTCATCGGGAGCTGGCCTTTCGTGATCTGGTGGGCGATGGCGCGGTTACTTGCTCCGGCGGCGCGGGCGGTTGCCGTACATGAGGTCCACCAGGCGCAGGATGGACCGGTAGGCCGAGGGGTCGAACGGGAGCATGTGGAGGTCGCGGCGGGTCGGGAAGCGGTTCACGCTGACGGCCTGGAGCCTGGTGTACTTGCGGATTCCTTCGGCGCCGTGCCGTACGCCGA
>NZ_JBITJV010000120.1:0-1185 GCF_044460385.1 Streptomyces sp. NPDC050121 | reverse complement strand
CACCCGTCCGGGCATTTCGGGGAGTGGTGGCTCCACACACGCCGGCGAGGGATCATCGGAGCCTGTCGTTCCCGTTCCCACCGTCAGCGCCGGTCCCACGGTCCCGGGGGGCCTCGACACGGGGATACGGCCCGCACCCGGGGCCGGGGGCCCCGCCGCTGCCTGGGACGGCTCCACCGGCCTCGGGGGAACCTCGGTTCCGCTGGGCGCCACCCCGACGACGCCGTCCTCGACGGCCCCCCCGAGCCTTACGCCGGCCACGAACACCACGAACGTCCCCGGCAACCGCCCCGTTGCCGGCCAGGGCGAGAACCACGACGGCACGCCCGCGCACGACGCCGGAGCCCAGGAGACCGACCCGGACCGGACTCCACCGCTCGCGCCCACGGCGCTCACACCTGCCGCCGTCACTCCCGTGACGGCCACGCCGCCGGCCACCACGCCCACGGACGTGCCGGCCGAGGCGCCGCACTCCGGTACGGCTGTCCCTCAGCCGGCGCCCTCGGGCGACCCCGCCCACGCTCCCGCGTCACGGCCCGTGCGGACCGTCTCCGGGGACCCGGACGCGGCCGGGGACCGTGAGCACGACAGCGACAGCGATGCCGCCGCCGGCGAAGAAGGCGCCGACGGCCCTGTGCGGACGGTTTCGCAGACCCCCGCGGGCTCCGCCCCGTCGACCGGGCCGACCCCCGGCTCGGTCGGCGCGGACGAGCAGTCCACAGACCGCACGCCCCCTCTGCTCCAGCCCGTCCCCGCCGCCGCGCCGCACTCTGCCCCGACGGCTGCCGGGCCGGCCGCCACAGCCCGGCCCACTGCCGCAGAGCAGACGGTGCCCAGGACCCGTGGGGAGGCGGACGGGGCGGCCCCGGCCCAGGAGGCCGCGGACCCGGTCCAGACGGTGGGCGGGAACACGGCGGATCCGGCCCACGACGCCCTGGCTCACGACGCCCTGGCCCAGGAGGACGCCCTGGCTCACGACGCCCTGGCTCACGACGCACTGGCCCACGACGCACTGGCTCACGGTGAGAACGCCGGTGCGGTGGCGCCTGCCGGACAGGTGCCCACCGTGTCCGGGGCCGTCGCGGGACCCGCGGCCGGCACCGATGACGGACGGACGCAGGAGCGGAGGTCCGACCGGCCCGACGTTTCGGAGTCCGACAGCGACACCGCCGTGTCCGCCGGCCC
>NZ_JBITJV010000119.1:0-1215 GCF_044460385.1 Streptomyces sp. NPDC050121 | reverse complement strand
TGGACATGGTGGGACCGGCGGCGAACGTCCTCGTACCGGAGGGAGCCAGCCACAGGGTCTTGGTCCCGTCTCCGGGGCTTCGCACCGGAATGGTCGTCACGCCCTTGCCGGTGAACGTGCCGGCGGGCAGCACGTAGTCCTGAAGCGCCAGATTGCTGGACGGGACGATGTCCTTGTAGGCGTCCTCCAGACCCGCGTTCACGGCGATGCCGTACGCCTGCGACGGCCACACATCGTCCGCGTACGCGCGCACGTCCTGGATGGTGCTGTTCGGGACGCTCTTGTCCCAGATCTTGTTGACGGTGCCGTAAGTGTTGGTGATGTTCAGGTCGTGCTGGCGGCCCCACGTGCCGGAGTGGATGGTGGACGTCACGTCCTTGTCCACGTCGAGCACGTTGTCGTGGAAGTTGAGGTAGGCGGAGCCTTCATCGGGGTGGAGTCCGTACTTGTGGCCGGCCGGAACGCCCTGGATGTAGTTGTTGCTGATCTCGGTGCCCGGCTGGCTGCCCAGCGTGTAGATGGGAGCGGAGTCGCCGAGCACCTGCATCGTGTCGAGGATCTGGTTGTACTTGATGGTGTTGTTCTTCGCCGTGGTGGTCGGGTTCCCGGGATTGATGGAGTTCGTCGAGCCGTCGAAGTTCCACCATCCCCAGCCGAGGGTGATGCCCGCCCACGGGGACTTCTCGATCCGGTTGTGCTGCACGGAAAGGGAATCGACGAAGTACGCCGACACCGGGCTGGACGCGTCGAACAGCACCGCGCTGTCGTAGAGGTAGTTGTCCGTGATCGATATGTTCTTGCAGACTCCCTCGACGTTCACCGGGTACTTCTCGTGGTTGGTCGAGGTGTAGTCCCCGATGTACACGTGCTGGGGGTGTCCCACAGTGATGGCGGACCCGGCGATGTCATTCGTGACGTTGCCGGTCAGCTGCGTGTCCGTCACGTCGTTGGCCAGGGTGATTCCGTCGGCGCCGGTGTGCTGCACCGTGCTGCGCTGCAGGACGATCCCGTCGGCGTTCTCCATCTGTATGGCAGCCGGCGGCAGGTCGACGTTGCGGTAGGTGTACGCGTGGAAGTTCTGCCTCGCGTACACGGTCGAGATGGTGTTGCCCTGCTGGCTCTGCCGGAAGACGGAGCCCGCGACGTTGACCAGGTTCCAGTCGGAGTGCTCGACCGTGAGCCCGGAGAACGTGATGTTCCGCGCGTGGTCGGTCC
>NZ_JBITJV010000118.1:0-1229 GCF_044460385.1 Streptomyces sp. NPDC050121 | reverse complement strand
GCCCCGGCCGGCACGGTGGCCCCGGCCGCGACCACCGGGTGGAACAGCCCCCCGGCCTCCGCCTCGACGTCCACGTCGACCTTGTCGGTGGCCAGCCGCAACAGCGCGTCGCCCTCCGATACGGCCGCGCCGACAGGCACCAGCCATTCGTCGATCGTGCCTTCCTGCATGGTCAGGCCGATCTTCGGCAGCAGAACCTCGACCGCCACGTCGGTCACGACCTTTCGAGGAGGCGCCGGCAGCCCTGGGCGATCCGGGTGCGATCGGGCACGTACGCCTTCTCCAGGACCGGGGAGAAGGGCACCGGGGAGAAGGGGGCGCCGATGCGCAGGACCGGTGCGTCCAGGTAGTCGAAGACGGCGTCCTGGATCTGGGCGGCGATCTCGGCTCCGAGCCCGCCGAAGGTGACGGCCTCGTGCACGACGAGCACCCGGTTGGTGCGGCGGACGGAGGCGAACATCGTCTCGGTGTCCAGCGGCTGCACGGTGCGGGGGTCGATCACCTCGATCTCCACGCCCTCGGCGGCGAGTTCGTCGGCCGCCGCGAGGGCCTCCCCCACCATGCGGCCCAGCGCGATCACGGTGACGTCGGAGCCCTGCCGCGAGGTGTGCGCCTGACCCAGCGGGATGCCGTAGATCTCCTCGGGCACCTCGCTCGTGCTGCCGAGCAGGACCTTGTTGAGCATGACGACGACCGGGTTGTCGTCCCGGATGGCCGAGACGGTCAGGCCCTTGGCGGTGTACGCGTCGCACGGCATGACGACCTTGAGGCCGGGCACGTGGGCCAGCCAGGCCTCCAGGCTCTGGCTGTGCTGGGCCGCGGCGCCGAGGCCCGCTCCGGAGGCGGTGGTGATGGTGAGCGGCACGGACAGCGCGCCGCCGAACATGTACTTCATCTTCGCCGCCTGGTTGACGATCTGGTCGAGGCAGACGCCGATGAAGTCCATGAACATCAGGTCGACGACGGGGCGCAGCCCCCGGGCGGCGGCCCCCACGCCGAGGCCGACCAGGGCGGCTTCGGAGATCGGGGTGTCGATCATGCGGCGGGGGCCGAACTCGTCGAGCAGGTTGTCGAACATGCGGAACACGCCGCCGTATCCGGCCACGTCCTCGCCGGCGACGAAGACGTTCTCGTCCTCGCGCATGGCCTGCGCGAGGCCCTCGTTGAAGGCCTTGACGTAGGTGAGTTTGCGGGCCGCGGCGTTCGGGGCGACGGCCGGTGCTTCGGTG
>NZ_JBITJV010000117.1:0-1310 GCF_044460385.1 Streptomyces sp. NPDC050121 | reverse complement strand
GGGCCTTCCCCCGTGAAGGTGGGCACGCGGTTATTGATCACGCGGCGAGCGTGAGTTTAGCGGTGTGGTGTCGGTGTTCGTATTCGTTGGGGCTGAGGTGGCCGTTGGCGGAGTGCCGGCGGCGGGTGTTGTAGCGGGTCAGCCAGGCGAAGACGGTCCTGCGGCAGGTGGCGGAGTCGCCGTAGTCCTGGGCGCCCTGGAGGGTCTCGCGTTTCAGGGAGGCGTGGAAGCTTTCGCAGGCCGCGTTGTCGGCGCTGGTGCCGACCGCGCCCATCGACCGTGTGACCCCGAGTTGGTCGCAGAGGCCGGCGAAGGCCCGGGATCCGTATTGCGCTCCGTGGTCGGAGTGGAACACCGCCCCGCTGAGGCTGCCCCGGGTCCGGACGGCCATCCGCAGTGCGTCGGCGACCAGGTCGGTGCGCATGTGGTCGGCGATGGACCAGCCGACGACCTTGCGGCTGAAGCAGTCCAGCACGGTCGCGAGATAGAGGAACTCCCCGTTCTCCAGGGGGAGATAGGTGATGTCGCCCATGTATTTCAGGCCGGGTTCGGTGGCGGTGAAGTCCCGCTGGAACAGGTCCGCAACCGGTGAGGTGGCCGGGTCCGGGATCGTGGTACGGACGCGTCTGCGCAGGCGGATGCCGGTGATGGAGAACGTCCGCATGATCCGGGCGACCCGCTTTTCGTTGACCCGCCGCCCTTTCCCGCGGAGCTCGGCCGTCACGCGCGGGGAGCCGTAGGCGCCGCCGGACTCACTGTGGACCTCGCGGATCTCCTCGGCCAGGACCCGGTCCTCCTGCTGCCGGGCGGCCCGGGCCTCGGCGCCCGCGAGCCACTTGTAGTAGCTGGACCGGTTCACGTCCAGGACCTGGCAGAGCCGCTTCACCTCGTAGGTGTCCCGGTGGTCGTCAACGAACTGGAAGCGGCTCCTCACCAGTTCGTCTCCCCGGCGAAATACTTGGCCGCCTTGCGGAGGATGTCCCGCTCTGTGGCGAGCTTGCGCTCACTCGCCTCGAGCTCGGCCACCCTCGCCTCCAGCTGCCGCACACGCTCGTCCGGATCAGCCGACGGCACCGCCTCCCGAGGCGGGCCGCCCGGCTTCCCAGCTGCGGCGGTGACGCCACGGCGTTCGCGGTCCCGCAGCACCCACTCACGCAGGGTCGCCCGGTTGACGCCCAGGTCGGCGGCGATGCTCTTGTAGGTCGCCCCGGGTGTGGACTCGTACAGGGCCACGGCATCGGCCTTGAACTCGTCCGAGTAGTCCTTCATCGCCATCGGCGGTCTTCTCGCTTCCTCCGGATCAAGCAGAT
>NZ_JBITJV010000116.1:0-1432 GCF_044460385.1 Streptomyces sp. NPDC050121 | reverse complement strand
CACGTGCGGAACACGCCGTGGGCGCACGACCGGTCGATCCACGCCAGATCCGGGGCCGCGACGGTACGCCACAGCGGATGGAAGCCGGTCACCACGGCCGCCACTTCCGCTGCGGCCAGGCGCGGAACCTCCTGCCACCCGCCGACCCGCGACGCCAGCTGCGGCAGCCGGGCCAGCGCCCGCTCGCTGCCCGACCCACACAGCACCAGCGTGATCCTCGTGCCGGGGTGGTCCCACAGGCTCTGCAGGTACTCCAGGCACGGCACAGGCAGGCGCTGCGCCTCATCGACCACCAGCACCCGCGCCTCACCCAAAGCCCCCGCGACTACGGCGTCAGCCCGCGCCGACGTGTGCGGGAAGCGGCCCGGCAGCCCCAGAGCGTCGAACACCGCCCGCCGCATGCCGGCCACCGACGGGCGCACCGGCACCGGCACCCACGTCACCTTCCAGCCCGGTGACACCTCGTGGAGCGCCATCCGCACGGCCACGGTCTTGCCCCGGCCCGGGTCGCCGAACACACACACCGAGCCCTCCGCCGCCATCGCCTGCCCGACCGCCTCGGCCACCGCCCGCACCGACGACGTCCCCACCAACTGCGCTCCGGCCGGCAACACCACGCCCGCCACCGCACCGCCCTCCCCCGACGGCAGGACCGCGGACGCCACCGGCGCGGGGTGCGGCGGCCGTCGCGCAGCCGCCTTCGCCGCGCCGTCCTCACGCGTCCCGGCCAGCGCAAGGTCAGCCAGCGCCTGCCGTGTCCGCTGCTCTTCCCGCTCCCGCCGCACCACCACGCGATCCGGCAAGACCCTGCCGGCCTCCAGGTCCCGCCGCACCACCCGGTACAGCGACGCCAGCGACGGCACCTCTCCCCCGGCATCCTTCAAATGCCGGTGCAGCACCGACACGTTCCCGCCCGCCTGCGCCAGCACCTCCCACGCCTGCTCGGACAACTCCAGCCGGGCCCGCGGCCTGCGCTCCACACGGCCTTCCGTCCGCGCCGCATCCAGCCAGCGCCACACCGTGCGCGCATTCACCCCACCGACCTGCGCGCCCGCACGCACATGCGCCGTGGTCAACGCCCCGGCCGCATCGAGCTCCAGCAGCCGCGCCACCAACACCGGCCTGGACACCCTCAACCCCGCCGTGACCTCACCCCACACGCCCGGCTCCCCCACCCCACACCCTCCCGACGCACAAACCCGACGCCGACCACCGTGCCGCCGACCGGCCCTCGAAGGATCAGAAGTGCCGTTCCCATGACAGCGGAACAGGCAAGGGTGTACCGCCCCATGACAGCCACGACGGCACCAGACACCGCCCCATGTCAGTGACTCCCCACACTCAACACCCCACCACCAGCGAAAACACCCTGACCTGACATGCCGTCACTGACACCACCCACTGACACCAAACCGGCACATCGCATCCAGCA
>NZ_JBITJV010000115.1:0-1493 GCF_044460385.1 Streptomyces sp. NPDC050121 | reverse complement strand
GGGGGGTGCCTCTATGTCTTTCGTCAAGCGAGGCGTGGGGTTCGGGGTTCGTAGAAGGTGCCGTCGCGGAGCATCGCGAACAGCACGTTGATCCGCTGACGGGCCAGGCGGAGAAGTGCCTGGGTGTGGGTCTTTCCGCGGGACCGGCATCGGTCGTAGTAGCTGCGGGAGGCAGGATCGTGGAGTGCAGCGAATGCGGACAGGAACATCGCCCGCTTGAGCTGCCGGTTGCCGCCTCTGGGCGCGTGTTCGCCGTGGATCGAGGTCCCCGACGACTTGGTCGTCGGGGCCAGGCCGGCGTAGGAGGCCAGGTGGGCGGCGGTGGGGAAGCTGGTGCCGTCGCCGACGGTGACCAGCAAAGCGGCGGCGGTCCTGACGCCGACGCCGGGCAGCGACGTCAGGACCTTGGAAAGAGGGTGAGCCTCCAGCAGCTGTCCGATCTGCGTTTCCAGGGCTCGTCGCTGTTCGTGGACGGCCGTGAGCGAACGGGCCAGAGATGGGATCACGACGTCGAGGGTGCCGGTTCCCGGGACCACGACGGTCTGCTCATCGAGGGCGTCGAAGACCTCGTCGATCAGCCGGGCAGCCATGCGCGGAGCCTTGGGCCGGATCACCTCAACCAGCCTGCGACGTCCGGCCTTTCGCAAGCTGGCCGGGGAGCCGTAGCGTTCCAGCAGCCAGGTCACCGCAGGGTGGTCCAGGCGCGGGCCAAGGACACGCTCCAGGCTGGGGTGGAACTGGGTGAGCAGGCCGCGTATCCGGTTGGAGGTGCGGGTCGCCTCGGCCGCCAGGTCCTGGTCGAAGCCCACCAGCACGGTCAGCTCGGCGGTGATCTTGTCGGTCAGTTCCAACGAGCGCAGGGTGTGCGGCATCGTCCGTGCGGCATCCGCGATCACAGCCGCGTCCTTCGCGTCGGTCTTCGCCTCGCCCGGGTAGAGGTCGGCGATTCGCCGCATGGACAAGCCGGGCAGGTAGGCGACCTTGCAGCCGACGTCCCGGGCGACCGTCAAAGGGAGGGCTCCGATGGAGGCGGGCTGGTCCACGATCACCAGCACGGTGCCGAACTTCGCAGCCAGCTTGTCGAAGACGGCCCGCAGCTTCGGCTCGCTGTTGGGCAACTGCTTGTCGAAGACCTTCTTGCCGGCCGGGGTGAGTCCGTGTCCGTGGTGGGCGCTCTTGCCGACGTCCAGGCCGAGGAAGACGCCCACGTCGTCGATGTCGTCCAATCCATCCTCCCGAATGGAGTTCGTGCGGTGCTGGCCAGGGCGTTGGCGTCGTATGCGCGCATCCACGTTATGCAGACCTGCCGCCCGCAAGCGGCCGGGCATTGCGCCGGGCCAGGCGGTAGTCGGGCCTCTCATCAGCGTCTCCAACGGCGCCTCTCGGGCCCGGTGACACCACCCCCCAGGTCATCCGTTCGACAGGGGGGAACAGTCATGCCGGGCCCGGAGGCCAGCGGTCCTCTTGCAGGACCGCGGAAAACATAACGGGGG
>NZ_JBITJV010000114.1:0-1526 GCF_044460385.1 Streptomyces sp. NPDC050121 | reverse complement strand
GCTGGAGCGCGTCGGCGGCGGCCAGCGAAGGGTGCGGCTGCTGCCGTCGAGGGTGGGCGTGTACTTCGTGCTGGCACTGGCCCTGTTTCCGCAATTGGGGTACGTGCGCGTATGGGACAAGCTCACCGCCGGGCTGCACGGGCTTCTTCACAGGCGCCCTTCGGAGAAGGCGCTGCGGGAGGTTCGCCGGCGGCTGGGCGTCGCGCCGCTTCGGTCTCTGTTCGAAACGCTGGCCGGTCCCGCGGCACAGCCGATCACACCCGGGGTGCGATACCGGTGCTGGCGCACGGTCGCCTTCGACGGGTGCAGCTCCACCAAGGCCCCTGACCGGCCGCGAGTCTGTGCCTGGCTGGGCAAGCACAAACACCGCTACGGCACCGACGGATATCCGATGCTGAAGATCATGGTGCTGTGCGAGACCGGGACCCGCGCGTTGCTCGGCGCGGTCTTCGGACCGACGCCGGAAAAGGAGACCGGCTACGCCGAGCAACTGCTGCCGCTGCTGGACGACAGCATGCTGCTGCTCAACGACCGGGGCTTCGACTCAGACGACTTCCTCGCGAAGGCCGCGGCCACCGGGACACAGTTGTTGGTGCGCCTCAAGGGAACCCGAACACCCGCCCGTTGGGCACTCCTGCCGGACGGGTCGTTCCTGACCAGGATCAGCGGCACCCGGCTGAGGATCATCGACGCGCACATCACGGTGACGACCGCCAAAGGGCTGCGGCTGGAAGGCCACTACCGGCTGGCCACCACGCTGACCGACCACCGACGCTACCCCGCCGCCGAGCTGGTGGAGCTCTACCACGAACGATGGGAGATCGAGTCGGCGTTCTACTCACTCCGGCACACCCTGCAACGCGGTCTGGTGCTGCGCTCCCAGGACGCAACCGGGATCCAGCAGGAGCTCTGGGCTCACCTGACCGTCTACCAGGCGCTACGCCGGGCGATGGTCGAGGCCGTCGAGACGCTCCCCGGCACGGATCCAGACCGCGCGTCATTCACCATCGCCCTGGAGACCGCCAAGGACCAGCTCATCTCCGCAGCCGATGTACTGCCCGAGGCCGGGCCGGGGCACATCGCATCGGCCCTGCTGCACGATCTGCTCCCGCCCCGGCGGGCCCGCGTCAACCCACGTCGCGTCAAGTGTCCGATCTCCCGCTATGCCGCACCGCCTGACCAGGCACAAGTTCTGGGTGCCTCCAGGATCACCAGCATCAAAGTCACTGTGCACTCGTCCGCCAACCCGGGCCCCGACGGGCGTCGCGACCGCACGCTGCAACTTATGCGCACCGCCCCTCTCTGCACCTGGCGCGCATGTGAAATCGCTCGTGGCATCGGACTGGACGACGCCCAAGGACTACGCGCGGAACTGGGGCGCTGGGTCCGCGAAGGAATCCTCCGCCGCACCGGGCGAGGCGTCTACACCCTCGAACCGGAGTGGATCGCACCCGACCTTCAACACCCTTCGCCCCCGCCCAGTTGACAACCGCGGATCCGCTCTAACTCCGTGGTCTTGGAAGTAC
>NZ_JBITJV010000113.1:0-1602 GCF_044460385.1 Streptomyces sp. NPDC050121 | reverse complement strand
CTTCAGAACCAGTGAAGTCAGGATGATCAAGAGATCGCAGAGTGGCTCACTTTTCATCCGCCGTCCGTGGCCCTCGTTTCACCCGTTGCCGAGAGGCACGAGCGGATTTCCGCCGACGAAGAGACCTGGATGAAACACCGAGACTGCGGGGTGGACGTCGTGCCCGTATCACGCCGTACGGCGTCCATGTCATCACGGGCAGGGGCTGCCGGCCGCCGCCTTGGCGGGTGCCGAACACTACGTGGCGCTCTCCGCCGTAGGGGCCAGCCATGCACGGGGGCTAATTACGTGCGAAGGCGGCTCAGGAGGAGTTGGCACGGCGCTCACCGATCCCCCACTCGATCGTGCCTGCGCGCCGTTTTTCCAGTTCGCGGACGTCATGTCGCGCCCGAACGAACATGCGGACGGCGTACATGTCGCGGCAGTGCTGATCCACCCGATGTCGACGCACGACGTCGCCGCCGCTGTCGCCCAGCGGTGTTCGAGAAGCGGACTCTGCTTTCTACGGCGACTGCACCACGAGGCCATGTCACCCTCGCGCAGTGGTTCCGGCGGAACTGATGGCCGCCTGGTGTACCTGGGATCACGCCCATTCGTGCCTCACTCGACAGGCCTGCTCCCTCCACCGGGACCCCAACGCGGTTCTGGGCTGCTCCAGCGAAGTGTCACAGCTACCGCACACGATTGGTCTTGCTGGATATGCGCACCCATCTACACAGTTCACGGCCGGTCCGGGTTCGCCAGGACGACTACGTGGTCAGCGCCGAGTTCTACGACATCCTTCAGGCCGAGCAGGACGCGGTGCGGGTGCGTCATCTCTACGGCCGTGCTGTGGCAAGCGCCCGGCTCGGTGTACTGGATGTCGGAGCCGGGACCGGACGGGTGACCTTGATGAGCCTTCTCGCCTCGCAGGTAGACGTACACGCCATCGAACCCGCACACGCCATGCGGACACCGCTGATGACGCGCCTGGCCTCCCTGCCCGCCGATCTGAGGGCGCGGGTCACCGTCCATTCCACGACTCTCAGCGAGGCGGGGCTCCGAAAAGTGGCGGACCTCGCGATCTGTCACAACACGATCGCCTGTCTGTCACCCTCCGCCCGACATGTTCTCTGGCCGGCGCTCGCCGAGGCCCTGGTACCGGGTGGCTCACTGCTCCTTCAGCTTCCGCCGCCGGGTCTGCTTCCCGACGAGGTGACTGAGCGTCGCTTCCCGGAGCAACAAGTCGGGCGACACGAGTACGGAGGCCGCATGGTGCTGTCGGCGGAGAGGGACCGGATCCGCACACGCTTCGATTACTGGGTACGGGAGAGTGGGCTCCTGCTGCGCGAGCACACTGAAACCTTCTGGATGTGGCCAGCGTCTCGCACCGAGATGATCAAGGATCTGGAAGATCACGGATTCGTGCCGCAACCGCCCTTGGAAGATCCGGCGGTGCTGGCGATGACTCTCGATCCTCACCTGCAATAGCCCCGGCCACAGAGGCAGACTCCACCTCTCGGACGGTCTAGGTGTATTGCCCTGTGAGGTTGGGGACGCGGCTGGCGGGTGGTTGGCCTTTCAGCGCGGTGTGTCCGCGGTGGTGATTGTAGGTGTGCAGCC
>NZ_JBITJV010000112.1:0-1624 GCF_044460385.1 Streptomyces sp. NPDC050121 | reverse complement strand
TGGGAGTCGGGTTCGCAGTGCGACGGGGCCAAGTACAGCCTCTCCGACCTGCCCGCCGTCGCCTCCAACCAGGACGACGTCGAGATCAAGTCGGCGACGACCTGGACCACGGCCATCGTGGGGGTCCGCCAGATCACCACGAGCTCGGACGGCGCCAACCGCGTTGCCCTGTTCCAGCAGCCGGGTGCGGCCATCGCCCAGGGACCGCCGAACGGCAGGTTCAACGCCGGCAGCGGCAGCCACACCTTCATGAACGCGTACGAATTCCTGGACCAGCCGGGCGAGTTCTACTTCGACAAGACGAATCACGCGCTGTACTACTACAAGTCCAGCTCCGAGGACATGACCACGGCGAAGGTCTTCGCGCCGAACAACGTGTCCACGCTCCTCAAGATCGCCGGCACGTCGAGGACCGACCACGCGCGGAACATCACGTTCTCCGGGCTCACGGTCGAGCACTCCGACTGGAACCTGGTCAACGTCGCGGGCTCCGTCTTCCGGCAGGGCCAGCAGGGCAACGCCGGCTCAACCGTGTACGCGAGGCAGAACTTCCACGCCTACACCTACCGCAACGTCGACCTGCCGCCGGGGATCATCCAGATCGAGAACGCCGACGGGATCGTCCTGCAGCGCAACACGGTGCAGCACACCGGCGCCGACGGGATCAACATGGTCAACGACGTGACGGACTCACAGTTGACCGGCAACTACGTCAACGACATAGCCGGATCCGCCATCACCGTGGGACACCCCCAGCACGTGTACATCGGGGACTACACCTCGACCAACCACGAGAAGTACCCGGTGAACGTCGAGGGCGTCTGCAAGAACATCACCGTCACGGACAACTACCTCTACGACAGCGCGGTCCTGTTCCAGGGGTCGAGCCCCGTGTCGGCGTACTTCGTGGACTCCCTGTCCGTGCAGCACAACCGGATCGAGAAGTCCCCGTGGGCAGGCATCACCCTCGGCTGGGGATGGTGGAACTTCGACGGTTCGACGAACTCCATCAATCCCGGGAACCCGACGACCACGGCAAAGGACAACAGCGTCAAGTACAACGAACTCATCGACACCATGCAGGTGCTCGGTGACTCCGCTCCCATCTACACGCTGGGCAACCAGCCGGGCACCGAGATCAGCAACAACTACCTCCAGGGTGTGCCGGCCGGCCACAAGTACGGAATCCACCCCGATGAAGGCTCCGCCAACATCAACGAACACGACAACGTCCTCGACGTGGACCCGAACGTCGCGTACGCCATCAACTCCGGCACCTGGGGCAAGCAGCACGACCTGACCATCATCAACACCTACGGCCCCGTCAACAAGATCGCCAACAAGGGTGTCCCGAACAGCACCATCCAGGACGTGCGCGTGTACGCGGACCGCGTATGGCCGTCGCAGGCGTACAGCATCGCCGTGAACGCGGGCCTGGAAGACCTCTACAAGGACATCGTCCCGTCCAGCAACGTGGCGCTTCAGGACTACGCGCTGCCCGCCAGCACGTTCACCGGCAAGGGTGTGATGACCATTCCGGTGCGAAGCCCCGGAGACGGGACCAAGACCCTGTGGCTGGCTCCCTCCGGTACGAGGACGTTCGCCGCCGGTCCCACCATGTCCA
>NZ_JBITJV010000111.1:0-1946 GCF_044460385.1 Streptomyces sp. NPDC050121 | reverse complement strand
CGAGTAGTCCTTCATCGCCATCGGCGGTCTTCTCGCTTCCTCCGGATCAAGCAGATCCAGTATCAGCGTGTCCACCACTCAGGGGGAGGCTCCCTCCCCGTAACTGAATCCGCCGCGCTCACCCGGCCGGGCGGCAGCCGCGC
The DNA here is from genome assembly GCF_044460385.1 of Streptomyces sp. NPDC050121. Taxonomy (NCBI): domain Bacteria; kingdom Bacillati; phylum Actinomycetota; class Actinomycetes; order Kitasatosporales; family Streptomycetaceae; genus Streptomyces; species Streptomyces sp. NPDC050121. Next base: position 1,803 of record NZ_JBITJV010000111.1, on the reverse strand, counting down.
CACGTCGGCTGATCGCAGCGCGGCACGCACTCGGCCTCACCTCAGGACTGCACGCCAACGAAGGAGCACACATGAGCAGCACACCAGATGTGGAACAGGCCGCGATTCCGGCCCAGCGGAGAGGTGCGCCGCGCTTCCACTACCCGTTGCCGATGCCGGAGCCCCCCCACGTCCCAACCGACGTCGTGGCCGAGGTCCAGGCGTGGAAAGCGTCATACGGGTTTACCGAAACGAACCCCGGGCCCTACGGAGCTGTCCTGGCCTGGTGCCTTGGAAGGTTCTCCAGCCCAGAGACCAGCAGGGCAGTGCTCCGCGGCCTCGGCTGCCTGGCCGAGTGGGCACTCGTCATCGACGACAATGTGCTCGATCACGCCGAAGCCCGCAGCCGGACCAGCGAGATCATCCGTCTCGTGGGCCAGCTCACGCATGTGATGGAATCTCCTGGATACCAACTACCCGAGAATGCAAGCCCCCTCATCGCGTCACTACACGACTCGATGGAGCAACTGCGGGCAGTGTGCACACCCACACAGGTGGCCCGTCTGAGTGCCGGCATCAGGTGCCAGCTCACCAGCGGCGTGCACAAGATTCACCTGGACGAACCCAACGAAGACGAATACCTCGCCCTGCGAATGCACGACCTCGGCGGCACCCTGTACGCCGCGTCGGTCGAAATGTGCGGGCCTGCCCCCATTCCGGACGAGGTGTGGAACGCACCGGCAGTCCAGTCCCTCATCAAATGCACAGCCCTGCTCGCCGGACTGGAAAACGACGTCGCCTCCTACCACAAGGAAAAAGCAGCAGGTCAGACGTCCCCGAATTTCCTGGGCATCCTGCAAGCGGCTCGCGGACTCTCCTTCGACCAGGCCGTCACCGCGGCGATCGAGACACGCGACCGCCTGATGCTCCTCTTCCTCGGTCTACGCGAGCGCCTGCTGCCCATGGCCGAGCCGCCACTGCGCTACCTCATCGACCGACTCGGCCACTTCATCGTCCTCAACACCGAAATCAACATGTGCGCTGGGCGCTACCACCCACCCGCAGAACGCGTTGCGCTGGAAGACGTCGTCAAGACACCCGCCTTCTGGGCGCCTTCACTGTCGACCACCGACACCAGCCCCCTGCCCTACCCGAGCATCTCCTGGTGGTGGGACCACTGCTGAAGATCCCACGGCTCAGCCGGCCATGACCGTTCGAGCAACAAGCTCCGAAAGAGTCGTGTCTGGGGCTGAGCAGGCACGCAGGAACAGCTCGTTCGGCACTTCCGGGCGGGCTCGTGTCCCCCTCCTCCGGCCCGAGACCGGGAAAGACGGGCGATCCTCTCCGGGTGAGCTGCAACGACGTAGTGCATGGCGGTCTTCTCTCCGAGCCCGAACAGGCACGCACCGCGCCGCACCCCGACGGCATCCGGGGACCACAAACCCAGCAGCCTGGCAACGATCCCGAGGATTCGGACCTGAGGGGTCTTGGTGATCTTGCCGGTGGCGCAGTCGGTGTTCCAGCCGGAGCCGTCGGTGGTGGCGAAGCAGCCGAACGGCACGCCCATGAACGCCGCACCGGCCTTGAACACGTCGGGGTAGTCGCCGAGCAGGACATTGGTCGTCATCGCGCCGGACGTGAGGTTCCCCCGAGATGCGGAGGATGGTGACAGAGGGTCAGATGGTTCTCATGAGAGGAACATCGACCATGGCTGCCCCCAGGAAGTACTCCAAGACCACGGAGTTAGAGCGGATCCGCGGTTGTCAACGGGATCGAGGGTTTTCGGGGAAGCCCAGGTGATGGCAACGGGGCTCCTGGTAGAGC
>NZ_JBITJV010000110.1:0-2022 GCF_044460385.1 Streptomyces sp. NPDC050121 | reverse complement strand
TGTCCGGTCCCGGGAGATGCTTGACACTTCGATCCCAGCTGATGGTTGACGGTGGCCGTGATCGGCTTTGCTGTGCGCGTCGTTGCGGCGTGTGGCAGGAGGCCGGGATTGGCTCTGGTGGAGTTGTCGGTTGTCGAGCAGAGATACCGGGCTGTTCTGGCGGTGCTGGCGGGTGCGACGGTGACGGAGATCGCCGCTCAGCTGGGTGTTTCCAGGCAGACCGTGAGCGGGTGGAAGTCTCGGTATGTCGCCTCAGGTCTGGCTGGGTTGGCGGACCGTTCCCGTAGGCCGGCTTCGTGTCCGCATCGGGCGTCTGCCGAGGTGGAGACGGCTGTGTGCGAGTTGCGGCGTGAGCATCCCCGGTGGGGGCCGCGGCGGATCGCTCATGTGCTGGAGCGTTCGGGGGCGGTGAGCCCGGTGCCGTCGCGGATGACGGTGTATCGGATCTTGGTCCGTCATGGGCTGGTGGAGCCTGGAGTCCGGCGCCGGAAGCGGTCGGATTACAAGCGCTGGCAGCGGGATCGGCCGATGCAGTTGTGGCAGATGGACATCGTCGGCGGCGTGATGCTCGTCGACACGGTGACCGGCGAGCTGACCGAGGCGAAGATCGTGACTGGTGTGGATGATCATTCACGGTTCTGCGTGATCGCGTCGGTGGTCGAGCGGGCGACCGGTCGGGCGGTCTGCTCGGCGTTCGCGGGGGCCCTGCGGAGGTTCGGGGTGCCGGAAGAGGTGCTGACCGACAACGGCAAGCAGTTCACCGACCGGTTCGGGCAGGGCGGTGAGGTGCTGTTCGACCGGATCTGCCGGGAGAACGGGATCGCGCATCGGCTGACGCAGCCGGCGTCGCCGACCACGACGGGCAAGGTCGAGCGGTTCCATCAGACGCTGCGGCGTGAACTCCTCGACGACTGCGGTGCGTTCGAGAGCATCGAAGCGGCCCAGGCGGCACTGGATCGTTGGGTGCAGGAATACAACTCGATGCGTCCGCATCAGGCCCTGGACATGCAGTCTCCGGGAGACCGGTTCACCCCGGTGCCCGAGGAGGAGCGGGACGTGCTGGGGCTGAAGATTCCCAGAGTGCTGGCGCTGGTGCCGCAGCAGCGGACACCTCCAGCGGACCCGGACCCGGACTCGGACGCGGCTCCGGACTCGGACGCGGCTCCGGGTGAAGCCTCGGCTGTGCCCGCCGCCCTGCCTGAGGTGGTCCCGGTCGTGGCGCCGGTGGAGCCCGGTGGGCCGGTGGAGTTCGATCGGGTGGTGCCTGCGAGTGGGAATCTGCAGGTCGCGGGCAAGCAGTTCTGGGTGGGTCCGGCCCGTTCGGGGCTGACGGTGACGTTCTGGGCGGACACCTCGGTGATCCATCTGCTGATCGCTGGGACGCGGATCAAGAGCGTGCGGTCGCACCTGTCGGTGGCTGATCTGGGACGGCTGGCTGTCCGGGGCGGCCGTGCGGCCGGACCGGCCCCGCTGCCTGCCGGTGACGGGATGGCGTTCGAGGTGGACCGGGTCGTGAACAACAGCGGCCTGGTGGGCCTGGCCGGGCGCCAGGTGCTGGCCGCGGAGATCCTCGGCGGCCGCCAGGTCGGCATCCGCATCGACGACGAGACGCTGTCGTTCTTCGACCCGTCCTCGCGGGAACTCCTGCGGGTGCGGCCCAACCCGCTGACCGGAGAGGAAGTGCGTCGGCTGCGGGGCCTGCGTCCGGCCGGACCGCCACCGCGGCCGGGCATCGAGCCGGTGCGGGTGCAGCGGCGGATCAGTGCTGTGGGCACGATCATGGTCTGCCGGCAGGTCGTCTCCCTCGGCCGGACGTACGCAGGCCAGACGGTGACCGTGCACGTGTCGGACACGACGATCACCGTCGACCTGGACGGCCAGGTCCGGGTCATCCGGCGCACGACCGACATTCCCGTCCGCCACGTCAAGGCGAACAAGCCCCACAAGGTTTCCGATGTTGTCTAGGCCCACCGTCAAGCATCACCTGGGACCAGAACGTCGGGCATCACCTGGGACTAGACA
>NZ_JBITJV010000109.1:0-2082 GCF_044460385.1 Streptomyces sp. NPDC050121 | reverse complement strand
GACCGCCACACCCGTGGCGCCCGCCGCGGCGCAACGCCCAGGCTAGTGACCTCCGTTCGCGAGGAGCAGGACACCGAAGTAGCGAACATGACAGGTCTGATTGGTACTTGAGGAGGAGGCGTACTACCCCTCCTCCCGCTGGAGGTCATGGGAAAAGCTTCCGCGCTCTTGGAAATGATCTCCGAGGGCGCGGACTGAAGGCTGCCGTCGCCCCGGCGGTCGATGACGCATTCCCCGGCATCGAGGATGAGCTGGGCAGTATGGCCGCGTGCCGGCTGACCTGCCGCTCCCGGGCGACCCACTACCGCCGGCTGCGGCCGACGCCCCCGCCAGAGCCCCGCTCGCCGCAGGTTCAGCCGTCGGCTCTGACGCCCGAAGAGCGGTCTGCGGTCCTGCAGTTGATGAACTGCGACGAGTGCGCCGAGATGGCGCCCGCGCGGAGCTGGGCCCGCGAGCTGGATGCCGGGCGCAACCCCGTAGGACTACCCGAAGCGGGGGTGGGGCCGGGCGGGTAGAACCCCCCGTTGTCCCGCGATGCCCCCGCGGCAACCCTGGGACCAGTCGGTGCGACCGGTCGCGACGCCGGGTACGGCCCCGGAACGCCCCACGCACACCCCGCGTCGAGCCGCGCTCCGTCGGCCCTGTGCACGAAGTCGCCTGGGGAACCCCGCCGGTCCTCCGTGCCACTTCTCACAGGAAGACACACATGAAATCAGCAAGCAGACCTGGGCGCCTCGCGCTGGCCCTGATCGGAACGTTCGCCGCGGTCGTCACACCGCTGACCGCGGCCGCTCCGGCATGGGCCGGCTCACCCGCAGGCCCGGTGTCGGAGGTGTCGTCCCCCAACACGGTGTCGACGACCATCAGTCAGGCGGACTGGGCGAAACTCAACCAAGTTGCGGAAGATCATTCTGGGCTCGGAATCTCGGATTCTGGTGCGGTGTTGCGCCTTCCCGCTGGCACCACGGCCGCCGAGAAGGCCGAGGCCGAGGCCAAGCTACCGACGGACACCGGAACGGTCGTCGACATCAGCAGATTCAGCCAGAAGAAACTGGACCAGATCCAGGACAAGGTGACCGCGCGAGACTGGGACTCCGACGCGGACAAGTACGGCGTGGCGACCTCCTATGACGCGGCGACGGACAAGATGACCGTCTACACCGACGCGCCGGAATCCGTCACGAAGTCGTTGCGCGACTCCTATCCGGGTGATCTCGAATTCCGGCATGCGCGCCTGGAAGAACAGAAGACCCGGTTCGGCGACGCCCAGCCGTTCTGGGGCGGATCCGCGCTGACCGGGGATGGGATCAAGTGCACGGCCGGGGTCACCGTCACGGACCCCGCGACCGAGCACACGTACCTCACCACAGCGGGTCACTGCTACTCCAACCTGACTCATGTGTACAGCCGGGGGCAGAACGGCCACGCGGGCAACTGGGTCGGGCAGGTCACGCGTCGGGACCGGAACATCGACACCGAGCTGATGTATGCAGATTCGGCCAGTGCGTATGGCGCTCACCTGTTCGACGGCGGATTGCCCAGCAGCGGATCGTCGGTGTTCGTCCACGGGACGTCGGCTCCGCGACTCAATACCAAGGTGTGCGTGAGCGGATCCGTGTCGCTCAACCACTGCGGCCACCCGATCATCAGGGATCGCTACAGCATCTGCTACGGGAGCGGCGACTGCATCAAGTACGGGCAAGCCTTCGTCTACGCCCGAGGCGGGACGAACCCCCCGAACTACGACAACGGCCAGATCACGCAGCCGGGTGACTCAGGCGCCCCGATCTACAGGACGGACCACACCGGGGCGGCGGCCTGGATCGTCGGCCTTCATTCGGGAGTCGACTACGTGCCCGGGGACCACCACTGCTCCTGCTATGTCAAGGTCATGGTCGGTGTGAACATCATGGCGGTCGAGCAGGGCCTCCATGTCGAGGTCGACGCCCTGTGAGTGCCTGACCCCGGGCCGGTGAGTGGTCTCCCGCGCACCGGTCGTGGGGGGGGGGGGGGGGGGGGGGGGGGGCGCGCGCCCCGCCCCCCCCCCCCCCCCCCCCCCCCCCCCGCGCCGCCGCGGGGCCG
>NZ_JBITJV010000108.1:0-2142 GCF_044460385.1 Streptomyces sp. NPDC050121 | reverse complement strand
GCCTTGTGAAGCCGTCAAGGATCAACCTGTCGGTGTGTCGTGTTCGCTCTGCGCGGCAGTGAGGAGATCGGCGCCGGTGCGGTAGCGGGTGGTGGCCGGGGGCGGGAGGAGTCCGCCTTCCACGAGCAGGGGTCGGATCTCGCGGATGACGTTGCCAATCAGGGATCTGCTCACGTCGCCCAACGCGTCGGCGAGGACGTCCAAAGTGCACAGCTTCCGCAGGTAGAGGACGGCGAGGACGACGCGTTCCTTGTCTCCGATCTTCTGGGGGAAGACGCCGCCGCGGCTGCCTGGCTGGCGGTCGGTGCCCCGGCGCTGGTAGGAGGCGCGTTCGATCTGAGCGAGCTGGCGTGGGGCGAGACGGCGGGCGAGTGCATCCAGGTCTTCGCGGGACATGCCGGTCAGGCGCGGATGGGACAGGCTCTCCATGATCCGGGTGCGCGTCGGGGTCTGGTCGGTGTCGAGGAAGGTCATCAGCGACTCCGCCGTAGTGAAGCGGGTGGGGGCGTATCCGGGCTGGTGGCCGTGGTCTTCCAGGGCCCGGCGAGTCTCGGCGACGAGGTGGCCGACGCATTCGGGGGTGACCTCCAGCATGTCGCTCAGCAGCTTCATCGAGCACACCTGCCGCTGGTAAAGGAGGGTGAGCATCACCCGGGCCGCATCGTCGAACAGCGGCTTGCTGCCGCGCAGCTTTCCGGTGGCCCGGCGGGCGCGTCCGCCGCGCTGCTCGCTGTAGCGTTCCTGGGACCGGGCGGCCTGGAGCGGGGCCAACTCGGTGCGCAAATGCGCGAGTTGCGTGCTGCTCAGTCCGGTCAGGCGCGGGTCGGCCAGACGGGCCAGGAGCGCGCGACGCCGGTCGGCGACACCGTGTGCCTCCCCGGTGGCGGGCGGGGTCTGCGCCGTGGCGGGTTCGGGCAGCAGGGTGTAGTTCCACTGGCCGTGGACATCGTGCTTGACCAGGGGCAGGGCGGTGAAGCGGTCCTTGCTGATGGCGATGCCTGTGGGGTAGTCGCCGCGGTCCAGGCGGGCCTCGACGCGCAGTCCGGCCCGGGTGCGGGTGGCGGCGATCGTCTCGATGACGACGTCGTGGCTGGTCAGGGGGCGTCCACGCCAGTTGTGGGTGATGTGGGAGAACAGCCTGTGCTCGATTTTGTTCCACTTCGAGGTGCACGGAGGAAAGTGGCAGACGGTGATCGCAAGGCCGGTCTCGGCGGCCAGCGCGGCCAGTTCGCTCTTCCAGACCCGGTAGCGGTAGCCGTTGGAGCCGCCGGCGTCCGCGGTGATCAGCAGCCGGGTGGCCTGCGGATAGTCGTCGTGCCCGCGGGCCTTCCACCAGCGGCGGATCGATTCGACGGCGAAGGTGGAGGTGTCGTGGTCGACGCCGACGTTGACCCAGCCGGTGTTGCGGGCGATGTCGTAGATGCCGTACGGGATGGCCTGCTCGACGTCCGGGCCGCTGAAGAAGAAGTGGTGGTCCTCGACGCGCACCGGCTCGCCCTTCGGGCGCCACTCGCGTCCGGCCATGGGCAGGCGGCCGATCTGCTCGCGTTTCTTCGTGTCCACGCTGATCACCGGCTCGCCCGCCGCCTGGTGCTGCTTGACCTGCTCGTTGAGATAGTGGAACTGGGCATCGCGGTCGGGATGTTGGGCACCTTCAAGGGTCTTGGCGTTGCCCTGCAGACTGAATCCGGCCTGCTTCAGCAGCCGCCCCACTGTCGGGGCAGAGACCGGGTGGCCCTGCCGGGCCAGTTCCTCGGCCAGGTGGCGCAGCGACTTCGTCGTCCAGCGCAACGGGGACTCCGGGTCGCCGCGCTCATCGGGCTCAACCAGGGCCATCAGCGCGTCCACCAGGCCCGGGTCGAGCTCCTCGGCGAGTTTGCGGCCCCCGCCCTCGGCGCGGATGCGTCCGCCGGGCAGCGGTCCGACACCGGACTCCAGTTCCGCGATGCCCCGGCGCACCGTGGTCTCGCTCACCGCTGCCGCCCTGGCGGCAGCGCGTATCCCGCCGTGTCCGAGCAGCCTCGCCTCGGCCGCCACGGCCAAGCGGCGCTGCCGTTCGTTCAGATGCGGCAGCACCACCGCGAAACGGCAGTCGAGTTGGGACAGCATCTCCTCCGTGATCGCCATACCAGGCCAACGAAT
>NZ_JBITJV010000107.1:0-2226 GCF_044460385.1 Streptomyces sp. NPDC050121 | reverse complement strand
AGCCCCAACGAATACGAACACCGACACCACACCGCTAAACTCACGCTCGCCGCGTGATCAATAACCGCGTGCCCACCTTCACGGGGGAAGGCCCGCCGGTCTCGCGACCGTGCAGCACCTTCTCCCGGTCGCCCCACTGGAGGGCGAGGGCCCAGCGTTTCGTCACGACAAAGACGACGAGGGGCACGGTGAAGAGGCCGATACGGACGGCCCATGTCACCGCGTTGACGGAGACGTGGAAGCGGGTGGCAATCAGATCGTTCGCGGCGCCGAGGAGGGCCACGGTATAGACACTCAGCCACGCGGCACCGAGAGCCGTACGCACAGGCCGGTTCCGCGGCCGGTCGAGAAGGTGATGCTCTCGATCGTCGTTGGTAACCCACGACTCGATGAAGGGATAGGCGCCCAGCGCGAGGAAAAGGCCGACACCCACGCCCAGCGGTATGACGTTGTCGAGGGCCAGCGTATGGCCCCAGGCGTCGATCTCCCAGCCAGGCATAACGCGCAGCAACCCGTCGGCCACGCCCATGTACCAGTCGGGCTGCGATCCTGCCGACACCTGGTCAGCTCGGTAGGGGCCGTATTGCCAGATGGGGTTGACCTGCGCGATCGCCGCGATGATGAAGATGAATCCGCAGACCATGAGGCCGAAGGCCGCCGTCTTCACCGCGTGCACTTTGAACGGCAGGCCGACGACGTTCTTGTCCGTACGCCCTGGCCCGGCGTACTGGGTGTGCTTGTGGCGCAGACTCAGGGCCATGTGGACGACGATCAGCAGCAGCATGACGGCCGGGATCACCAGGACGTGGATCGTGTTGAAGCGAGCCACCAGGTCATCGCCAGGGAACTCGCCACCGAAGAGGAACCACGACAGGTAGGTGCCGATGATCGGTACGGAGAGGAGGGTGCCGTTCACGACCGCCAGCCCGGTGCCGGAGAGGAGGTCGTCTGGTAGGTCGTAGCCTGTCAGACCACCGAACATGCCCAAGATCAGGAGCAGAAAGCCGAAGACCCAGTTGAGCTCGCGCGGCTTGCGAAACGCCCCAGTGAAGAAGACCCGCATCATGTGCACGAGCATGCTGGAGACGAACACCAGCGCCGCCCAGTGGTGGGCCTGCCGGATCAGCAGCCCGCCACGGACATCGAAGGAGATGTGCATGGTCGAGTCGAAGGCTTCCGACACCAGCTGACCCTGGAGAGGGACGTAACTTCCCTGGTACCGCACCGGTGCTGACGAGGGATGAAAGTAGAAGGAAAGGTAGACGCCTGTGACGATGAGGATGAGGAAGCTGTAGAGACAGATCTCCCCCAACATGAAGGACCGGTGGTCAGGGAAAACCCTTCGCGCAGCGGCCCTGGTCACGCCACGGGTGCCCAGCCGGGTGTCGACCCAACGGGCGATGCTCTCGCCTTTTCGCCGTTGCTCTGGTGCGGCCTGCCGGCTCTCATCGCTCATCCTCATCACTCATTCCTGATCACCCGCAGCGATTTTTGATGTTCTGTCCTCATGACGACCGGTTGGCCAGCGATGGTGTGACACACCCGTGCGGAACCGACGTTGTGGCCAGGAGCGACAGCCCAATCAGACGGTCTGCAGGCTCGTACGGCGTCTCGGTTTGCGCGCGATTACGCTGCGGGCTTCGCCGTGGCCCGGTCGGCACCTGACGCACTGCGCCGCCTCATGGCCCGGCGTTCCGCTTCTGTGGTGCCGCCCCAAATTCCCTCCACCAGATCAATTTCGAGGGCCCAGCTCAGGCACTGGTCGACCACGGGGCATCGGTGGCACACTGCCTTGGCCTCAGCGATCTGGATGAGCGTTGGACCACTGCTCGCATTACCGATGGGGAAAAACAGATCAGGATCAGTGCCTTGGCAGATCGCCAATTCATGCCAGTCCACGAAGAACCTCCTGCGGTGGGATGCGTAGGGTTCAACGGCTCAACTCGTCGTACAGCGGGAGCCTCTCGGACAAGGGAGCCGAATGCCTTGTCCGGTCTCCTGACCGCAGTGTTCCGACGCACTCCGAGCACTTGGAAGACGTTTCCCTCTGCGGCTGTAGACGCCCGTCAGGTCTCTGATAGATGAGACCGAGCGGTCGGCGCATGTGTGACACCGGGTCTGTCGGTCACCGATGGAGCCTCCCCCTGAGTGGTGGACACGCTGATACTGGATCTGCTTGATCCGGAGGAAGCGAGAAGACCGCCGATGGCGATGAAGGACTACTCG
>NZ_JBITJV010000106.1:0-2434 GCF_044460385.1 Streptomyces sp. NPDC050121 | reverse complement strand
GTGAGGTGGGCCGCCGGGCGAGGTGGCAGCGGAGCTGCCCCTTTTCCCAGCGGCCTCCTCCCGAACCCGTCGTGCGACGTTAACCGCAACGGGCTCTCCAGTGACTGGTGTGAACTGCGGCGTTGTGGCCTTCATGGATGCCTTCGTGGCAGGGCGGACAGACCACGAGGGTCTTGCGTCGTTTCCTGGTCATGAGGGCTGCCCACTCGGGTCGTGCGTCCCCGGACCGGTCGAGGTCGGCGAGTCTGCGGATCTGGTGGACCTGTGTCCGCGCGGTCTGTCCGCACAGCTCGCAGAGTCCGGCCAGCAGCCGACTCGTCAGCTCGCGTCGCCGGGGCTGGCGTTGGGCGGGATCGCGGTCGGTCAGGACAGCGACCTTGTTTCTCTTGAGTGGAATTCCACCGAATTGCGCGACCAGCGGCTTCCTGCCTGGGACGTGGGTGCTGACCTGGAGGCACTTGCGCGGCCCGGCCGGGGTGTCGACGGTGACCTTGTACTTGCGGGCCGTCTTCGACATGGTCGAGCGGTGCTTGTTCGCCAGGGAGCACAGCAGCGAGGACTGCATGACCCAGTGCAGCCGGTTCAGTCGGAAGACGTCGCCGGCCAGCAGGTAGTAGTTGACGATGCCGCGGTATCTGGCGCCGTAGATGCTGACGATGGTGTGGTCGTCGTAGTTCAGCATCGAGGTGAGGCGGGCGGGTTTTCCGCGTTCCAGGTATGGGGCGCATTTGGCCTTGATCACGTCCTTGGGGACGTGCAGTGCAACGGTTCCGTTGGTCGACCGCCGCTGGCGTCGGCGGCCTTGTTTCCGTTCTGCTCTGCGGTCGTCCTTCCGGATGGTGATCTCATAGCCGAGGAATCGTGCCGCGCCGGTTCTGGCGTGGGTGATCAGCGTCTTTTCCTGGGAGAGTTCCAGCTTGAGGTCATCTCGGAGGAACTGGGTCAGGCGCTGTTTGATTTCTTCGGCTTCGGCTTTGGGTCCGGCGAATCCGATGAGGGTGTCGTCGGCGTATCGGGCGTAGCGCAAGCGGCGGTATCCCGGGTCGGACATGTCCTGGCTCGGGAGGTTGTGCAGCTGCCTGCGGAGGGTGCGTGCTTCCACGCGGTCTCCGCGTGTGTACGCCCGTTTAATGGCTGCTTCGACCCTTCGGTACTCAGGGTTCCTCGCCCTGAGTTTTCCACGGGTGTATTCCGGCATGAGCACTGTTTCGACGAATGTGTCCAGCCTGTGCAGGTAGATGTTGGACAGGACCGGGGAAAGGACCCCGCCTTGCGGCGCGCCGCTGAGCGTCGCGTTCCAGGTCCAGTCTTCCAGGTATCCGGCTTGGAGCATGTTGCGCACCAGCCGCAGGAACCGGTTGTCGTGGATCTTTTCGCTCAAGGTGTCGAGCATTACTCGATGGTCGAGTGTGTCGAAACATCTGGCGATGTCACCTTCGATGAACCATGTTGTCCCGGTCCAGGTTCGTGCCACTTCGCCGAGGGCGGTGTGACAGCCCCGTCGGGGACGGAAACCGTGGGAGCGGTCGGAGAGCTGGGGCTCGAAGTACGCCTCCAGGAGGAGACGCATCACTTCGCCCACCAGCTTGTCCGTCCAGGGCGGCACGCCCAGCGGCCTCGTTTTCCCGTTCTTCTTCGGGATGAGGACCCGCTTCACCGGGCTGAACCGGAAGCGCTCGTGGCGCATCGCATCGATGATGCGGCCGATCTTCTCCGTCGACATGCCGTCTGCGGTTTCCCCTGTGACCCCGGGTGTCATCGCTCCGTGGTTGGAGTAGATGCGTCCGTGGGCCATGAGATACAGGGCAGGGTTGAACATCTGTCGGTAGAGCTCGTTGCACGGCAGTTTCCGCCTGCCGCGTTCACGGAGGATCTCAAGTACCGCTTCGGCACTCTGCATTACGCATACCTTCCGGCCTTGCCGATCCATTGTCACCTGTGTCCCTTCGCCCTCGTTCCGGCTCTCCCGGACTCCAAGGCAGGTCGTCACTCCTGCGACTACTACGGACACTCCGTCACCATGGGGCTCGCGCCCTTTAGGTGATCCCATGGTTCGTCTTGATGTACGTTCTAGTGCGACTTAGGCGCCCCATTCATCTCCTTGAATCCTCTCGCTGAGAATCGCCTTGACTCCCGGAGTTGCGCCGACCGGCAGAAATAGCCGCCGCAGGAGTCAGCGTCGGTTTCGGGTATCTTTCCGACGGATCCGTCTTTTGATCGACTGGAGATTAGGGTTCAGGCAGTCCAGCTTTCGCCATATCGCACGGGCCTCGCGGTGCACCGTCCCTGATACCTGGACCCGGTCACCGCTTTCCTGACATGCTACGGTCCCCTTTCACCTTTCGGCTCCGGGTAAGTCATTCGGCCCAGGAATACTCTCCGAATTCCTCCCAGCTCAGCCGGGAATACATCAAGGCGCTTCCATGGCGCACTC
>NZ_JBITJV010000105.1:0-2634 GCF_044460385.1 Streptomyces sp. NPDC050121 | reverse complement strand
GTGCCGTATCTCGCCCCACCAGCCGAGCGCGGTCAGCGCCAGGGTCAGCACCACCCCGGCCAGGATCGCGGTCGACGGCGCCACCACCTGGAGCAAGAGAGCGCCTGAGGCAGGCGCAAAGCCTTGCGGTCAGGCCGCCAAGGCTCGGACAAGCATCGTGCCCACGACCCTGCCCTCTGGCGGGTCGATCAGAGACGCGCACACGTCAGAGAAGCCGTGTCCCGTCAGGATGCGCCCCCACTCATCCGGAGTGCGGTCGTGCCGCAGTCCAGCCTTGGTCGGCTTGGGCCCATGACTGCCTGGTGGCAAATGTGAGAAGGCCAGGATGCCGCCCTGCGCCATACGCGAGCGGATCAGTGGAAGCAGAGTGTCCGGATCGACGAACCACACGGCGCCAAAGATCGAGAGGACGACATCGAATGTCTCGTCCGTCTCGTTCAGGAACGCCGTCGCCTCCGCCGTACGGAACTCAAGGCCCGGCAGGTTGCCCCAGCGCTCCCGCGCGACCGCCTCGCGGGCGGGGGCGATGTCCACCCCTTGACCAGTCGCGCCAAGCGTCACCAGGTGCGCGAGGTTGCTACCGCTCCCCGAGCCGAGTTCGAGCACCCGGCATCCGGCCACGGGACCCAGAACGCTCTCGTTCGGCCCGTGCTCGGCGTACTGGGTCCAGTTCAGCCATGTCGTATCGCCCTTGATGTTCACGGTCCTGCGTGGCTTGCTCTCGACCGCGTACCTGTCCCAGGACTCAGCCAATGACATCGGGGATCCTTTCCGGCAAGAGGGGCCCACCCCCAACGTACGGCGGCAGGCCCCAACTCACACGCTGCTCACTACTACTTGGGCGAGTCGTGACACCCGGCGTGGCACTGGTTGCAGTCGGCCGCGTCCTCCATGTCCCACAGGTCGGGATCGATCTCGAACCCGGCCGCCTTGATGGCCTTGATCGTCTGCTCCAGGACGAGCGGGCCACCGGTCCTGGGGCTGTGCCCGTCCCGCACCGCCTCGTCGTCGCTGACGCACTGGAGTCCGGCGGTCGTTGCCGAAAGCTCTGGGACGTGGTGGATGTACCGGCCGAAGTGCCGGCTGGTGAAATGGTGGTACGGGATCGAGTCGAGCATGAACGAGTGCCACGCTTCGTCCACCTGCTCAGATGGGCCCATGAGAAGGTCCGGGTTCTCGCCGCACGTGACCAGGTAGGCAATGGCCTGTCCGAACTTGGCCTCTGCCCGTTCGCGTGTGTTCTGCGGGTTGCGGAGGAGGAGGGCTACCTCCCGCTCCCAGACGTCCGGCGTGACGTACGCCTTCGGGTCACGGATCGCTACTGCCGTGCTCATGCTGGCTTACCTCCACGTAATTGGGGGTCCGTGGTGCTCCGGTCATGTCGCCCACCCCTGCACTCGGGGCACAGGCACGGCGGCATCAGGCCAGTAGCAAGGGGTTCCCCGCCCTCACCCTCGTACAGGGTTCGTGGCTTGGTCTGCGTGCCGTCGGCTCTCACCGTGTAAGTGCTGATGCGGATGGACATGACCACCATGTTCCGGATCGGACATGACCATTGCGGCGACGTTCAAGGCGTCCCTCGGGCGTCATGTCGGTGTCACCCCGAAGACGTCAAACCGGTGTCATTGGAGTCGTGGCGTGGCTACCCTCGGATCATGACGACTACGGCCGAGGGCGAGCGAATCCCCAACGACGTGCTGACCGCCGTACGCAAGTCGATGAACCTCAGCCAAGACGAGTTCGCCCGGGGCTTACGTGGCGCAGGCGAGGAGCTGGGGGAACCGAACGACGCCTCCAAGCGACTCGTGCAACGCTGGGAGTCCGGGGAGACCAGGACATGCCGCCCGCTGTATGCGCGCGCACTGAAGCGGTTCACCGGCCGTGCCCCCGAGTCGCTGGGGTTCGCGATTCCGATGGCACGCGTCCACTCGGACGGGGCAGGAGGCCACGACATGGAGGCTGGAGAAGTCAGCACGGCTGACGCTGTCACGAACCCGGAGCCAGAGCCGCAGAGCGAGTACGCGGGCATCTGGCTGTCCCGGTACGAGTTCTACTCGTCCAGCCGGGAGGAGGCGTTCGACTGCAAGCACCACGTCGTGATCGTCCAGCACGGCAACCGGCTGACGGCACAGAGCCTGCCCGGAGCGTCGACCAACCCGGACAGCCCGTTGTCTCTGGATCTCACGGTTGACCGGAACGTCGTCACCGGTACGTGGACCGAGCAGACGGCGGCCAACGGGTACTACCAGGGCGCCCGGTACCACGGTGCGATTCAGCTACTCATCGAGCCGACAGGCCGACGTATGGCGGGCAAGTGGGTCGGGTTCGGCAAAGACTTCGATGTGAACACGGGCCCATGGGAGCTGCGCCTGCTCGACCGATCGACAGGCCGCGCGAGCATCGAGCGGTACTCGACCACACCGCAGTGAGGGATCAGGGCGCTCTCCTGCATGGAAACAGCGGGAGCCGCCCCCTGTGCGGGTGCCTGGCCGCCGAGTCCGCCCGGCTGTTCACGCAAGCGGGCGCGCAGGATCGACGTCGACCACGACCGGCGCCCGTGCGTGGGCGCTGGGCCGCCTCCACGAGCCGATCCAACTGCGCGACATGGCCGAACAGGAGGCCATGTCCGTGCGG
>NZ_JBITJV010000104.1:0-2847 GCF_044460385.1 Streptomyces sp. NPDC050121 | reverse complement strand
CTCGCGGCCGAACTGTCCGGCACGGGCGTGCTGGTCAACGCCGCCGACCCCGGCTGGACCCGCAGCGGCATGGGCGGGCCGTCCGCTCCGCGCGGGCCGGCGGAGGGTGCGGACACCCCGGTCTGGCTGGCGACCCTTCCCGAGGGCGACGGGACGACGGGCGGGCTGTTCGCCGACCGCAGGCCACTGCCCTGGTGAAGGGCTTCAGGTGGCCGGCTGCTGTTCGGCGGCGACGATGCGCAGCGCCAGCTCCCTGACCGCCTCGAGGACCGACCGTGAGGGCAGTTGGGACAGCGGTCCTCCCTCCGCCCGCAGCGCCGTGACGAGCATGGTCGTACTGATCAGCGTGCGGACCGCGAGCGCCTGTGCCGCGTGCCGGGCCTTCGCCGCGCGGGGGCTGCGGGTGGTGCCCTCGGGCAGATAGTCGTAGCCGCGCTGGATGTGCCGCTGCTCGAACTCGTCCCGCAGCACCTTGACGTTGCCGTTGGCGGAGGCGAACTGGACCTGGTAGAGCCGGGCTTCGTCCGGGTTCTGCTCCACCCACTCCCATA
Source organism: Streptomyces sp. NPDC050121 (assembly GCF_044460385.1). Lineage (NCBI taxonomy): Bacteria > Bacillati > Actinomycetota > Actinomycetes > Kitasatosporales > Streptomycetaceae > Streptomyces > Streptomyces sp. NPDC050121. Next base: position 2,296 of record NZ_JBITJV010000104.1, on the reverse strand, counting down.
CGGCGTCGATGACGCGGACCAGGCCCTCCGCGTCACCCGGCGCGGACTCCGGCCGGGCCGCCTCCACGACCGCGTTCAGCTGGTCGAAGACCCGGCGCATGGCGAGTTCGAGCAGCTCTTCCTTGCCGTCGAAGTGGTAGTAGACGGCGGTGGGCACCACCTGTGCCTCGTCGGCGATGTCCTGGATGCTGGTCTCCGCGAAGCCGTTGCGGCCGAACACCCGCACGGCGGCAGTGATGATGTGCTGCCGCCGCGAGGGCCGGTGGGCGGGCTGCTTGCCGTTCTTCGTGGTGGCCATCGTGCTCCCTGCCGGCTGCCGTGAACCCCCGCGTCCGTGGGCCCTGCGTACTGACCAGTGTATCCAGTAACTCCAACCGTGCGTCCGCGTAATTCCTGCTGTATATGGGAGTCCGGGACACTCGGCGCCCGGCATACTTGACACCATGACGACCTCCCGGACCCGCGCGGCTCACCGTCCCTCGCGCAAGCAGTGGGTGATCGAGGCGGCCACGGAGTTGTTCGCCACGCAGCCGCCGGACGAGGTGACGGTGGCCGACATCGCCGCTCGCGCGGAGATGACGTCGGCAGCGGTGTACTACCACTTCTCCTCCAAGGACCAGGTCCTGGCGGAGGCCATGCGGGCGTTCGCCGCCGCGCTGCGCGAGCAGTTGCAGGCGATGAGGGAGGCCCACGAGCCCGGCTCGGACTTCGGAGCGGCGGTCACCACGCTGCTGGCCTGGATGGGCGAGCACCGGTCCGCCGCCACCGTGTTCTTCGTGTCGTCGGCCGGTATGAGCCAGGACGCGGAGGCGCTGCGCCAGGAGAGCCGTACGGAATTGCTGGACGAGCTGGTGGGGTTGATCCGCAAGGCCCGCAGGCCGGTCTCCGACGCCGAGGCGGCGGTGATCGGCCTGGGCCTGCTGGCGCTGCTGGAGACCGCGGCGATCTCGCAGGTCCGGGGCGACGACGTCTATCGTTCGCTGGGGCACCGCTCCTTCGTCCGCGAGGTCGGCGAGCTCGCGGAGCGGATCGCCGACCCGACGACACAGGCCTCATAGACCTCGGCTCACACCAGCAGGCGGAGGGGCTTGCTCAGCGACTCACCGACCGTGCGCAGATATTCGGCGGCGGGTGCCCCGTCGACGGCACGGTGGTCGAAGGTGAGGCTCAGGGTGAGCACCCGTGTCCGCAGCGGCCGGTCGTCCACCCATTCGACGCCGTCCCTCAGTCTGCCCACGCCGAGGATCGCGACGTTGCCGGGGTTGATCACGGGGGTGAAGAAGTCGACGCCGTATCCGCCGAGCGAGGTGACCGTGAAGGTGGCCCCTTCCATCTGTGCGGGGGAGATCCGCCCCTCGCGCGCGGCCTGGGCGAGAGCCCTCGACCGGCGGGCGATCTCGGGCAGCGGCAGCGCCACCGCGTCCTCGATCACGGGGACCATGAGGCCGCCGGGGACGGCCACAGCGAAGCCCAGGTGGATGCCGTCGAGCAGATGGACGCCGTCCTCCCGCACCGTCGCGTTGAGCAGGGGGTGCTCGCGCAGGGCCAGGGCCGCGGCCTTCAGCAGGAAGTCGTTGAGGCTGGGGACCGGCAGTTCGCTGTCGGCCCACTCCTCCTTGAGCCGGTCCCGCAGGGACACCACGGCGTCCATCCGCACCTCGTAGCCGTGCGTCAGCTGTGCCATCTCCTGGAGGCTGGCGTGCATCCTGCGGGCGATGGTGCCGCGCATCCCGGTGAGCGGGATGACCTCACTGGATCGAACGGGGGTGGCTTCGGGTGCCGGAGTGACGCCATCCAGATCCGCCCTGCGGATCCGGCCGCCAGGACCGGTGCCGTTCACCTCGGAGAGATCGATGCCCCGCTCCTTCGCCAGCTTGCGGACCAGCGGCGAGGAGGGGGTGCCGTCCGGCGGCACCGGCGCGACGAGGTCGCCGGGGAGGGCCGCGAGGAACTCCTCCACATCCTCGGAGACGATCCGGCCGGCCGGCCCGGTGCCGCGTACGGCGGTGAGGTCGACGTCGGCTGCCGCGGCGACCCGCCGCGCGTTCGGCGAGGACAGCAGCCGGCCGCCGGTGCCGTTGACGGAGGGCACCATGTTGCCGGCGGACATGACACCCGCACCCGTCCCGGACCCGGCGGGAGTCGGCGCACCCGCCGCCTCCGGTGGCTGCTCCCCCTCGGCCAGCAGCCAGCCGATGAGAGCCCCGGCCGGCACGGTGGCCCCGGCCGCGACCACCGGGTGGAACAGCCCCCCGGCCTCCGCCTCGACGTCCACGTCGACCTTGTCGGTGGCCAG
>NZ_JBITJV010000103.1:0-2857 GCF_044460385.1 Streptomyces sp. NPDC050121 | reverse complement strand
CTGGCCACCGACAAGGTCGACGTGGACGTCGAGGCGGAGGCCGGGGGGCTGTTCCACCCGGTGGTCGCGGCCGGGGCCACCGTGCCGGCCGGGGCCCTCATCGGCTGGCTGCTGGCCGAGGGCGAACAGCCACCGGACCCGGCGGGCATACCCACGCCGGTCGGGTCGGGGACCACTGCGCCCGCCCCCGCCGCCGGCGCGGCGCCCTCCGTGAACGGCACGGGTGAGAAGGGCATCGGTGACCGGCTTCTGTCCTCACCGAACGCCCGGAGGGTCGCCGCGGCTGCCGACGTCGACCTCACCGCCGTACGCGGCACCGGTCCCGGCGGACGGATCGTCTCCGAGGACGTGGAGGACTTCCTTGCGGCCGTGCCCGGCGACCTCGTCACCCTCGTCCCGTCGGGCGACACCCCCGCCTCACCCCTGGTCCGCAAGCTGGCGAAGGAGCGGGGCATCGATCTCTCCGAGGTGAACGGCACCGGTCCCGGCGGCCGCATCCGCAGAGCGGATCTGGATGGCGTCACTCCGGCACCCGAAGCCACTCCCGCTCGTCCCAGTGAGGTCATCCCGCTCACCGGGATGCGCGGCACCATCGCCCGCAGGATGCACGCCAGCCTCCAGGAGATGGCACAGCTGACGCACGGCTACGAGGTGCGGATGGACGCCGTGGTGTCCCTGCGGGACCGGCTCAAGGAGGAGTGGACCGACAGCGAACTGCCGGTCCCCAGCATCAACGACTTCCTGCTGAAGGCCGCGGCCCTGGCCCTGCGCGAGCACCCCCTGCTCAACGCGACGGTGCGGGAGGACGCCATTCATCTGCTCGACGAGATCCACCTGGGCTTCGCTGTGGCCGTCCCCGGCGGCCTCATGGTCCCCGTGATCGAGGACGCGGTGGCGCTGCCGCTGCCCGAGATCGCCCGCCGGTCGAGGGCTCTCGCCCAGGCCGCGCGCGAGGGGCGGATCTCGCCCGCGCAGCTGGAAGGGGCCACCTTCACGGTCACCTCGCTCGGCGGATACGGCGTCGACTTCTTCACCCCCGTGATCAACCCCGGCAACGTCGCGATCCTCGGCGTGGGCAGACTGAGGGACGGTGTCGAATGGGTGGACGACCGGCCGCTGCGGACACGGGTGCTCACCCTGAGCCTCACCTTCGACCATCGTGCCGTCGACGGGGCACCCGCCGCCGAATATCTGCGCACCGTAGGTGAGTTGCTGAGCAAGCCCCTTCGCCTGCTGGTGTGAGCCGTGGCCTATGCGGCCGGGTCGGCGATCCGCTCCGCGAGGTTGCCGACCTCGCGGACGAAGGAGCGGTGCCCCAGCGACCGGTAGACGTCGTCGCCCCGGACCTGCGAGATCGCCGCGGTCTCCAGCAGCGCCAGCAGGCCCAGGCCGATCACCGCCGCCTCGGCGTCGGAGACCGGCCTGCGGGCCTTGCGGATCAGCCGCACCAGTTCTTCCAGCAGTTCGGTACGGCTCTCCTGGCGCAGCGCCTCCGCGTCCTGGCTCATGCCGGCCGACGACACGAAGAAGACGGTGGCGGCGGACCGGTGTTCGCCCAGCCAGGCCAGCAGCGAGGTGATCGCCGCGCCGATGTCCGAGCCGGGTTCGTGGGCCTGAGTGAGTGCCTGCAACTGCTCGCGCAGCGCGGCGGCGAACACCCGCATCCCCTCCGCCAGGACCTGGTCCTTGGACGAGAAGTGGTAGTACACCGCTGCCGAGGTCATCTCCGCACGAGCGGCGATGTCGGCCACCGTCACCTCGTCCGGCGGCTGCGTGGCGAACAGCTCCGTGGCTGCGTCGATCACCCACTGCTTGCGCGACGGACGATGAGCGGCGCGGGTTCCGGACTTAGTCATGGTGTCAAGTATGCCGGGAGCCCGGTGCTCCGGAGGCACATGCGCAGCAGGAATTATGCCGTCGGGTGGGAGGAGTTACTGGATACAATGGTCAGTACGCAGGGCCCACGGACGCGGGTTCACGGCAGTCGGCAGGGAGCATGATGGCCACCACGAAGAACGGCAAACAGCCCGCCCACCGGCCCTCGCGGCGGCAGCACATCATCTCCGCCGCCGTGCGGGTGTTCGGCCGCAACGGATTCGCGGAGACCAGCATCCAGGACATCGCCGACGAGGCACAGGTGGTGCCCACCGCCGTCTACTACCACTTCGACGGCAAAGAGGAGTTGCTCGAACTTGCGATGCGACGGGTCTTCGACCAGCTGAACGCGGTCGTGGAGGCGGCGCGTCCGGAGTCCGAGCCGGGTGATGCGGAGGGCCTGGTCCGCGTCATCGACGCGGTGTGGGACTGGGTGGAGCAGAACCCGGACGAAGCCCGTCTGTACCAGGTCCAGGTGGCCTCCGCCAACGGCAGCGTCAAGGTGCTGCGGGACGAGTTCGAGCAGCGGCATGTCCAGCGTGGCTACGACTATCTGCCCGAGGGCACCACTCGCAGCCCCCGGGCGGCGAAGGCCCGGCACGCGGGGCAGGCGCTCGCGGTCCGCACACTGATCAGCACGACCATGCTCGTCACGGCGCTGCGGGCGGAGGGAGGACCGTTGTCCCAGCTGCCCTCCCGGTCCGTGCTGGAGGCGGTCAGGGCGCTGGCGCTGCGCATCGTCGGCGCCGAGGAGAAGCCGGCCCCGTCCGGGACCTGAGGCGGTTCACCAGGGCAGTGGCCTGCGGCCGGCGAACAGCCCGCCCGTCGTCTCGTCGCCCTCGGGAAGGGTCGCCAGCCAGACCGGGGTGTCCGCCCCTTCCTCCGGGCCGCGCGGAGCGGACGGCCCGCCCATGCCGCTGCGGGTCCAGCCGGGGTCGGCGGCGTTGACCAGCACGCCCGTGCCGGACAGTTCGGCCGCGAG
>NZ_JBITJV010000102.1:0-2873 GCF_044460385.1 Streptomyces sp. NPDC050121 | reverse complement strand
GCAACGCGGTGGACAAGGTGCTGAAGGGGGCCCGGATGCACCCGTGACCCCCGTGACCCCCGTGACCCCGTGCCGCCACTGCGGTTCAGACGGCGCGGACCTCGGGCTCAGCGGCGGGGGCGGTGGCAGCGGCGTCGCTGTCGTCGTCGGCGTCGTCGGCGGCGTCGTAGGCGGCGTCGTAGGCCTGACGATCGGCAGGGGCAGGGGCAGGGGCAGGGGTGCCCTCCTCGTCCGGCAGTCGGCGCATGAGCACCCCGTAGCCGAGTCCCGCCGCCGTTCCCACGATGGCGCACATGCCCCACAGCCAGTTCGCGCCGAAGCGGTCGATGACGAAGCCCGACATCAGGGGGGAGACGAGGGAGGCCACGGCCCAGGACAGGGTGTACATGCCCTGGTAGCGGCCGCGGCCGTGGGTGGGGGAGAGGCGGACGACGAGGCCGGTCTGGGTCGGGGCGTTGACGATCTCGGCCAGGGTCCACACACAGACCGTGAGCGCGAAGACGCCGACCGACCCGGCGAAGGCGGTGAGCCCGAACCCGTACCCGGCGAGGACGGAGGAGACCACCAGCAGCTGTCGCGGATCCCGGTGCTCGATGAAGCGGGTGACGGGCAGCTGCAGCGCGACGATGAGCACGCCGTTGACGGCGATCGCCATGCCGTAGTCCGCCGGTGTGAACCCGGCCGCGCCCATCGCCACGGGCAGTCCCACGGAGCCCTGCTGGAAGATGAGCGCGACGAGGAACGACAGTCCGACGACGCTCATGAACCGCCCGTCGCGCAGTACGGTCCCGAGGCCGACGGAGTCCTCCCGGGCGGCCTTCTCCTGCTGTTGGGGCCGCGACTCGGGCAGCTTGAGGAAGACGACGACCGCGCACACGAGCGTCATCCCCGCCTCGGCGAGGAAGCCGGCGCGGTAGCTGACCTCGGCGATGAACCCGGCGGCCATGGAGGAGACGGCGAACCCGAGGTTGATGGCCCAGTAGTTGAGGGAGAAGGCCCGGACACGGTCCTCGGGCCGCACGATGTCGGCCATCATCGCCTGCACGGCCGGCCGGGAGGCGTTGGAGGCCATCCCGACGAGGAAGGCGACGCCGGCGATGGCGAGAGGGCCGGTGACGAACCCGAGGAGCGCGACGGACAGGGCGGTGGAGGTCTGCGCGATGAGCAGCGTGGGCCGCCGTCCGAGCCGGTCCGCCATGACCCCGCCGCCGAGGGAGGAGATCACCCCGCCGAGGCCGTGCAGCGAGGCGACGAGTCCGGCGTAGGAGGCGGAGTAGCCGCGGTCGAGGGTGAGGTACAGCGCCATGAAGGTGGCGACGAAGCCGCCGAGCCGGTTGACGAGGGTGCTGGTCCACAGCCACCAGAACTCGCGGGGCAGCCCGGAGAGCGTCTCGCGTGCGGCACGTCTCAGGGTGGCGACGGACATGGCGGATCCCCCGGGTGTGTAAGCGGCTCTGACAGCTCCCAGAACTTACGAGGGGTGGGTCGGGGGAGGCCACTCAATTAACGGATCTCGTCAACCGTCGCCGGCCCGCCCGCCTGCGTGTCCGCGGCCCTGCCCGCGGCCCTGTCCGCTGCCCTGTCCGCTGTACGAGCGGGCGCACAACGCATCGGAGCGGTGGATTACGCTCATACGCATGGCCGACGCACCGTACAAGCTGATCCTCCTCCGCCACGGCGAGAGCGAGTGGAACGCGAAGAACCTGTTCACCGGCTGGGTGGACGTCAACCTGAACGAGAAGGGCGAGAAGGAGGCAGTCCGCGGTGGCGAGCTCCTGAAGGACGCCGATCTCCTCCCCGACGTGGTCCACACGTCCCTCCAGAAGCGCGCGATCCGCACGGCCCAGCTGGCGCTGGAGTCCGCGGACCGCCACTGGATCCCGGTCCACCGCTCCTGGCGCCTGAACGAGCGCCACTACGGCGCCCTCCAGGGCATGGACAAGGCGCAGACCCTCGCGGAGTTCGGCGAGGAGCAGTTCATGCTCTGGCGCCGCTCCTACGACACCCCGCCCCCGCCGCTGTCGGACGACTCGGAGTTCTCCCAGTCCTCCGACCCGCGCTACGCGTCCATCCCCCCGGAGCTGCGCCCGCGCACGGAGTGCCTGAAGGACGTCGTCGTCCGCATGCTCCCGTACTGGTACGACGGCATCGTCCCGGACCTCCTCGCCGGCCGCACGGTCCTGATCGCCGCCCACGGCAACTCGCTCCGCGCCCTCGTCAAGCACCTCGACGGCATCTCCGACGCCGACATCGCGGGCCTGAACATCCCGACGGGCATCCCCCTCGCCTACGAACTCGACGCCGACTTCAAGCCGGTGACCCCGGGCGGAACCTACCTCGACCCGGAGGCGGCCGCAGCCGCAATCGAGGCGGTCAAGAACCAGGGCAAGAAGAAGTAAGCAAGCCTGAAGAAGCCCCCTACCTGCGGTTTTCCCGCCGGTGGGGGGCTTGTTGCTGTCCAGTGCCGTACTCGGTGCGCGGCCGGCGCTGGCAGGTCTCTCCTTGGCCATCGACGAAGCCCGACCGTTGGTTAGGTCCCAGGTCGTACCCGGGCCACCCCCAACAGAGCCGGGGATGCAGCTGCTCTACAGAGTTGGACACCTCGGAAGCCGGCCGCGCGTCAGAGACCCTAGCCATGAGCACTGACAACGCGCCCCAGGAGCACGACCTCTGGCGTGGGACCGGGAGGACAACCCTGCGGTCGTGGGGGTGTCCGCGAGCGTCCACGACTCGACGGCGGTCTGAACCTGGAGCACGCGGGCGTAGGCTCTCAGGGATGCGGATAGGCGAGCTGTCCAAGCGCACGGGCGTGAGTCCGCGCTCCCTGCGGTACTACGAAGAGCAGGGCCTGCTGACCAGCTCACGCTCCGACG
>NZ_JBITJV010000101.1:0-3041 GCF_044460385.1 Streptomyces sp. NPDC050121 | reverse complement strand
GCCCCAACGAATACGAACACCGACACCACACCGCTAAACTCACGCTCGCCGCGTGATCAATAACCGCGTGCCCACCTTCACGGGGGAAGGCCCGATAGCGACAGGCTCAGAGGGATGGATTCGGTGACGCACTGCATTCATTGTTCACCGCGTACGATGCTTCCACTGCCTGTTATGCCGATGTCACAATGTCTGTGGCTGTCCTGTCTCTGTCGCGTACCAGGGCCTCGCCGTCCGCCGTTCAGCTTCCTCCGGTGCGGAGTCGTCACAGTAGGTTCCGGCGACGGGACGGCGGAGTGAAGTCGGATGGGTCCCAGCTGAGGCCAATCACTGGGCGGCTGGGTTACGGAGAGGGGCGAGGAGAGGAAGGACGCGCATGGAGTCCGTCGGTCAGGTGGTGCCGATAGCGGAGCTGACGGAGGAGCGGCACCACCTGTTGGATGTCGCGTACTGGATGCCCGGCAAAGGTCCAGGGTCCGAGAACGTCGTCGATGAGGCCTACCGGCAGTGGCACGGGTTGTCCGATCATGAGCGGGCGCGGATCGTGCAGCCGCGCGCTTGGCTCGTGAAGACCGTCGGCGGTATATGCGTGGCCCGGCTTCCCCGACCGGACCGGGAGCATTCACGTACGGTCGGAGAGCTGGCGTCGGAGCGGTACGAGATGCTGTCACAGGAACTTCATCAGCTGATGCTGAACACGCTGGAGTCCCTGTCTCCGACCGAGCAGGCGGCGCTCGTACTGAACCACGCTTTCGGGACGGCGCGGAGTACGGTCGCCGACATAGGCGGTCAGCCACAGACGGAATGTAGGCAGCTCACCGACCGTGCGCGCCGCAGTCTGCAGGACCGGCGCGCACGGCCCACGACGCCGCAGCAGCACGACACGGTGACCGGCGTGGTTCATGACGCCTGCGTGGCGGAGGAATTCGGGCTATTGGCGTCTTTGCTTGTACCGGACGTGACCGTCTACTTCGACGACGGTGGCAAGATACGCGCCCTGGTCCGTCCCGTCCACGGCAGACAGCAGGTCGCCCGCAGCCTGCTGACGCTGCTTGCCCGGCACCCTCGCATCACCCTGGACGCGCATCCCGTCAACGGGCGTACCGGTCTTGTCGCTCGTTACGACCGCCAGGTCGCCGGGGTCATCAGCCTGAACGTCGCCGGACCCCACGTCGTACAGGTCTGGGTCACCCTGAACCCCGACAAGCTCCGTTCGTGGAACCGGTCCAGGGCCGCTCGGTAGTGCCGCACGGCCTTGGGAGCTGGCATGGTCTTGAGCGTCCGACAGTCACCGATTTGCCACTATCTCCTCGCACGGACCGGAAGCCGTGGCAGCCCGGCCGACACCACTGTCTTCACCCGGAGGGGGCGTAACGTGCCGACCGTCCGATGTAACAGTGGACGTCCCGAGTTCCCAGTTGCCGCAAGCTCGGTGAGTAGGCGGCGCGGGTTTACCGATGCCACGACGGAGCTTTGATTTCCGCAGGCTGGAAGGGTCGAGCCTGTCTCGTGTTCGCACCGACCCTGCGTTCCCTCCCCGCCCATCCGGACCACCCGCTTGCATGTCCCTTCCGCTGTGGGGACGGGCGTCACCCGGACTGACCGTGCTGCAGGCATCGTTCCCGTCTTTCGTTCGAGTGACCACTGCGGACTGTTGCGTACATGGTGGTGACGCTGTGTGCGCAATCCGCCTATGATGTTCAGGGGTACCCGTCTCATCGTATGGGCGAGCGAGCGGCACCAAGGGTGTGCCTAACAGCACGCAAAAGTATTGAGGACAAGAGGACACATGGTCTCCGTAAGCCACACGGCGCACAATATCGAGATCACCGCCGAGAGCCTTCAAGAGGATCTGGCCCGCCTGGAGATTCAGAAGCAGGCGCTGGAGAGGGAGCTCGCCGCGGTCGTTGCTCATCTCGGCTCCGTACAGCGAGCCCTCAATGCCCTCGAGGCTCTCATGCACGGAGCTGCCCAGCCGCAGGCAGCTGACACACCGGCTGCGGTATCCACGAAACGGCCTCGCCCCTCAGCATCCGTGCCCCCGCAGGAGGGCACCCCTTCCTCGGAATCAGCGGACGGCGCCACCGTCACACGTGGTGTCCAGAAACAGCAGCCGGCGGTGAGCCGGCGGGATCCGCGGGACTCCGCCTCCCCGGCCGTAGCCGACGCGGTCAGCCGTACCCCCGGGGCGCATACCAGCAGTGACAGTGACGATGACAAGAAGTACGGCAAACTCACCGAACAGATTTTGGAGTATTTCGCGGGAGCCGGCGATGCCGACGTACGGGCCCGGGATGTCGCGGCGGCTCTCGGCCGCGACAAGGACAGTGGAAGCATCAACGCGGTCCGCAGCACCCTGGACCGGCTGGTAGGCACTTCTCGTATCCGGCGGACAGGTCGCGGCCTCTACGCCAAGCAGGCCTGAGACCGTCGGCGACCAAGCCTTGCTGCTCACCTGGTCAGGCGTGACTCCGGGCACCGTCCACGGGCGGAGGACGGTGCCCGGAGCACGGCACCAGGTCGTCTCTGAGACCTCGGTGCCAACGTGCGACATCTTCACGATGACCGTGCCGAACATAACGTCGCGAACGTTGTGATCAGTATACCCACTAACAAGCGTGGCCAGCACCGCCGGAGGAGAGTGTGCCCCGCCCGGCACGTCACGTCGGCTGCGCACATCGGCCCGACGAAAACACTCTTGAGATGTTGTTTGACTGTGTTGGTCGATAGGAATCAGACCGCCTCCCTCACGTCGGTCACCGTACTAGGGCGTGTTTCGAAAGTAGCGTCGTCCGCCCGGAGGGCGGAGCCCGCGGCGTCTGGTGCGGTGCATCGCAAGGCGGAGGGTCGTCTGCGTACTGGGCGTACGCGGACGATCCCGACAACGCGGCGAGGCGCCGTGCCAGGCGTCGCGGGCCAGACGCTACTTTCGAAACACGCCCTAGTTGTATTGCCCTGTGAGGTTGGGGACGCGGCTGGCGGGTGGTTGGCCTTTCAGCGCGGTGTGTCCGCGGTGGTGATTGTAGGTGTGCAGCCAGTCG
>NZ_JBITJV010000100.1:0-3517 GCF_044460385.1 Streptomyces sp. NPDC050121 | reverse complement strand
CATGTGGAGGTCGCGGCGGGTCGGGAAGCGGTTCACGCTGACGGCCTGGAGCCTGGTGTACTTGCGGATTCCTTCGGCGCCGTGCCGTACGCCGAGGCCCGATTCCTTCCAGCCGCCCATGGGCAGGCCGAAGGCCATGTAGTTGGTCTGGGCGTCGTTGATGGTGACGCAGCCTGCCTCGAGACGCTCCGCGAGGTGTCGGGCATGCTTCATGTTCGAGCTGATGATGGAGGCCTGCAGGCCGTAGGTGCTGTCGTTGACGAGCCGGAGGGCCTCCTCGGCGTTTGCGACCTTCATCACGGGCAGGGTGGGTCCGAAGGTCTCCTCACGCATGCATTTCATGGTGTGGTCGACATCGACGAGCAGCGTGGGTTCGAAGAACCGGCCCGGGCCGGGGGCGGTGTGGCCCCCCACGAGGACGCGCGCTCCTCGGCTCACGGCGTCCTTGACGTGGTCCTCGACGATCGCCATCTGCGGCGGGAAGGTCATGGCGCCCACATCGGTGCTGCCCAGCCCTGCCGGCGCGGCGGAGGTGACCTCCTCGAACCGCCGGCGCAGCCTGGCGACGAAAGCGTCGTACACCGGCTCCTCGACGTAGACGCGCTCCACCGAGGTGCACATCTGGCCCCCGTTGCACAGAGCGCCGTGCAGGGTGACGTTCACCGCCCGTTCCAGCGAGGCATCGGCCAGCACGATCAGGGCGTCCTTGCCGCCGAGTTCGAGTGAGCACGGGATGAGCCGCTCGCCCGCCCGTGCCGCGACGGCGCGGCCGGTCTTGGTGGATCCGGTGAACATCACGAAGTCGGCGGCGTCGGCCAGGGCCTGGCCGGTGGCGCCGGCGCCGGTCACGACCTGGAAGACGTCCTTGGGCCAGCCGCACTCACGGGTCATCTTCTCCATGAGCAGCGCGGTCAGCGGTGTGTACTCGGAGGGTTTGAGGACGACGGCGTTGCCGGCGGCCAGGGCCGGAATGGCGTCACCGAAGGAGTTGATCAACGGGTTGTTCCACGGACCGATGACTCCGACCACACCGAGCGGCACGCGACGGGTGTACATGCTGCGGCCGAGCACGAAGGGCGAGAGCGAGCGGATCTTCGTGTCGGCGAGGTAGTGCCGTGCGCGCTTGGCCCAGTAGGCGAAGGCGCTGACGCCGTAGACGATCTCGACGATCGCGTCCTCTTCGGCCTTGCCGTTCTCCGCGACGATGCAGTCGATGATCTCCTGCCGGTGAGTCAGCAGCCACTGGCGACCGCGCGTGAAGAATTCCGCACGGCTTCGGGCGCTCAGTTCGGCCCAGCCCGGCTGTGCCTGTCGGGCTCGTGCGACCGCTTGCGCCACCTCCTGCGCCGACGCGTCTGCGACGTGGCCGACCACTGCTCCGGTGGCCGGGTTGTCCACTGCGATGTGTGCGTCCGCCCCAGCGCCGTCGGGCGTGAGCGATCGAGTCTGAGCCACGGAAAAACTCCTGCCGGAACGTTGACTTCGGTTTGCCCAGAATGAGACGGTCACCCGTACAAGTCAAGCGTCTTGTACAGATGACCAACTTGTTGTGCGGCAGATTCACCACGCCCAGGGCCCGTCACCAAGGAGCGGCTGGAATGAAACGGACGACATCGATCGTGCTCAGCGGCTTCGGCGTTCCCGAGTCACTGCGCTGGCATCAGGGAGCCCTGTGGTTCTCCGACCTGGCCCACGGCACGGTGCACCGCTGGGACGGCACGGGAGAGGCCGAGACGGTCATCGAGGTTCCCGGCCGGGCCGGCGGGCTCGGCTGGCTTCCGGACGGGCGCATGCTCGTCGCCTCCATGGACGCAGGCGTGGTGTACCGGCTGGAAGCAGACGGCGAGCTCGTCGAGCACGCGGATCTGCGGCACCTTGTCGGCGGCCCGGTCAACGACATGCTCGTCGACCCGCACGGACGTGCGTACGTGGGCAATTTCGGCTTTGACTACCACGCGTTCGCCCGCGAGCACGCCAATGCCATGCTCTACGCGCCGCCCGGCCCGACGAAGGCACCGATCGCGTGCCTGGCCGCGGACGGGACCCTGCTCGGGGTGACGGAGCCGGTGCTCTTCCCCAACGGGTGCGTCCTGACGGCCGACGGCACGACCATGGTGGCGGCCGAAACCCTGGCCATGAAGCTCACCGCCTTCCCCGTGCTGCCCGACGGCACGCTCGGGCAGCCGCGCCCCTGGGCCCCGCTGATCTCGCCGTTCCTGTGGCGCGCGGTGAACCATCCGGGGCTTCTCGGCCGGATCACCCGCAGGATCTCGGCGCTGCTGGACCACCCGGCCATCGCCAAGCGTTCCGCCTCACCGATCGCGCCCGACGGCATCGCCTGGCACAGCGACGGCGAGACGATGTGGATCGCGAACGCACTGCGCGGCGAATGCGTGCGGGTGGCCGAGGGCGGCCGCGTCCTCGACCGCGTGACGACGAGCCAGAACACCCTGAGCTGCCTGGCCGCAGGTCAAGACGGGCGCACCCTGTTCGCGGCGACCGTGCCGACCGACGATCCCGTACGCGCCGCACAGCTGAACGGTGGTCGCATCGAGATGCTCCGGCTGTGAATCCCCAGGTAACAGCTGTGAATCCCCAGGTAACAACCGAAGACAATCTCGTATCGGACAGTTGACTTGGACATACGACCAGGAGACTCTGTTGGCCATGAGCGAAGTGTCTGAAAACAGCCGGGTTCTTCTCGTCACCGGCGCGGCCTCCGGCATCGGGGCCGCGATCGCGCAGTCGGCGGTCGCGCGCGGTCACCGCGTGATGCTGTCCGATGTCAACGAGCAGGCCGTGCAGGCCAGGGCGCTCAGTCTGGGCGGCCGGGCCGCCGGCTGTGTCCTGGACGTCCGGGATCCGGCGGCGTGGGTCAAGGCCTTCGAAGCGACACAGGCCGCGTTCGGAGCCGTCGACGTGCTGGTCAACAACGCCGGCATCACCCACACCGGCCACGCAAGTGACCTCAGCCCGCACCAGCACCGCGACATCCTGGAGGTCAACCTGCTCGGCGCGATCACCGGCACCTGCACGGCGATCGAGCGGATGACCGCGCAGGGCCGCGGCCACATCGTCACCGTCTGCAGCATGACGTCGTTCCTCCCGCTCCCCGGATACGCGACGTACTGCGGCTCGAAGCACGGGCTGCGGGCCTTTCACCACAGCGTGGCCCTGGAAGAACGCGACGGGCCACTGGACTTCACGATCATTCATCCTCCGTCCACGCGCACGGACATGCTTGAGCAGGAACTGGCCGACCCCGCTTGCGCCATCTCCTTCGCCGAGAAGTCCTACGCACCGGAGGAGATCGCCAAGACCGTCGTCGACGCGATCGTCTCCAAGCCGGTCGAGGTGGTGTTCCCTCCCTTGGGCGGACGTGTGCAGCGGATCGCCGGCGTCTTCCCCCGCCTGATGCGGTGGGTGATCCCGCTCGCCGAGGCCAGGGGAAGAAAGCGACGAGAGCGGATCATCGCCCCCATGGGCCGCCGCCGGCCCGATGCGGCGCGGCCTTCGG
>NZ_JBITJV010000099.1:1297-3578 GCF_044460385.1 Streptomyces sp. NPDC050121 | reverse complement strand
AGCTGTTGAGCGTCTTTCGTTCTGCTGATGTGTGACCTGGGCGCGTCGTTGGCGGTGCCGATCTGCGGTCTGGGGTCCGCGGGGTCTTGTCGTCCTTGGTGAGCGGCGACAGCGTGCACACGTCCGGTCATGAGTGCGGCCCTCCCGCGATCTCTTGGCCGAGTAGTCGGGAGGGCCGCTGTCGCGCGCGGAGGCGCTGTGTTGACGGTAGAGGCTGATCCGGCCCGGGTCGAGAAGCGGTTGGCGGATGGCCAGGTGTGCTGCCCGGGGTGCGGGGGCGAGCTGCGGCCGTGGGGTTGGGCGAGCGAGCGGGTACTGCGTGGTCAGGGCGGTTGTCGGGTGAGGGTGCGGCCGCGCCGTGCGTGGTGTCCGGCCTGCCGGGCCACGCATGTGTTGTTGCCGGTCATCGCCTTGTTGCGGCGGGCGGATGTGGCCGTGGTGATCGGGGCTGCGTTGCTGGCCAAGGCTGCCGGGGCGGGATTTCGGTCTATCGCAGCCGAGCTGGGTCGCCCGGTGGAGACGGTGCGGGGCTGGCTGCGGGCCTTCGCCGGGGCCGCGGAGGCGATCCGGTCCTGGTTCACGGTGGTACTGGCGGCGCTGGATCCGGATCCGCAGGTGCCGGCCGCGACCGGCAGCGCCTTCGCGGATGCGGTCGTGGTGATCCTCGCGGTGACAAACGCGGTCCACAGGCGCTGGTCGTTGATGGACATGGTGTCGCCGTGGCAGGTGGCGTGCACGGTCACCAACGCAGGGTTGATCTTCCCTTCCGGGTGGAGATCATCGATCAACACCAGTCGCCTCTGGGAGCAACTGATGTGACTGGTGAGCCTGGTGGGTGGCCTGCCGAGTGGCTGGCCACGGCCATAGTCCGCCAGGAGGTTGACGATGAGCGATCCCGCTGCCGACTTGCGCACGCGACGCGAACGGGCCCACCAGATAGGGCTGTTCCGCTACGAGATCATCCAGGACGCCCTTGATCAGGCACTGACGGCCAAGCAACGCGGCGCTTTGGTGCGCTCGTTGGCCGAGTGCATATGGACGGCGCCGGACGGGCGGTCGGTCACCGTCTCCCGACACACTCTGGACCGGTGGATCAGGCACTACCGCACCGGCGGCTTTCAGGCCCTGGTGCCCCAGCCACCGAACGTCTCCCCACGCACCGACGTCCAAGTGCTCGAGCTGGCCGCCGCGTTGAAGAAGGAGAACCCGGCTCGCACGGCGGCGCAGGTCGTCCGGATCCTGCGGGCCCAGACCGGCTGGTCACCGTCGGAGCGGACCTTGCAGCGGTACTTCGCCCGCCTGGGGATCGAGCAGGCCGGATCGAGTGCACCGAGAGAGGTCTTCGGCCGGTTCGAGGCATCGCGGCCGAACGAGCTGTGGGTCGGCGACGCCCTGCATGGGCCCGTGGCAGCCGGCCGCAAAACCTATCTTTTCGCCTTCCTGGACGACCATAGCAGAGCGGTGGTCGGGCACCGCTTCGGGTTCAGCGAGGACACCGTGCGCCTCGCCGCCGCGCTGCGTCCGGCGCTGGCCGCCCGCGGCATCCCGCACGGCGTCTACGTCGACAACGGCTCCGCGTTCGTGGACACCTGGCTGCTGCGGGCCTGCGCGACGCTGGGGATCCGGCTGATCCACTCCCGCCCCGGACGTCCGGAAGGCAGAGGGAAGATCGAGCGATTTTTCCGCTCCGTACGCGATCAGTTCCTGGTCGAGACCGGAGTGCTGCTGGAGGCTGTCACCAACCCGCGTGACGCTCTGCAGGTGCTCAACCAGCACTTCGACGCCTGGGTGGCCACCTGCTACCACCGCACCGTCCACTCCGAGACCGGCCAGATGCCCCTGCAGCGGTTCCTGGCCGCGGGCCCTCCCCGTCTGCCGCACCCCGACGCCTTGCGTGAGGCGTTCTTGTGGTCGGAGTTCCGCACCGTGACCAAGACCGCGCTGGTCAGCCTGTACGGCAACACCTACCAGGTCGAACCCGCCCTGGCCGGCCGCAAGGTCGAGCTGGTCTTCGACCCGTTCGACCTCGATGGCATCGAAGTCCGCCACGAGGGACGCGCGTGCGGCACCGCCATCGCGCACACCATTACCCGCCACGCGCACCCAAAGGCCCGTCCCGAACTGCCCCTCGAGCCTCCGCCGGCCACTGGCATCAACTACCTCGGCCTGATCAATCAAGCCCACGACCAGCAGATCGGCACCAGCATCAACTACACCGCCCTCATCAGCACCTCCGGCTCCGAGAGCTCCGAGAGCTCCGAGAGCTCCGAGAGCTCCGAGG
>NZ_JBITJV010000099.1:0-1199 GCF_044460385.1 Streptomyces sp. NPDC050121 | reverse complement strand
AGCTCCGAGAGCTCCGAGAGCTCCGAGAGCTCCGAGAGCTCCGAGGAGGAACTGCGGTGAGCGGCGAAAGTTACGCCGTCGGCGACGCCTGGGCGTTGGCGGACCGGGCGATCGCCTTCGCCCAGCGGGCCTGCACGCACATGAACACCCACGTCCACGACGCGGCCGCACGAACCACCGCGCACCGCGCGGTCGCACTGGCCGCCGCGTTGTATTACCGGGCCGAAGCCATCGAGAAGGCCGCCAACCACAGGGAGGCCGCCCGATGATCGAGCGTCTGACCAGCTTCTACGGGTTCAGCAAAATGCCGTTCGGCAAGGACTTGGCCCCGCAGGCCCTGCACCGCCACCACGCGCATGCCCAGGCGGTGGCCCGGATCACCTGGTGCACATCCGAGCACGCGCTGGGGGTGTTCACCGGCGAGGTCGGCGCCGGCAAAACCGTCGCCGTCCGCGCGGCACTCGCCGCGGTGGACCCCACCCGGCACCACATCATCTACCTGGGCAACCCCGCCGTCGGCGCCCGCGGCATCTACCGCGCGATCGTCATGGCGCTCGGCGGCATCCCGCACCCACACACCGCCGCCCTGATCCCGCAGGCAGCCGACGCCCTCGCCACCGAACAAGCCGAGCGCGGCAGGACACCTGTCCTGGTCATCGACGAGGCCCACCTGCTCGCCCACGACCAGCTGGAAGCGATCCGGATGCTGACCAACCACGAGATGGACTCCGCCTCCCCCTTCGCCTGCCTGCTGGTGGGCCAGCCCACCCTCCGCCGGAAGATCAAACTGGGCTCCATGGCCGCCCTCGACCAGCGCATCGCCCTGCGCTACGCGCTGCCGCCGATGACAGCCGAGGAGACCGCTAGCTACGTGGCCCACCACCTCAAACTCGCCGGCCGCAGCGACACGTTGTTCTCCGACGACGCGATCTCCTTGATCCACACCACCAGCCGCGGCCTGCCCCGCGCGGTCAACAACCTCGCCGTCCAAGCCCTGCTCGCCGCGTTCGTCGACGACAAAGCCATCGTCGATGAATCCTCCGCCCGCGCGGCGGTCGCCGAAGTCACGACAGAGTGACCATCTTCGCGACACCAAGCACACCAGGCCCCACTGGATCAAGATCCAGTGGGGCCTACAGGTTGGCGCCCAACCGCAGCGGCAATGTCGCCGTCATCGTCAAAACGAACGTCGAGCAACA
>NZ_JBITJV010000098.1:0-4465 GCF_044460385.1 Streptomyces sp. NPDC050121 | reverse complement strand
ACCACCCGCACCCTGCCGGTGTACGTGCCGTGGCTGCCGCCCACACCACCGAGGACATCACCCTCGACGGCCGCCAGGGTCCGCTCCTCGGCGCGCCGCGGCCAGGTGCCGATGTCGGTCTGCGTGTCGTCGGCGACGAAGAACGGCGGCTCCAGATCGTGCAGGGCGGCGTACTCCTCGAGTCGCCGCGCGATGACGGGGCCGAAGGACTCCGGGGCGGCGACATAGTCGTCGAGCTCGGTGTCCAGCACCATCATCACGTCCTCGGGCCGGGCGAAGAGCCCCGCCTCGACACCGCGGCGGCCGAGCTCCCGTACGGCCATACGGATCTCGTTGACGACGGTGACGCAGTTCGCCTTGGTACGTTCGCGGGCCGGGATCCACACCTGGGAGGCGTGCATGCCGGCGTCGAACATGGGCTGTGTCTCCTCGGGCAGCGCGGCCCGGATCTCCTGCGCCGTCCGCTCGCGCCGTTCGGTCAGCCGTGTCCGGCGGGCGGCGGGGGAGTCGTCGTCGGGACTGTGGCGGATCCGGTCGACCAGGGCCAGCGCCTGGACCGGTGCCGCCTCCCAGGACAGCGCGTGGATGTCCCACTCGTTGGGGCCGCGGTCGCCGGACTCGGCCAGGAACTCCTCGAAGGCGTCGCGGAACGTCTTCACGTCCCCGGTCGCGGTGTCGAGGGCCTGCTCCACGGCGGCCGGACCCCGGTCGAACAGCGCGCTCAGCTCGGCCGAGGCCGCCACCTGCCGTGACAGCGTCCACAGTCCGGTCGAGGGGGAGGCGGAGTCGACGTCGCCGAGACCGCCGATGAGGTCGAGCATGGCGCCGGGGCGGTCCACGCTCGCGCACAGCGGGCCGAGGATCGCCGGTCCGACGGATGCGGGCAGCGAGGACTCGACGTGCCGCTGGAACGTCGTCTCCACCTCGTCCAGCAACGACCGTGCGTGCGCCACCAGTTCGGCCTCCGACAGCCGCGTCAGGTCGGGCCGGGAGCGGCGCAGTGCGCGCAGACGATGCCGGTCGGCGTCGGCCTCCGGGAAGCCGCTCTGGCCGAGCATCCGCTGAAGAGTTCCGCCCGCCTTTGCGGTCAGCTCCTCGTCCTGGTCGTCCGGGTGCCCCACATACACCGGGGTGTCGGAGCGCTGACCGACGAAGGCCGCGTCGATCTGGTCCGCCGTCTGGCCCATACGGATGCCGAACAGCCGCATGTGGGACAGGTTGAGGTAGAAGTGGCCGCCGAACATGCCGACGAACGGCGGTCGGGGGCCGGCCACCTCCTCCTCGCGGTAGATGCCGAAGCCGACGAAGCCGCGACGCCAGCCTTGCAGGCCCTGCCCCCAGACCAGGGTCCAGCCCAGCGGGCTGGCGGGTTCCGGCAGGGTCTCGCCCGCGTTGGCGCGGGTGTAGTGCGGCAGCCGCTCACTGCGCTGCCAGTCCGTGATCCAGCTCTTCATGACCGAGGTCTCCCGCTGTCCGTACCCGCGCCTACCACTGCGCCGTTCCGCCGTCGACACTGATCAGTGCGCCGGTGATGCCCGCCCCCGCCTCGCTCGCGAGCAGCGAGGCGACCGCCGCGATCTGCTCCACCGTGGTGATCTTCTTGGTGGCGGCGTGCTCGGCGAAGCGGCTCAGCCACTCCTCGTAACTGATGCCCTCGGCCTCGGCAGCGGCCGGCCCCGCGGCGCGCATCAGGTCGGTGTCGACGGCGCCGGGGCAGATGGCGTTGCAGGTGATGCCCTGGGTGCCGTACTCGAAGGCGGTCGCCTTGGTGAGGCCGTGGATCGCGTGCTTGTTGGTGATGTAGTGGCTGATCCCCGGCTTGTTGGCCTGCTTGCCCTCGACGGAGGAGATGTTGATGACGCGGCCCCAGCCGTGCTCCAGCATCTTCGGCAGCGCCCGGCGGGTGCCGTAGAAGTAGCCGTTGACGTTCAGGTTGAGGGCGTCGTGCCACGCCTCGTCGCTGAGCTGGTGGATGGGGGCGAAGCCGGAGCTGCCGCCGACGTTGTTGACCCAGATGTCGAGCCTGCCGAAGCGCTCGGCGGCGAAGTCGGCGAGGCCCTCGATGTCCTCCTGGCTGTTGGCGTCGCAGGGGTGGAAGACGGCCCGGTCCCCGGCGCCCATCTCCTCCAGGGCCTGCTTGCCCTTGATCTCGGAACGGCCGCTGACGACGACCGTGGCGCCGTCGGCCAGGAAGGCCTCGGCGATGGCGCGGCCGATACTGCGCGTGCTGCCCGTGATCACCGCGACACGTCCGTCGAGGCTGCCCGTAGCCACCATGGTGTTCTCCCGCGAGTGTTGTTGGTTCGTCACCTGGTGGCTCTGGCGGCTTGGGCGCCGTCTTCCAGGTGTTGGTGGATGGTGCGGTGGAAGTGGTGGAGTCCGGGCTCGTTGCGTCCGAAGACGAAGTCGGTCCCGTCGAGGGCCTTGAGACCCTGCTGGACTCCGTAGGTGGTCGCGTAGTCCTCGTCGCGGACCACCTCGTGGAACCACTCGCCGAATTGGTCGGCGGCCTGGCGCTCCTCCTCGGTGACCGCCGGCTCCCGCAGCAGGATGATCTGCTGGGTCACCGACTCGGTGGCCGTCCGCGGCAGCACCAGGGAGACGGCGATCTTCTGGCGCCAGCCGCCGGCGATCGCGAGGCCCGGGAAGAGCCAGTAGATGGGCCCGACGCAGTCGCCCGGATCGCGCTGGTCCGGCGGCAGTTCGACCGCCTGCGCGATGGGGCGCAGGGCCGGTGCGATGCGCTGGTGGGGGCCCCAGGTGTCGTGGGCCATCATGTTGGAGAGGTTCGTCTCGAACACCGTCTTCGGGTGCAGCGAGGCGAAGTGGTACGTCTCCAGATATCCGTCGAGGGTGACCTTCCAGTTGGGACTGGTCAGCTCGCTGGTGGCGTAGTGGTGGCACTCGGCCAGCCGCATGCCCTCCAGCAGGGGCTGCAGATCGCCCAGCCAGGCGTCCAGGTCGGGCTCGGCCGCCGGGTCCAGCGAGACGAACACGATCCCCGCGCGCTCCCCGGCCGGGAGTCGGACGAGGCCGCGGCCCTCGCGCGGAACCTCGCCGAAGGTCTTCTCGGCGTAGACCCCCCGCAGCTCCCCGGCCAGGTCGTACGACCACGAGTGGTACGGGCAGGTGAGCCGCTTCGACACCCCGCAGCCGGGTTCGAGGAGCTTGGCCCCCCGGTGCCGGCAGGCGTTGATCATCGCGTGCACGGCGCCCTGGCGGTCCCGGGTGATCAGCACGGGGATGCCGAGCACGTCGATCGCCTTGTAGGTGTTCGGTCCGGGAAGCTCGCAGGACATGGCGAGCGGCAGCGGGACGCTCCGGTGGACGGCGTCCGTCTCGCGCCGCCAGCGGTCGGCGTCGAGGTAGTTGGCGACGGGTTCCGTCCACTGGCCGTCCGCCTCGTGCGTCGTGTTGGCGCGGTAGTGCGCCATCACGCGCTCGACGAGTTCGGCGGCCTCCCGCCGCATTGTCAGGGATGCGGCGTCGGTGGACCGGTCCTGGCTGATCCACGAGGAGTATGCGGGGGCCGAGGGCGGGTTGCGGTCGGCGTCTGTCTCCCGGATCTCCGGCGAACTGGTCTGGACCACGATGTCCTCACAATCCTCCCAGCCGCGAGCCGGTGACCGGCTTCGGAATGCGACAGCTGGGTTGTGTCCGAAACTGCAACAGGACTTAGTGTTGTCTGTCAATAGAAAGTGGCGAAGTTGCGGTTCGATCTCCCGTAGGGGTGGGTGCGATGGTCATGGTCCGACCGTTCGAGGTGGGCCTGGTGGTACGGGACTTGGGGCCGATGGAGCGCTTCTACTGCGACGTGATCGGTTGTCGCCCCGTGCGCCGCTCGCGCGTACCGGTGGCCGTCGGCGGCCCGGCCGGACTGGGCGGCGAGCTGGACGTCGTCTGGCTGCAGGTGCCCTCCGGAGGGTGCGTCAAGCTGATTCTTCCCTCGTCGCCCGCGGTGCCGGCCCTCGTGGCGCATCCGCTGGCCGAACGTGCGGGGCTGTCGTATCTCACCTTCTGCGTCGACAACGTGGACCCCGTGGTGGCCGCACTGGGGGCCGCGGGCGCCAAGCCCCTGTCGGACCCGGTGGTCGTCCGTGCGCACGGTCGGCGGATCACCTTCTGGGCGGATCCGGAGGGCAACGCGGTGGAGCTGGTGGACGACCGGGGCGAGGAGTCGGGTCCGGGGCGTAGTAATTAGAGAACCTGTTCAGTAAGGTGCGTGGTGCTGGTTACTGTAGAGCGACACTAGAAAGTCCACTTCCGTGGCACACCTCCCTCGGGCGAAGGGGCGGACGATGGCTCAGAAGAAGTCGGCCGATGCGGCCACACACCAGGTATCCGCGCAGGTCATCAGGGATCTGCACGAGCGCATGGTGCGCATCCGGCTGTTCGAGACCGAGGCGGGCAAACTCATGGAGGCCGGCAAGCTGCCCGGCTTCCTGCATCTGTATGTCGGCCAGGA
>NZ_JBITJV010000097.1:0-4497 GCF_044460385.1 Streptomyces sp. NPDC050121 | reverse complement strand
ACCACCCGCACCCTGCCGGTGTACGTGCCGTGGCTGCCGCCCACACCACCGAGGACATCACCCTCGACGGCCGCCAGGGTCCGCTCCTCGGCGCGTCGCGCCCACGTGTCGATCTCGGTCTGCGTGTCGTCGGCGACGAAGAACGGCGGCTCCAGGTCGTGCAGGCCCGCGTACTCCTCGAGTCGCCGCGCGATGACGGGGCCGAAGGACTCCGGGGCGGCGACATACTCGTCGAGTTCGGTGTCCAGCAGCATCATCACGTCCTCGGGCCGGGCGAAGAGCCCCGCCTCGACACCCCGGCGGCCGAGCTCCCGTACGGCCATACGGATCTCGTTGACGACGGTGACGCAGTTCGCCTTGGTGCGCTCGCGGGCCGGGATCCACACCTGGGAGGCGTGCATGCCGGCGTCGAACATGGCCTGCGTCTCCTCGGGCAGCGCGGCCCGGATCTCCCGCGCCGTCCGCTCACGCCCCTCGGCCAGCCGCTTCCCACGGGCGGCCGGGGAGTCGTCGTCGGGACTGTGCCGGATCCGGTCGACCAGGGCCAGCGCCTGGACCGGTGCCGCCTCCCAGGACAACGCGTGGATGTCCCACTCGTTGGGGCCGCGGTCGCCGGACTCGGCCAGGAACTCCTCGAAGGCGTCGCGGAACGTCTTCACGTCGCCGCTCGCCCCGTCGAGGGCCTGCTCCACGGCGGCCGGACCCCGGTCGAACAGCGCGCTCAGCTCGGCCGAGGCCGCCACCTGCCGTGACAGCGTCCACAGCCCGGTCGAGGGGGAGGCCGAGTCGACGGCGCCGAGACCGCCGATCAGGTCGAGCATCGCGCCGGGGCGGTCCACGCTCGTGCACAGCGGGCCGAGGATCGCCGGTCCCACGGACGCGGGCAGCGACGACTCGACGTGCCGCTGGAACGTCGTCTCCACCTCGTCCAGCAACGACCGTGCGTGCGCCACCAGTTCGGCGTCGGGCAGCTGAGCCAGGTCCGGGCGCGAGCGGCGCAGGGCGCGCAGCCGTTCCCGGTCGGCGTCCGCCTCCGGGAAGCCGGCCTGGCCGAGCATCCGCTGAAGCGTCGCGCCCGCCTTTGCGGTCAGCTCCTCGTCCTGGTCGTCCGGGTGCGCCACATACACCGGGGTGTCGGAGCGCTGACCGACGAAGGCCGCGTCGATCTGGTCCGCCGTCTGGCCCATACGGATGCCGAACAGCCGCATGTGGGACAGGTTGAGGTAGAAGTGGCCGCCGAACATGCCGACGAACGGCGGTCGGGGGCCGGCCACCTCCTCCTCGCGGTAGATGCCGAAGCCGACGAAGCCGCGCCGCCAGCCCTGGAGGCCCCGCCCCCAGACCAGGGTCCAGCCCAGCGGGCTGGCGGGTTCCGGCAGGGTCTCGCCCGCGTTGGCGCGGGTGTAGTGCGGCAGCCGCTCACTGCGCTGCCAGTCCGTGATCCAGCTCTTCATGACCGAGACCTCCCGCTGTCCGTGCCTGCCCCTGCCCGCCCCGCGCCTACCACTGCGCTGTTCCGCCGTCCACGCTGATCAACGCGCCGGTGATACCCGCACCGGCCTCGCTCGCCAGCAGCGAGGCGACGGCCGCGACCTGCTCCACCGTGGTGATCTTCTTCGTGGCGGCATGCTCGGCGAACCGGCCCAGCCACTCCTCGTACGAGATGCCCTCGGCCTCCGCCGCGGCGGGACCCGCGGCCCGCATGAGGTCGGTGTCGACGGCGCCGGGGCAGATGGCGTTGCAGGTGATGCCCTGGGTGCCGTACTCGAAGGCGGTCGCCTTGGTCAGGCCGTGGATGGCGTGCTTGTTGGTGATGTAGTGGCTGATCGCGGGCTTGTTGGCCTGCTTGCCCTCCACCGACGAGATGTTGATGATGCGGCCCCAGCCGCCTTCCAGCATCTTCGGCAGCGCCCGGCGGGTGCCGTAGAAGTAGCCGTTGACGTTCAGGTTGAGGGCGTCGTGCCACGCCTCGTCGCTGAGCTGGTGGATGGGGGCGAAGCCGGAGCTGCCTCCGACGTTGTTGACCCAGATGTCGAGCCTGCCGAAGCGTTCGGCGGCGAAGTCGGCGAGGCCCTCGATGTCCTCCTGGCTGTTGGCGTCGCAGGGGTGGAAGACGGCCCGGTCCCCGGCGCCCATCTCCTCCAGGGCCTGCTTGCCCTTGATCTCGGAACGGCCGCTGACGACGACCGTGGCGCCGTCGGCCAGGAAGGCCTCGGCGATGGCGCGGCCGATACTGCGCGTGCTGCCCGTGATCACCGCGACACGTCCGTCGAGGCTGCCCGTAGCCACCATGGTGTTCTCCCGCGAGTGTTGTTGGTTGCTCACCTGGCGGCTCTGGCGGCTGCTGTGGCGCCTCTGTCCAGGTGCTGGTGAATGGTGCGGTGGAAGTGCTGGAGCCCGGGCTCGTTGCGTCCGAAGACGAAGTCGGTCCCTTCGAGGGCCTTCAGGCCCTGCTGGACTCCGTAGGTGGTCGCGTAGTCCTCGTCGCGGACCACCTCGTGGAACCACTCGCCGAACCGGTCGGCGGCGCGGCGCTCCTCCTCGGTGACCGCCGGCTCCCGCAGCAGGATGATCTGCTGGGTCACCGACTCGGTGGCCGTCCGCGGCAGCACCAGGGAGACGGCGATCTTCTGGCGCCAGCCGCCGGCGATCGCGAGGCCCGGGAAGAGCCAGTAGATGGGCCCGACGCAGTCCCCGGGGTCGCGCTGGTCCGGCGGCAGTTCGACCGCCTGCGCGATGGGGCGCAGGGCCGGTGCGATGCGCTGGTGGGGGCCCCAGGTGTCGTGGGCCATCATGTTGGAGAGGTTCGTCTCGAACACCGTCTTCGGGTGCAGCGAGGCGAAGTGGTACGTCTCCAGATATCCGTCGAGGGTGACCTTCCAGTTGGGACTGGTCAGCTCGCTGGTGGAGTAGTGGTGGCACTCGGCCAGCCGCATGCCCTCCAGCAGGGGCTGCAGATCGCCCAGCCAGCTGTCCAGGTCGGGCTCGGCCGCCGGGTCCAGCGAGACGAACACGATCCCCGCGCGCTCCCCGGCCGGGAGTCGGACGAGGCCGCGGCCCTCGCGTGGAACTTCGCCGAAGGTCTTCTCGGCGTACACGCCCCGCAGCTCCCCGGCCAGGTCGTAGGACCAGGAGTGGTACGGGCAGGTGAGCCGCTTCGACACCCCGCAGCCGGGTTCGAGGAGCTTGGCCCCCCGGTGCCGGCAGGCGTTGATCATCGCGTGCACGGCGCCCTGCCGGTCGCGGGTGATCAGCACGGGGATGCCGAGCACGTCGATCGCCTTGTAGGTGTTCGGACCGGGCAGCTCGCAGGACATGGCGAGCGGCAGCGGGACGCTCCGGTGGACGGCGTCCGTCTCGCGCCGCCAGCGGTCGGCGTCGAGGTAGTTGGCCACGGGTTCCGTCCACTGGCCGGCCGCCTCGTGCGTGGTGTTGTCGCGGTAGTGCGCCATCACCCGCTCGACGAGTTCGGCCGCCTCCCGCCGCATCGTCTCCGACGCAGCGTCGGTGGACCGGTCCCGGCTGATCCACGACGAGTATTCGGGGGTTGAGGGGACTGAGGCCGGTGACCTGCCCTCGGCGCTTGCTTCCCGAATCTCCGGCGAACTGGTCTGGACCACGATGTCCTCACAATCCTCTCAGCCGCGAGCCGGTGACCGGCTTCGGAATGCGACGGCTGGGTTGTGTCCGAAACGACAACAGGACTTAGTGTGGTCTGTCAATAGAAAGTGTCGAAGTCGCCGCTCGGTGTCCCGTGGGGGTGGGTGTGATGGTCATGACGCGGCCGTTCGAGGTGGGTGTGGTGGTGCGGGACCTGGAGCTGATGGAGCGCTTCTACCGCGACGTCATCGGGTGCCGCCCCGAGCACCGCTCACGCGTGCCGGAGTCCATCGGCGGCCCGGCGGGGCTCGGCGGCGAGCTGGTGGTCGTCTGGCTGCGGGTGCCCTCCGGGGGGTGCGTCAAGTTGATCCTTCCCCGGTCGGCCCCGGTGTCGGCGCCTGCGGCGCCCCTGCCGGCCGGGCGTCCGGGGCTGTCGTATCTCACCTTCCACCTTGACGACATGGGCCCGGTGGTGGCGGCGCTGCCGGCCGCGGGCGCCCGGCCGCTGTCGGACCCGGTCGTCGTCCGGACGCGCGGACGGCGGATCAGCTTCTGGGCGGATCCGGAGGGCAATGCCGTCGAGTTGGTGGACGCGCGGGGTCACGACCCGGGCCGGGGGCATAGTAATTAGAGACGCTGTTCAGTAAGATGCCCGCGGCTGGTTACTGTAGGCCGACACAAGTAAGTCCGATTGCTTGGCAACCTCCCTCGGGCGAAGGGGCGGACGATGGCTCAACGAGCGTCAACGGCGTCGAAGAAATCCACGCAGGTCAGCGCGCAGGTCATCAAGGACCTGCACGAACGCATGGTGCGCATCCGGCTGTTCGAGACCGAGGCGGGCAAACTCATGGAGGCCGGCAAGCTGCCCGGCTTCCTGCATCTGTATGTCGGCCAGGA
>NZ_JBITJV010000096.1:2853-4701 GCF_044460385.1 Streptomyces sp. NPDC050121 | reverse complement strand
AACACAGTGGACGCGAGCAACTGAGGACAAGCCCTCGGCCTATTAGTACCAGTCAGCTTCACCCATTACTGGGCTTCCACATCCGGCCTATCAACCCAGTCGTCTACTGGGAGCCTTACCCTCTCAAGGAGGTGGGAACACTCATCTCGAAGCAGGCTTCCCGCTTAGATGCTTTCAGCGGTTATCCCTCCCGAACGTAGCCAACCAGCCATGCCCTTGGCAGAACAACTGGCACACCAGAGGTTCGTCCGTCCCGGTCCTCTCGTACTAGGGACAGCCCTTCTCAATGTTCCTGCGCGCGCAGCGGATAGGGACCGAACTGTCTCACGACGTTCTAAACCCAGCTCGCGTACCGCTTTAATGGGCGAACAGCCCAACCCTTGGGACCGACTCCAGCCCCAGGATGCGACGAGCCGACATCGAGGTGCCAAACCATCCCGTCGATATGGACTCTTGGGGAAGATCAGCCTGTTATCCCCGGGGTACCTTTTATCCGTTGAGCGACGGCGCTTCCACAAGCCACCGCCGGATCACTAGTCCCGACTTTCGTCCCTGCTCGACCCGTCGGTCTCACAGTCAAGCTCCCTTGTGCACTTACACTCAACACCTGATTGCCAACCAGGCTGAGGGAACCTTTGGGCGCCTCCGTTACTCTTTAGGAGGCAACCGCCCCAGTTAAACTACCCATCAGACACTGTCCCTGATCCGGATCACGGACCCAGGTTAGACATCCAGCACGACCAGAGTGGTATTTCAACGACGACTCCACCTGAACTGGCGTCCAAGCTTCACAGTCTCCCACCTATCCTACACAAGCCGAACCGAACACCAATATCAAACTGTAGTAAAGGTCCCGGGGTCTTTCCGTCCTGCTGCGCGAAACGAGCATCTTTACTCGTAGTGCAATTTCACCGGGCCTATGGTTGAGACAGTCGAGAAGTCGTTACGCCATTCGTGCAGGTCGGAACTTACCCGACAAGGAATTTCGCTACCTTAGGATGGTTATAGTTACCACCGCCGTTTACTGGCGCTTAAGTTCTCAGCTTCGCCACACCGAAATGTGACTAACCGGTCCCCTTAACGTTCCAGCACCGGGCAGGCGTCAGTCCGTATACATCGCCTTACGGCTTCGCACGGACCTGTGTTTTTAGTAAACAGTCGCTTCTCGCTGGTCTCTGCGGCCACCCCCAGCTCGAGCAGCAAGTGCTCTCACCAAGCGTGGCCCCCCTTCTCCCGAAGTTACGGGGGCATTTTGCCGAGTTCCTTAACCATAGTTCACCCGAACGCCTCGGTATTCTCTACCTGACCACCTGAGTCGGTTTAGGGTACGGGCCGCCATGAAACTCGCTAGAGGCTTTTCTCGACAGCATAGGATCATCCACTTCGCCACAATCGGCTCGGCATCAGGTCTCAGACTATGTGGTGTGCGGATTTGCCTACACACCGTCCTACACCCTTACCCCGGGACAACCACCGCCCGGGATGGACTACCTTCCTGCGTCACCCCATCACTCACCTACTACAAGTCTGGTCCGTCGGCTCCACCACTTTCCATTCCCCGAAGGGTCCGGAACGGCTTCACGGACTTAGCATCGCCTGATTCAATGTTTGACGCTTCACAGCGGGTACCGGAATATCAACCGGTTATCCATCGACTACGCCTGTCGGCCTCGCCTTAGGTCCCGACTTACCCTGGGCAGATCAGCTTGACCCAGGAACCCTTAGTCAATCGGCGCACACGTTTCTCACGTGTGAATCGCTACTCATGCCTGCATTCTCACTCGTGAACCGTCCACAACTACCTTCCGGTGCTGCTTCACCCGGCACACGACGCTCCCCTACCCATCC
>NZ_JBITJV010000096.1:1418-2756 GCF_044460385.1 Streptomyces sp. NPDC050121 | reverse complement strand
GCAATGACACGACTTCGGCGGTACGCTTGAGCCCCGCTACATTGTCGGCGCGGAATCACTAGACCAGTGAGCTATTACGCACTCTTTCAAGGGTGGCTGCTTCTAAGCCAACCTCCTGGTTGTCTCTGCGACTCCACATCCTTTCCCACTTAGCGTACGCTTAGGGGCCTTAGTCGATGCTCTGGGCTGTTTCCCTCTCGACCATGGAGCTTATCCCCCACAGTCTCACTGCCGCGCTCTCACTTACCGGCATTCGGAGTTTGGCTAAGGTCAGTAACCCGGTAGGGCCCATCGCCTATCCAGTGCTCTACCTCCGGCAAGAAACACACGACGCTGCACCTAAATGCATTTCGGGGAGAACCAGCTATCACGGAGTTTGATTGGCCTTTCACCCCTAACCACAGGTCATCCCCCAGGTTTTCAACCCTGGTGGGTTCGGTCCTCCACGAAGTCTTACCTCCGCTTCAACCTGCCCATGGCTAGATCACTCCGCTTCGGGTCTTGAGCGTGCTACTGAAACGCCCTGTTCGGACTCGCTTTCGCTACGGCTACCCCACCCGGGTTAACCTCGCAACACACCGCAAACTCGCAGGCTCATTCTTCAAAAGGCACGCAGTCACGACGCATTGAGTAAACTCAATGCGCGACGCTCCCACGGCTTGTAGGCACACGGTTTCAGGTACTATTTCACTCCGCTCCCGCGGTACTTTTCACCATTCCCTCACGGTACTATCCGCTATCGGTCACCAGGGAATATTTAGGCTTAGCGGGTGGTCCCGCCAGATTCACACGGGATTTCTCGGGCCCCGTGCTACTTGGGTGTCTCTCAAACGAGCCGCTGATGTTTCGACTACGGGGGTCTTACCCTCTACGCCGGACCTTTCGCATGTCCTTCGCCTACATCAACGGTTTCTGACTCGTCCCACGGCCGGCAGACCGTGGAAGAGAGATCCCACAACCCCGTATGCGCAACCCCTGCCGGGTCTCACACGCATACGGTTTGGCCTCATCCGGTTTCGCTCGCCACTACTCCCGGAATCACGGTTGTTTTCTCTTCCTGCGGGTACTGAGATGTTTCACTTCCCCGCGTTCCCTCCACATACCCTATGTGTTCAGGTATGGGTGACAGCCCATGACGACTGCCGGGTTTCCCCATTCGGAAACCCCCGGATCAAAGCCTGGTTGACGACTCCCCGGGGACTATCGTGGCCTCCCACGTCCTTCATCGGTTCCTGGTGCCAAGGCATCCACCGTGCGCCCTTAAAAACTTGGCCACAGATGCTCGCGTCCACTGTGCAGTTCTCAAACAACGACCAGCCACCCATCACCCCCAACCAA
>NZ_JBITJV010000095.1:0-5114 GCF_044460385.1 Streptomyces sp. NPDC050121 | reverse complement strand
GCCCGTTGCGGTTAACGTCGCACGACGGGTTCGGGAGGAGGCCGCTGGGAAAAGGGGCAGCTCCGCTGCCACCTCGCCCGGCGGCCCACCTCACGTTGCACGTGCTGCAAGAGGGCCACCCGCGCACGCACCGGGTGGCCCCCAACCGCATGCGGTCGTCGGGCTCCCACACGACCGGCCCGCCGGGCTCCAGACCGAGAAGCCGGACAACCCAGCGCAGGTAGGCGTCGCTGCCTCCGCAGCGGAACTGGCTTTCCAGGGGGACGACATGGCAGTCGATGCCCCGTCTGGCCGCGGCCTCACGGATTTCGCCCACGGTGCCCATCTCACCGGGACACACCACCTGGTGCTCGTCGAGGAAGAAGACCGGTACGTGGGCGACGTCGATGAGCTCGTCGATCTGGGCCCTGGGCGTGTTCTTCTCCGTGGTCATGAAGCTGTTGAAGTACTTGAAGAGATCCTGGACTTCGCGTTTCCGGGAGCCGGCCACCTTGCGCATCGTCTTGGTGAACGACTGCGAGCCGGTGGCGTGAACTGCGGCCACGCCCCTCCGGTAGAGCTCGCCGAGCAGTTGGAGTGCTATCACGCTCTTCCCCGTACCGGGGCCGCCGGTGACGATGACGACTTCTTTGTGGTCAGCGCGCTTGGCCCGCTCCACCGCGTTGAGCACCATGCGGTAGGCGACCTGCTGCTCGTCGAGGAGGACGAACTGCTGCCGCTCGCGCACTTCCTGGGCTGCCACGGACATCAACTGCTTCGACGGCACGGTGGCGCCCGCGAGCAGTTCGTCGGCCGCACGGGCACCGGGGTGCTCCTCGCTCAGCTTCGACCGCAGGTGGTCCAGGAACGCACCGCGACGCTCCCCCGCAGCTCCGCCGCGACTTCCAGCCGAGCCGCACGCATCAACTCGGCAACCAGATGGTGCCGTTCGGCCCCCGTCATCCTGTGGTCCCCCGTTCCCGTCGGCCAGTACAAGGCATGGCCACCCGGCGCGACCTTATGCCGTCATGGAAGGTGAGGATGCTGATCCGGCCAGGCGCGCACAGGGCATCAGGGGTGCTTGGGCGCGGAGCGACGCGGCCGCCAGGAAGTCAAGTCGTGTGTGGTTAGTCCATACACACTGAGCAGGTCTTCGAAGTGACGCTGGAACACCTCAAATTGCCCGAGCCTGCCCATTGAATACTCCTGAACCTCCCATCGGCGCATGGAACGGAGCAGTTCCTGTACTCCGGCCAGGAGAGAGGTAATCCGGTACACACTCGGATTTGGTTGCCGACCAACGCCACCGACCAGATCCAGCAGAACGCGAACACGATCGGTTTCGCTCCAGCCGGACCAACCGAGCAGCAGGCAGCCCCCTTCGTCAACAACGTCAGCGTAGGAGATGAAGCGTTCGCGGGGAATGTCCAGCCTGCCTCGGATCGACCAGTAGGACGCGCGCTGGAAATCGGCGCTCACGTACTTGGGCGGAACGGGGATCCCCAACGCCTCGCCCGTCTCGTCCTCGCGGCGCTGAAGCTCCCACACCCGCTCCCACTGCGCGCGCTTACGCAGTCCCGACTCCTTGTACCTCAACGCTGCCGCATACGGGACCTGCTCACCGTCCAAAATCGCGCCCAGCACATCTGCGAGCGTGCCCTCCCGCCGCCCCAGGTGGTCGGCCGCGTAGAGCGCGGCTGCGGAACGGACCCCGGCATCGTCACCGAGTTCCCGTGCCAGTTGCCCGATCGTCCGGGGACGCGGACGCCTGTCGCCGTTCTTCTCCTCGAACCACAGTCGTTCGTCCTCGCAACGGTCGAGCAGCCACGTGCGCAGCGCTCGCTCTTCGCTCTTCTCCCAGGGCTCCGTCGCCCACCGCCGCTTGTACTCAGCGCGCTCGACGAGGGCGATCGCCTGACGGGACTCAATGGCATCGATCCTGGCCTGTACGACGTCCCGGTAGGCCGCCGGCCAATGGTTCGGGACGTCGGTGACCAGTGTGACTTCGTGTCTATCGAACCAGGACGGCCCTTCGAGCCAGGACGGCGAGGCCGTCCCTTCGGCGACCTTGCGTGCCCACACGATCTCGAACGCGCGCTCCCCTGGCCTCAGCGTGGGGAGTTCGCAATCCGGCGAAGTAATCAGACGAGCTCGCTCATCGGCCGACAGCAGTCCATACGAGGCGTAGACGTCCCAGTCCAGTTCCTCCTGAAGGGCGACCATCTCATGGCGGGTCCGTGCGTATGCGGCTCTTGCGGCGTCCAGAGCCTTCCGGCTGGGCGGGCGCCGATCCGTAAAGACGGTGCTGGGCTGCTGAGCGTCAAGAAGCCTGGCCAGTCTGGTCAGTTCCCGTGAGCGAGCTCGGGGGGGGGGCGTCGGAGGGAAGCGGAAGCTGGAGAAGAGACTTCGCCGTAAAGCTGTACGTACGTGCCCATTCCTTTCCGAACGAGCCAGTCGTAGTTCTTCAGCGCGGTGATCGTCTCTTCGGTCATGGGCCCGAGGCTACTGGGCACGGCAAAACGCTGCTGGCGTTCACCCGGAACTGGGAGCCTGCAACCGCCGCCTTCGGGCCCATACTGCAACGGAGGCCGCTTCCCACCTCACGCCACCATCCCAAAGACCCACACCAAGATCGACGTAACTATGATCTGGCCCAGGTCAGAGGCGTCCCCCGCCCCTCCGCTCCAGGGACTTTTCAGGGACTTTCAGTGCTGTCTGAGGGACTTCAGAGGGACTTTCCGCCGCGTAACGCGGCAAGCCCCCGAAAGACCGGAAAGGGCCTCCGACGCAGGTCAGAGGCCCTTTCCAAGGCAAAGCCGCAGGTGGCGGCAGACGAGTCGGGCTGTACGCCGGGTTCTGTACCGAGGGGTCTCGCGACGTCCTCGGCGACGGCCATCCATCTAGGACCGGCGTTGCCGCCGGCCTCGTGCGGTCTACCCGCGGACTCGGGCGGGCAGCCCTCGAACGTCCGCGCAGAGCGCGCCTTTTACGGCGGCTCCTTTTGACCTTGCTCCGGGTGGGGTTTACCTAGCTGCCCAGGTCGCCCTGGGCACTGGTGGTCTCTTACACCACCGTTTCACCCTTACCGGGGGCCGAAGCCCTCGGCGGTCTGTTTTCTGTGGCACTGTCCCGCGGGTCACCCCGGGTGGCCGTTAGCCATCACCCTGCCCTGTGGAGCCCGGACGTTCCTCGGGAAGCCCCTAAGGGGACTCCACGCGGCCGTCCGCCCGGCTCGTCTGCCGTGTCGACCATGTTACCGGGCGCGGGTCCTCCTTCCGTCCCGCCGGTCCGGTCGACGGTCCCGCCGCCGTTGCCAGGACCGAGCCCGCCAGGATCAGGGTGAAGGCGGCGACGATCGTCGGGGTCAGGGGCTCGTCGAGGAACAGGGCGCCGGCCGCCACCGCTACCGCCGGGTTGACGTAGGTGAAGACCATCGCGCGGGTGGGGCCCGCCTCCTTGATCAGTTCCAGGAAGGCGACGAAGGCGAGCGCCGTGCAGATCACGCCCAGGCCGATGAGGGCGGTCAGGACCGACGCGGACGGCATCTGCGCAGGCCAGGTCGCTGCCGCCGCGGGCGCGTAGACCAGGGCCGCCAGGGCCAGGCAGGGCGCCGTGAGCTGGAGGGTCGGTACGTCCTTCAGCCGGCGTGCCGCGATCAAGGGCGCCGTCGCGTATCCCAGCACCGTCAGGAACACCTCCCCCAGGGAGCGGGCGTCGCCGCCGGTGAGATGCGGCACGGTGAGGACGGCGACGCCCGCCAGGCCGAGGGCCAGTCCCGTGATCCGCCGGAGGCCCAGGCGTTCCGTGTCGCCGAAGAGGCGGGCCAGGGCGACGCCGACGATCGGCACGCCCGCGATCAGCAGGCCCGCCGTCGAGCTGGACAGATGGCGCTCGGCGTCCGTGAGCGTGAACCACGGGACGAGGATCTCGATGCACGCGAAGGCCAGCATGGGCAGCCAGTGGGCACGGACGGTGCGGAACAGGCCGCCGCCGCGCAGCGCGAAGGGGAGCAGGAGGGCGGCGCCCAGGGCGCAGCGCGTGAACACCACCATGGACGGTGACAGCGGGGCGTCCACCGCCACCTTGATCATGAGGTAGGGGATGCCCCACACCACTCCCATCAGGGAGAACAGGAACCAGCCGCGTGCAGTCATGCGGGGAGTGTCGGCCGGATCCCGGTCAGGTGTCTTGAACGCTGTTGCGGTACGCCGCCGGCGTCACGCCCATGACGCGGCGGAACCAGCGGGTGAGGTGGGCCTGGTCCGCGAAGCCGACCAGGGAGGCCACCTCGGCCGGGCGCAGGCCGGCCTCCAGCAGGGCTCTCGCCCTGGTCACCCGGTACTGGGCCAGCCAGGCGTAGGGCGGTATGCCGGTCGTCGTACGGAAGGCGCGCAGGAGTTGGTAGCGGGACAGGCCCAGGTCGGCGGCGAGGTCGGAGAGGGAGGGCGGGGTGAGGAGTTCGTCGGCGAGACGGTCGCGGACGGCGTGGGTGATGCGCTCGGCGCCGGGGATCGTGTCGCACACCGGGCGGACCGTGGAGTGACGGCGGGCGAGGGCCGTCAGCAGCCACGGGAGGCGGGACTCGACCTCCAGCGGGTCGGGGCAGGCGGCCAGGTCCGTGTGGGCGCGGGCCAGGGCGACAGCCAGTTCGGGGTCGTCGATGACGGGTTCGTGGAAGTGCGGGAGGCCACCGCCGACGGCGCCGTCCGTCAGCAGCGACACCGGCGCGTAGAGCGCGCGGTAGGCGTAGCCGCCGTCGGGGGTTCCGGGGCCGCCGGTGTGCATCTCGCCGGGGGCGAGGACGACGATGGAGCCGGGACCGAGGCGGAGGCGGCCGCCGCGGTAGTCGATGACCTCGGAGCCGCCCACGCACACGCCGACGTTGAGCTCCTCGTGGGCGTGCGGGGCGTAGACGTGCCGTTCGAATCGGGCGGTGAGCAGGTCCAGGGGCGGGCCGCAGCGGCCCAGCCGGGCCCTCGTCCACCACGCCTGTTCACGGCTCACGCACCACTCCCTGGAATTCCCGAGTTCCTCGTGCTTCTAGGGCGTGTTTCGAAAGTCCCGTCTGGCCCGCGACGCCTGGCACGGCGCCTCGCCGCGTTGTCGGGATCGTCCGCGTACGCCCAGTACGCGGA
>NZ_JBITJV010000094.1:0-5259 GCF_044460385.1 Streptomyces sp. NPDC050121 | reverse complement strand
GTGGTGACCGGCTTCCATCCGCTGTGGCGTACCGTCGCGGCCCCGGATCTGGCGTGGATCGACCGGTCGTGCGCCCACGGCGTGTTCCGCACGTGGGCCGCTTTGACCGCGCACCTGCAGAACGCGCTGCTGACCACCGCTGACGCGGCCGTCGACCGGGCTTTGCTGGGACGGCTGCTGCGCAGGGTCGCGCCGCCGCTGTGAACCAGGCGCTCCGGCAAGAGGCGGAGGGTGAGACTTCTCATTTCGGTGTCACCGGTGGTTCTCATCTAGATGTCACACGTATCTGCTGGTTGGGGCACACAAGTGATGGCATCGAGTGAGAAGGTTTGGTGACACAGTGTGAGAATCCCCAGCGCATTGAATTGAGAAGTCCATAGGGCGAGGTCTCTGACTTGCTGCTTCGCGGAAGCCATCGCCCGCAAACTCCTCGCCAAACTGGGCACCGATCAGGCACAGGAGGTGTGCAGTGCACTGGCACGGCTCGTCGAGCAACCGTCCGGTGACATCTGACGCCGGGTGTCCACGGCGCCGTGTGTAGCGGCCGCGTACCCGGGAGCCGTTCTTTTTCCGGCCCGTACCGCAACGCTGACGCCTTGACCACCTGCCCCCTCGCCCGGGCGGCCCTGCGAACCGAGTCACACCGCTGTGCCCTAACCGACGGGCCACGCCCGCCCCGCGGCCACCGTATCCCTACGCAAGCGGGGTTGACGGTGCGGGCGAGCTGGCGTTGTTGGCGGGGCTCACGTGGCAGGATGGGAGACCAGGTGAAGTGGGGGGCGCATTGAGCGAGTATCGAGAGTTTGTGTACCTGTCGGATGCCAAGCTTCAGCAGTTTTCGCTGCCGCGGCGATTCGCCTTGCGCAGTGCCCTGCGGCTGAACACACCGGTGGGGGGCGTTGACATCGACGCGCCGGCAGCCGACAGCGAGCGCGACCGGATGCGGCAGCTGGAAAAGCTCGACAAGCACCTGGGGGAGCGGGCGGAGTGGTTCGCCCAGCCGGGACTGCGTCCGGGGCAATGGGTGTGGTTCGAAGCGCCGCTGCGCTGTGTCACGCTGACGGGCGACTACCAGTACATGGTGCTGTTCGCCGACCCCGCTCCGGGGGAAGACACGCGCTATGAGCAGGAGACGGGGTGTCGTCTGCTGCTGCACGGTTCCTCCCGCCACCTGCGAGGGTTCGTGCCGGCCCCAGTCGAGGCCCCTGCGCTGGAAGGCATCAAGGGCGGCTCCAGCTTCGCCACGACCTTCCTGACGACTGCCGGGCAGGCGGTACAAGCCCTGTCTCTGGAGCACGATGCGGCTGCCGAGGGCGTGGCACCCCCTCCCAGCGGATTGAACGGGGCGGGTGTGCGGGAACTGCTGGAGGCGATCGATGCCCGTCACGGCCAGGTGCCCGGCGCTTGGATGTCCGGGCTGGCCCGTGTGACGGCTGAGCTGCCAGCCACCGGTACGTCGGCCCGCTGTGTGGTGGCCAGCCCGTTGAGCGTGGAGCACGTGCGCGATCTGGTCTGAGTGGCCGGCCCGCGGGGCTCTGACGACGACGAAGGAGATGGTGCGGTGAACGATTCTGCTGTGCCTAACACGGTGCGGTTTGTGCGGAATTACCTCAC
Source organism: Streptomyces sp. NPDC050121 (assembly GCF_044460385.1). Taxonomy (NCBI): domain Bacteria; kingdom Bacillati; phylum Actinomycetota; class Actinomycetes; order Kitasatosporales; family Streptomycetaceae; genus Streptomyces; species Streptomyces sp. NPDC050121. The sequence goes on along the minus strand of NZ_JBITJV010000094.1, from coordinate 3,645 downwards.
GCACGCCTACCGTCCGTGGATCGACCTGTCCGACATGGCTCACAGCTCCCCCCAGGGGCGGGACGTCGGTCTGCTGTCCCGGGCTCTGGCCGCCGAGGCCGTCCGGATGCTCACCGATTGCAGCCATGAGGAGGCCGCCGCATCTGTCGTGGACGGCCCAGGCGATTTCGGCATCGACGCCATCGCGTTCTCCAAGGGCGGCTCCGACATCTGGCTCGTGCAGGCGAAATGGAGCGACCGGGGTCAGGCCAGGCTGCGGGAGCAGGACGCCGCCAAGCTGGTGACCGGACTGCAACACCTGGCCGACCAGCGTTACGAGGGCTTCAACTCCCGCATCCGTGCATCGATCAACCGCATCAACGAGGCCCTGAGTTCCCCGCGCTGCCAGGTTCATCTGGTGGCGGCGTTGGCCGGCGACGCCCGCCTGACCCCTGCAGCGGAGCGGCAACTGGCCCTGGTGGGAGAGGGCTTCGGCTTCGCGGGGCGCATCCCGGTCACCGTGCTGGCCCTGGGACTGGCTGACTTCTACTCCGCCGTGCGGGCCGATGCAGGCCCCACCACCGTGTCCCTGTCCGCAACCTTGACGGACGGCTGGCATCGCACCGACGCCCCTTACGAGGCTTACACCACAAGCGTCTCCGCTGGCGAACTCGCCTCCTGGTACAACACCTACGGAGACCGCCTGCTTGATCCTGCCCTGCGTCCGCATTCCACCGGACGGCCCGACCCTGCGGCCCTGAGCAGGCTGATCACCGCGCCGGAGGAATTCTGGTACCTCACCAGCGGCATCACCGTGATCTGCGACCGCGTTGACGCCAGCTATCTCGCCCGCAGAGCAGTGGGTCAGCCCCTGCTCCTGCGGCTGCACAACGCCCGTGTCGTCAACGGAACCACGGTGGTTGCCACCGTCGCCCAGGCGGTGAAGCAACATTCCGAGGTCGGTGACCTGGCGCTGGTGCCGGTGCGGATCATCCACCTCAGTGACGCTTCCGCAGACTTTGTCTCCGCTCTCACCCAGGTTGGTGAGAGCGACGGCGCCGCCCACGCGGTCGACTCTGTCGCCCTCGACTCCTACCAGCAGAAACTGCGCGAGGAGTTCGCGGATGAACTGCACAAGGAATACGTCTACAGGAAAGGTGCGGTAGCGCCCGCCCCGGAAGTCGGCTGCACCATGCAGGAGGCAGCCGTCGCCCTGGCCTGCGCGCACCCGGACGTTTCCCTGACCGCCCGGGCCAGTGCCGACCCCGCCTACCTGTGGCGGCCCGCTCCAGAAGGCGCCTACACGCGTCTGTTCGGAGGACGGCCCAGCGCCCGCCAGATCTGGCAGTGTGTGCTGCTGATGCGCGAGGTGCGGAGCGCTCTAGCCCACGCCGCCGCAGGGGGGTCGCCGCGCGACCGTGATCTCGCCGAGCACGGAGATCTCCTGGTGGCTCACCTCGTCTTCCGCAGCATCGATTTCGACCTTCTCGACGAACTCTCCGACGCTGATGGACTCCGGGACTGGGCTGCTCAGCGCACCTGGCAGGTCGCCGATCTCTTGGGATCCGCGATCGAACGCCTCTTCGGCTCGCATCTGTTCCTAGCCGGCGTGTTCACGGACGAAGAAAAAAGCCACGTGCTCGCCGTTGATGTCATCCGTTATCTGACCGCGCTTCCCAGCCTGTCTGCCCGCGAGTCCTCCCATCCCAGGCGCAGGCGCAGCAGTGTTGTCACGCTCGTTGAGCACGGCCGCATCCCGGAAGGCACACGGGTGATGTACCGGCCCCTACCCTCCGAAAAGCGTGCCATCGGGGACTGGCTCAGCGAAGACCCCCGCCGCTACCTCGCCACCTGGACAAACAACCCCCACCACCCCTTGATCTGGGAAATCGACCAGCAGACTTACTCTCCCAATGCGCTGCTGCGCCACATCTGGGCCGAAGCCGGATGGCACGAAGCCCCGTCCGCCGTCCAGGGATCCCGCAGATGGATGGTGCCCGGCGAAGGCACACTTGCCGACCTGGCCGAGGCGCTCATGCCGGCCACCGAGAACGGTGGCGCCTGACGTGCGCAGCATCGAACGGTTCGAACTGCGCACTCTGATCGGGCAGGGAAGCATGGGACAGGTCTGGCAGGCCTGGGACACCCAGCTCAAACGCCCCGCCGCCGTCAAGATCATCAACCCTGAGCGGCTGGTCGCACAGGCCAACAGCATCAGCCCGGAGATCGTCGCAGCCCGCTTTTGCCGCGAAGCCGAGCTCGGTGCCCGCTTCACGCACTCCGGACTCCCCACGCTGTACGACGCCCAGCTGAACGGCAGTCCGAACGACCTGTACATGGTGTGGGAACTGATCGTGGGGCAAGACCTCGCCCAGATCCTTGCCGCGCACGGCGGCCGCCTGCCGATCAACCTGGCCCTGTCCTACGCCGCCCAGATCGCCGACACCCTCGCCTGCATCCACGAGGACCCCGTCGTCCACCGCGACCTCAAACCCTCCAACGTCATGATCACCGAAGCCTGGAAGACCAAGCTCCTCGACTTCGGCGTTGCCGCCGTCTACGGCAGTGACTATCCACGCCTCACACAAGACGGCCAACTCCTCGGCACCGTCGCCTACATGGCCCCCGAACAGTTCACCGACCGTGGCCTCATCCTGCCCCAGACCGACATCTACGCGCTGGGCTGCCTGCTCTACGAAATGCTCACCGGCCAGCCCCCATTCACCGGAGACCCGGCCAGCGTGATGGGCGCCCATCGCACCCGTACCCCCAGCGCCGCACGTGAATTGCGGCCGGAAATCCCGCCAGACGTCGACGACCTCCTGATGAACATGCTCGCCAAGGACACGGACGACCGGCCCGCCTCAGCGGAACTCATCGCGCAAAGCCTCACTCCCCACACCACGACGCCCCTTGCCCAGCTCTCCGCCGGCGACGAAGACGACGAAGTCGGCGACCCCGTAACCATCCCGACCGCGGCCGCGCCACTGCCTGGGAGCATACGCATCGTCCAGGCGCAGGCGTTCTTCGACGCCGGCCACTTCGGAGAAGCCCTCCCGCTCTACAACACCCTCAGCACAGAGCGGGCAGCAGCCGAGGACAATTCACGACAAGCAGCAGAGTGCCGATCCAAGGCCGCGTTCTGCCACATGCGACTGGGCAATGTCCAGCAAGCCCTCAACGACTACACCGCCCTGGCGGCAGATCTGCACCAGGACACCCCACCACAAGACCCGTTGCTGCTTGAGGTGCGCAGCCGGATCGGCCTGCTGCAGGCGGCCAGCAACCGACCTGGGGAGGCACTCGCTACCTTTGCAGACATCTACACTCTCCTCACCCAGCACCTCGGCCACGATGACCCGTTGACCAGTGAGGTCCGCACGGTGTTCAACCGGCTCAACCGGCTCGGCCAGATCTTTCCGAAGCCGACTCCCGCCCCCGTGCAACAAGCAGCAACCTGATCAGCCAGGACATGACCGACTGGGTCGACCGGCTCCAGCTCGAACGGGGGGGACCTCACGCGTGTGGGGTAGACCGACTGCCGTATCTGGAACACTTCAACGAGGCAACAGGAGCCTCCCCCTGAGTGGTGGACACGCTGATACTGGATCTGCTTGATCCGGAGGAAGCGAGAAGACCGCCGATGGCGATGAAGGACTACTCGGA
>NZ_JBITJV010000093.1:0-5985 GCF_044460385.1 Streptomyces sp. NPDC050121 | reverse complement strand
CGAACCGGAGTGGATCGCACCCGACCTTCAACACCCTTCGCCCCCGCCCAGTTGACAACCGCGGATCCGCTCTAACTCCGTGGTCTTGGAAGTACCCGCTGGAGTTGCGTGAGCGTGCGGTCCGGATGTACCGGACCGCCGAGCCGAAGCCCGTGATCCGCCGCATGGCCGAGGAACTCGGTGTGCACCACGAGGCCCTGCGCAACTGGATCCGCCAGGCCGAGGCCGACGCCGGCGAACGCAACGACATGCTCACCACCGAGGAGAAGGACGAGCTGGCTCAGCTGCGGCGCGAGGTGCGGGAACTGCGACGGGCGAACGAGGTCCTGCGGACGGCCTCGGCTTTTTTCGCGGCCCAGCTCGACCCGACCCGGCCCAGGTGACCGCGCTCGTCGAGGCGCACCCGCACCTGGGGGTCGAGCCCGTACTCCGGGAACTTTCCATCCCCTCATCCACCTACTGCCGCTGGCGCCAGGCCGAGAAAGAGCCATGCGAGCGGCACCGCCAGGACGCCGAGCTGACGGACATGATCCGGCAGGTCCACGCCGATTCCGGCGGGATCTACGGCTCACCCCGCGTGCACGCCGTCCTCAGGCGTGAGGGCGTCCACGTCGGCCGCAAGCGTGTCGAACGGCTCATGCGCCAGGCCGGCCTCGCCGGGATCAGCCCCCGCCGGAGCAAGGGTTTCACCCGCCGGGACCCAGACGCCGACCTCGCCCTGACCTGGTGCAACGCGACTTCACCGCGAACGGGCCGAACCGCCTGTGGGTAACCGACCTGACCATGATCGCGACCGAGGAGGGCCCGCTGTGGCTGTCCGCGATCCGCGACGCGTTCTCCCGCCGGGTGGTGGCCTGGGAAACCTCAGCCCGCGCCGACGCCGACCTGGTCCTCACCACGCTCGAATACGCCCTGGCCAGCCGCGAAGTCGCCCCCGGCGAGCTCATTCACCACGCCGACCACGGCTGTCAATACACGTCCGTGAAGCTCACAACACGCCTGGTCAGGGCAGGGATCCAGGCGTCCATGGGCTCGGTCGGCGACTCGTTCGACAACGCCCTCGCGGAGAACCTGTGGATGGTCATCAAGACCGAGTGCATCCGCGGCCGCGTCTTCGCCACCAGAGCCGAAGCGAACCTCACGCTCTTCGAGTACCTCGACGGTTTCTACAACCCCCGCCGCATCCAGAAACGGCTCGGCTACCTCAGCCCGATCGAGTACGAGGAGAAGCACTACGCCAGCCGGGCAACGGCCGAACAAGTGAACCTGAAACCACGTCAACCCGCCCTGACCTGCTAGTCAGCCACTCCCGCGCAGCGGGGGAACCTCAAGTGCCCACCTGTGGGTCCGTGATCACTTGAGGGTGCCCTCGTTTGCCGACACGTCGGCCCACGATCGCGAGTCCCGGACGCGTCACCCCGCCTTTTGCCAGTCATTGGCAACTCGGGTTGACTATCCTCATTAGTCAACTACAGTTGCTTGCATGTCCGCCGCCAAGCATCCCCTTCCTCAAGAGTCCGCTGACGCCCTGGCGGCTGTCGTTGCGTTGCGGCGCCTTGCCGATCAACTGGAGGACGCCGCTGTCGAGCAGGCCATGCGCGCGGGCTGGAGCTGGCCGCAGGTCTCCGAGGCACTCGGCGTTACCCGACAAGCCGTCCACAAGAAGCACGCCAAGCGGCTCATCGCCGCCGGAATCAAGCTGAGGAGACGCGGCGATGAGCACGTTTGACAAGTACCTGCACGCGGTCATCGTGCGGGCGATGCGCGAAGCCCAGGAGGACGGGTCGGCGACGACCGACGCGCACCATCTCCTGTTGTCGCTCGCCGCAGATCAGGGGTCCACCGCACAGCAGATCCTGGCCTCGGTCGGGCTCGATCACGCTGCTGTCCGCGCGGCCCTGGATCGAGAGTTCGAGCACAGCCTGAGCATGATCGGCGTGTCTCCGGCCACCTATGACCTTCCCAGGCCGAGCCGCGCTTCCCAGCAACCCAAGCTGGGCGCGTCCGCCAGACTCGCACTGGAACGGGGATTCGCCCTGGCCCGCAAGAAGGACCTGCGGTCGGCGCATCTGCTACTCGGGATCCTGCAGGCTCAGATCGGTACCGTGCCACGCGCTCTCGCCTTGGCCGGTATCGATCAGGCCGAACTCGCAGACCGCGTACGGCAGACGCTCAGCAGCCAGGTTCGGTGACCACGGGAAGCAGCTGACACGGCCAGGTCACGCCGCGGGCGTGACCTGGCCTGGATGTGCAGTGAGTCCTGCAGGAGTGCGCGATGGATCGCATGCTGCGCTCGGCCCCAAGCCCCTGCTGAGAGCCGGTGGGCCAATGAATCACGCCGTGGAGCCGGGCCGCGCGGCCATCCACGGGTCACCCACGACAAGGAGAACCACATGCGCCAACACATCCCTCGTACAGACAATGGCCAACCGGGCGCCGAACCGGCCGAGGCTGCGGGCGCGGTATCCGAGTCCACGTCGGCCTCAAGGGCCGAGGGCTGCGAGGCGATCCGCCCTGTACTCGAGGAAGCCGTAACTCAGGGCGGCCTCCCCGGCATTCTTGCCGAGGTCCGCGACGGCAACCGGCAGTGGTTCGGGACCGCAGGAGTCGCCGACACTGCAACCGGCCGCAAGCGCTCACAGCAGGACCGGTTCCGCATCGGCAGCATCAGCAAGACGTTCGTGGCCACCGTCGTGCTGCAACTGGCGGCCGAAGGCCGGCTGAGCCTGGACGACACCGTGGAACAGTGGCTGCCCGGTACGGTGCACGGCCACCACCACGACGGGGCCAAAGTGAGCATCAGAATGCTGCTCAACCACACCAGCGGGATCTTCAACTACACCGATGACCAGGAAGCACTGAACCGTTACGAGGCCCACACCCCCGAGCGGTTGGTGCGGATCGCCGTATCCCACCCGGCCTCCTTCCCACCGGGTTCGGGGTGGGCGTACTCCAATACCAACTACGTCGTGGCGGGCATGATCGTCGAACGAGCCGGTGGCCGCGCGCTCGCCGAGGAGATCGCCGAGCGGATCGCCCGCCCGCTCGGCCTGGCCGGCACGTACCTGCCGCTCGGCAGCGATTCGACGATCCACGGGCCGCACTCCCGGCACTACACGAAGCTGTTCCAGACCGACCCTGGCGCGCCGGTCCACGATGCGACCGAGTTCGATTCATCCATGTTCTGGGCAGCCGGCGGCATGATCTCCACCGCCGGGGACCTCAACCGGTACTTCGGCGCCCTGCTGGGGGGCCGAATACTGCCACCGGACCAGCAACGCGACATGTTCACCACCGTGCCCACCCGCGATTGGATTTCCAACACCGCCTACGGCCTCGGCGTTTCCTCGCTGAGGCTGCCCTGCGGGGAAACCGTCTGGGGCATGGGGGGTGCGCTCTTCGGATCGTGGTCCTACACCTACGGCGCTCGCGATGGCGAACAGATGGTCACCACCAACGTCAACGGCGACTGGACCAGTGGCGGTTGGGACGACCCCATCGGTATCTTCACCGACCTACTTCAAGCGAAGTTCTGCCGCCGGAGCGGTACCTGACACCGGAGTCACAGCGTCGGCCGCGTGGCCCGTGCTACGTCCGTCCGCGGCTCGGCGGGGACGTGGCAGGACCATGGATCTTCCGCGTAATGCGCTTCCTGGAGCGCTATCTCCAGCTCTACCTCGCCTTCGAGCAGGGCGAGGCCCTCCAGGCGTGGAACTGCTGGAGCGAGAACGGCATCGCGACGCGGTTCAACGACTCCCTCCCGAAGGGCGAGATCGGCGTCAACCCGCCCTTCCCGGGGGCCGGGGCCACTGTGTGGCGGGCCCAGACCTGCGACCGCGGACTGCTCCACCCCGTCGAGCAGCTCGACGTAGCCTTCGTGCCCCGCCTTGCCGACCTCGGCATGACCGCCATGCGCCGAGACGCCGCGGGAAAGGCGGCGACATCCGACCGTCGCCGTCCAGGACGTCTTCGCCGCGGTGCCTACAGGGCGAAGAGCCGTGCCCCGTTCTCGTAGCAGACCCCGCGCAACCACTGCTCACCCAGCCCGAGCCGTTCAAGTACCTCGAGTTGATGGACGTACGGATAAGGGATGTTGGGAAAGTCGGTGCCGAGCAGGATCCGATCGCCGAGGTCGGCGAGCCGGCCGAGTTCTGTTACGGGGAACGGGGTGAAGCGCTCGCTGAAATCCGTGAACACCATCGTCGTGTCCAGGCGCACCTCGTCGTACCGCTCGGCCAGGTCCAGGAAATCGGTGTACTCCGGCATCCCCATGTGCGCCACGACCAGGCGCAGGCGCGGATGCCGGGCGAGGAGCCTCCCCACCGGCTCGGGTCCCGTGTGTTTGCCGGGTACGGGACCTGACCCGCAGTGCATGACCACGGGGACTCCCGCCTCGGCCAGCGTCCCCCACACCGGATCGAGCAACTCGTCAGTCGGGTCGTACGCCCCCACCTGCAGATGGGACTTGAAGACCCGAGCCCCCGCCTCGACCGCCGTGCGCACATACTCCGCCACGCCGTCCTCGGGATAGAGGGTGGCCGTGTGCAGACAGTCGGGCGTGCGTCCCGCGAAGTCGGCGGCCCATTCGTTCAACCAGGAAGCCATGCCGCGCTTGTGCGGATAGAGCATCGCGGTGAAGGCGTGCACCCCGAACTGCCGGAGCAGCGCGATCCGTTCGCCTTCCTCCTGCCGATAGGTGATGCCCCACTCGATGCCGGTCGCCGGGCCGACCGCGTCGAAGTACTCCCACACCTTGCGCAGGACCCGCTCCGGCATGAAGTGCGTGTGTACGTCGACAAGCCCGGGCACCCCGATACGTCGCCGAAAGTCCTCGACGGCCTCGATTTCACCCACGGGGACGATTCCTCTCGACGTCGCCGCGCACGAGGACGCACACGGCGGTGCGGCAAAACGATTGAGATGACAGTCGTGTGAGTCGAGGCAGCGACCGTACGACTCGCGCAATCATCTCGCAGCCACCCCAGCACCCACGAACAGGAGCAATGCTCAGGACTTGTGGATCGGTTCTCGGGGAGTGCGCGAAGGGCGTACCTTCCCCAATGATCTACAAGTCACCGAGTAGAGGCCCGCGTTCGCAGCGCGGGTCGGGAAGGCACGCCCGTGCTCAGCGTAGTGAACGCCGACAGCTCCACCGAGTCCGGATCCCTGATTGACGAGATCGTCCGCGAGGGCGCCCGGAGGATGCTCGCCGCCGCGCTGGAGGCCGAAGTCAACTAGTACATAGCCGAGTTGGCCGCTGAGACGGACGGGGCAGGGCGCCGTCTGGTGGTCCGCAACGGCCACCACCGGCCTCGCACTGTGACCACTGCAGCTGGTCCCGTCGAGGTCACGGCCCCGCGTGTGAACGACAAGCGGGTGGACGTGGCCACCGGAGAGCGGATGCGGTTCTCCTCGAAGATCCTGCCGCCGTGGTGCCGCAAGTCGCCCAAGGTCAGTGAGGTGCTGCCGCTGCTCTACCTGCACGGGCTGTCCTCGGGGGACTTCGTGCCCGCGCTGGAGCAGTTCCTCGGCTCGGCGGCCGGTCTGTCCCCGGCGACCGTGACCCGGCTGACGAAGCAGTGGCAGGACGTGCACCCCAAGGTCCGGCTCGGACAGGCGCACTCCTGCATCCTGGTGCTGATGGGTGTGCGCCTGGACGGCACCAAGGAACTGATCGCACTGGCCGAGGGGCTGCGCGAGTCCACGGAATCGTGGGCCGACCTGCTGCGCGACTGCCGCCGTCGCGGCATGCGCGATCCCGAACTGGTCGTCGGCGACGGCGCGATGGGCCTGTGGAAGGCGCTGGCCGAAGTGTTCCCGGCCGCCCGCCACCAGCGATGCTGGGTCCACAGAAGCCGTCAAGGATCAACCTGTTGCTTCGCGATCAGCCATTCGTTGGCCTGGTATGGCGATCACGGAGGAGATGCTGTCCCAACTCGACTGCCGTTTCGCGGTGGTGCTGCCGCATCTGAACGAACGGCAGCG
>NZ_JBITJV010000092.1:0-6017 GCF_044460385.1 Streptomyces sp. NPDC050121 | reverse complement strand
GGCGAGCCAACTCACCAACGGCGCCCACCGGATGGCGGAGGCGGTCGGCTCTTCGTTCGCGGACGCGGTGGCTCACACCAGCCTGGTGGGCGCGGCGATCCTGGAACTGGGGGCGGTGTCCGTGGCCTTCTTGCTCCCCGGCAAGGGCCGTGGTGCGAAAGCGAGGGCGGAGGATCCGACCAAGGCCGAAGAGGCGATCAAGACCTCGGCAACCCTGGAGAAGGAGCCCGAGATCGCACGTACGAGTTCGTGATCCCCGCCATGTTCTTCGCGTCCCCGCCGACCAGGTCCAGGTCGAGTGCGCTGTCGTAGACAAGGTCGGGCAAGACCGTCTCGACGTCGGGCAGTAGGCATGGAAGGGGCACCCGCGAGTGTGCAGCATCCGTAGGACGTTGGCTGATGAGGATACGTTGTGACCCGCTACGTCTCCGAAAGAGAACCAGGGCGTTGACAAGCGGGCATGCCTAGACCTAGATTCCCGGTTCGTAAGAAAGTTACGAAACCTCGGGAAGGCTGTTCGAACAGGTCTTTCCGCGCTTTCCAAGCCGCCCTACGCGCTGGTCAGCCGTGCGCTCCAGGTCCCCGGTCGGCCATTCAACTCCCCGTTGTGCATGCCAAAGCATGACTTCGCTCCGCTTACGAGGTCTCGTATGCCTACCCGTCCGCGTTCCGAAGACTGGGCCTCACCGCCTGCAGTGGCGCGCAGGGCCCGGGATCGACCTTCGGCCTCCCGGCGCTGTCGCGGAGATCAGCACGGCATCCTTGCGGAACCGCTTGCGTTGCTGGACGGCGAGCGCCGGTCCGAGGTGGTCGATGATGCGGTTGGCGGCCGACTTCGACACCCCGAACCGCGGCGCCAGTTGGCGCAGCGCGAGGTTGGTCCGCCAGTAGGCGGCGACCAGCAGCACCCGGTCCTCCAGAGGCAGGCTCCACGGCCGGCCCTTGCGGACCGGATCCGCACCCTCGCGCCTCAACGCGGTGATCAGCTTCCCGAACTGACGCGGGCTCAGCCCGGTGAACGGGGCTATCCAGGACGGCTCCGACGCCGTGACCAAACCAGCCACATCAAGATCATCTCATCCGTGACAAGCAGTTACGGGACAAGTCTTAGCCCCGGAAATGGACCTCACTTCATACATAATTCATGCACAAAGCGGACGGAATGTTCACCGCACCTTTCCTTGACGAGTGCAGATCGGTGCTCGTTGGGTAGTCGTGAGCGTTTCTCGCACACGCACCCGAAATACGCTGCTTGAAACCGCAATAAGATCCTGATTTACTTTCAATCGCAGACTACTCAAGTTGGGGCGGCCGCAGGTCGCCAGTCGGGGTCATTCGAATGTGTGCGGCGTGTTGGATTAGTGCTGACTCTCGCTATGATGCTCGGCTAGGGACCCCGATCGATGAGCGGCATTCTCAGCGAAATAAGGAAGAAATGGCGAACCCTGGTATGCTCACGCAAGTTCCCGCACTGACGGTAAAGTCCCTGTCATTTCGGTACCCGAAGCAAGTCGGACTCGTTCTTCGTGGCGTATCGTTCAAAGTGCAAGCAGGGCAGTCTTTGGGCGTCCTGGGAGCGAACGGTTCCGGCAAGAGTACGCTCCTTAACGCCATACTCGGAGTGCGGGCCGGTACCCGGCTTGGATCAGTCACCTTCCATGGCACGGCCGACTTCTCTCGCACCCTCGTGGGATATGCCACCCAGCAGATCTCTCTGTATCAACAGTTGACGGTGAAGGAAAACCTCCGCCACGTCGCCCGAATGCTTCTCAGTCGCAAGGCAGTGCCGGCCGCGGTTGATCGAACGCTCGCAGAGTTTGGGTTGACGGAACGAGCAAACGTGCTGGTCCGTCGCCTCTCTGGTGGTTGGCAGCGCCTGGCACACCTAGCCGCGAGCTTTGTGCATGATCCGCCGCTGCGCATTCTGGACGAGCCGACTGCCGCGTTGGACTTTGAGACCCGAAATCGGCTAGTCGGCCTTGTCAACGACTGGCGTCAAGCCGGCTCCACCCTGCTGGTCACCTCCCACTATCCGGAGGATATTGAGGAAATGTGCACACATGCAGTAGTGATCCGTGAAGGTACGGTGGCACGTTATCAGTCAGTCCCGGCATTTCTGGCCGGGTATCGCCGGGAACTTGTCATTGACACCGAAACGGCATACGGGCCGCAAACGGTGCGTGTGGCTGCGCCGCAGACCATCCACGATCTACACCAAGCTGTCGCCGACATTGCAACCGGCGATGACATGAGTGGCCGTCGCGTGATCGGCATCCGAACCAGCCAGTCCCGCCTGCGAGAAGTTCTAGTCGCTGACCCCCAACTACAAGGAGTCGTCAGTGGCGAAGACTGAAATTAGGACAGGTTTCTGGGCAACGGTCACGACGTTCGCCGTCAGTGATGCTCTGATCCTTTGGCGGATGCGCACTCCAGTAGCCTTTATGTTCATCCTCCCGGGCCTCCTCGCGATCACGCTCGGCCCTGCAATTTCCGGCGCGGGCGAACAGGCGACCTCCGGTCGATCGGTAGTCGGGGTAGCTGTAATGTTCAGCTTCATGACCGTAAACTATGTCGGTCTTGCGCTGTTTCGAGAGCATACCCACAACACGTGGATGAGGCAGGCCATTATCCACCCTCCCCGGCTAGCATTCATACTTGGAAAGTCGCTGCCTGTCGCCGGAGCCGCTTTCCTGCAGTTGGGCATTTTTGGCGCCATTGCGGAAATTGGGTACGGCCTGCCGCTCAGCGGCTCACTATTGCAACTCATTATGGTGGCCCTGCTGCTCGTCGCCTTCGGGTGTGCGTTTGGTGTCGTGCTGTTCGTGGCAACGAAGTCAGTTCAGTCATTCCGCAGCCTTGCGTACATCCTGCTCCTGATGGGCGGTAGCGCTGGTGGCGCACTAGTACCCACGCAGAACCTGCCTTCGATTTCGCGCGTGATTGGCACCATCACGCCTCAGTACTGGGCAATGCGCGCCATTGATGCAGCTATTGGTGGTACCGATTCATGGCGCCCGGCCTTGCAGGCGGTTCTCGTTATCGGCGGTCTCACCGTGGCCTTCGCGGTGGTCGGTGTATTCAGTCTGCGCTACCGCGACGAGAAGTCCGAACTGATCTAAAAGACCTATGTCTGGCTGGCTGCTTGGGCCCTTTGCGTGTCTCAAGTAACTGGGTCGATGCATCGACCCTCTTAATGGCAGCGGCCGGGCACTTCCCACGCACACTGCCAATCCGTGTTTCGCAGCGAGGCGACAACTCTGTGGCTGTCTGAGAGACGATTTCCGGGCACCGCCTAACTCGCTCGCGCTGGTGCTGCAGACGTACGTCGATCAGCGGAAAGACCTTATGGATGCCTCGGCAAGGCCGCACCAAGTCGTAAACCACGCCCACGAACTGTGCACCCGCCGGACACGCTTCCAGCGCCCCTGCTGCACCGCCCTGAAGGGAGGATGTTCTCTTGTCTGCTGATGATAGTGCTCGCTCCATGCTCGCGCGTGGCCTCGGTATCCTTCGCGTCTTCCGGGCCGGCGAGTCGGAGCTTACGTTCTCGGATATTTCCCGGCGGGCTAACATGCCCAAGGCAACGGCCCATCGAATCATCGCCGAACTGGTCAGCGAAGGCATGCTGGAACGCAGCGAGAAGGGGTTCAGGCTCGGCATGGGCTTGTTCATGCTGGGCGCACGAGTGCACCCTCACATGATACTCCGTAACATGGCTTTACCTTACGAGGAGAAACTGCAGCACCTAACCCGAGGTAGCACGTTCCTCTATATCGCTAATTCCACCGGGGCGAACGCAACCCTGGACTCCGTCCGGAACACCCACGGACACGCCCCAGAGGTGAGCATGGAGGAGGCTCGGGCCGCGTATCGGGCCGCGACCCGAGCACTTCGCGCTTTCTGCGCCGAGGGCAAGTACGTGGTGCACCCGACCGCGCGCACTCGGGAGGACGAGGCGGCCCTCGTGCGGCGCCAGGGCTTCGCGGTCGTCCGAGAGATGACCGGGGTCGGGGTAACCGGCATTGCTGCCCCCGTGCTCACGGCGCCCGGCACGGCCATCGGTGCGCTGGCCATCGCAGGCCCCCGGGCCCGGCTCGACGTGGGCCTGGCCGCCATGCACCTAAAGGCCGCCTGCGCGGCCGTCTCCCGCGCACTGCAGCGAACCCCCGAGTTGGTCACTCCCTCATGACGAAGATCGGCTCTTGTTCCTCCTCGCGATGAACCGCGTGGGCAAAGAGCGTCCATGACCTCCCTGTCGATGCGGATCCCCGGCGGGCAGGCTGAGCGAGCCCCTGACCTGGTCGACCGCAACTTCGTCGCCGCCGCTCCGAACCGGTGCTGGGTGGCGGACTTCACCCATGTGAAGGCGTGGTCCGCCACCGTCTCGCGTTCGTCGTGGACACCTTCTCCCGCCGGATCGTCGGCTGGTCGGCGGCCACCGTGAAGGAGACTGTCTTCGTCCTGGACGCTCTCGAGATGGCCGTCTGAGGTTCCCCCGTCGTTCGGGAGGTGCTGATCAGCTGGTCAGGGTGTCGGCGTACACACGATCGTGGCCCTGGCAAGATTTTCGTGAAGTAGGGGTGTGCCTCCGTGCGCCGGTGACGCTCCGTCACGGGTAGCGGCGTCGGAGGTGGGCCATGAGGATGACTCGGTGGCGGAGCAGCGGAACGCCCGCGCGGCCGGCCGTGATCCTTTTCTGGAGTTTCAGGTCCGTGATGCGGCTCTCGTTGACGCCGGAGTTGACCGGGGTGGTGATGCCCTGCACAACTGAAGCTTCCCCTTGATCGTGGACACCTGGAGACTGGGATCTTGAGGTTCCAGAGGAAGTAGCACCAGGTGGGAAGTAAGTACACGAAGCGGTACACCGAGGAGTTCAAGCGGGACGCGATCGCGCTCGTCGACTCCTCGGGCAAGACGGTCACCGCGGTGGCCCGGGAACTCGGCATCAGCTCGGAGTCCCTGCGCGGCTGGTACCGCAAGGCCAAGGCCGACCGGGGCGAGGGCCAGAGCGGCGAGCTGACCAGCGCCGAGCGCGAGGAACTGCGGCGGCTGCGTAGAGAGAACCGCGAACAGCAGCAGACGATCGAGATCCTGAAAAAAGCGACCGCCTTCTTCGTGAAGGAGAGCGACCGGTGACCATGTTGTACCGGTTGATCCATGCGGAGAAGGCGAACCACCCGATCGTGCTGTTGTGCCGGGTGCTGCGCGTGGCCCGCTCCTCCTACTACGCCTGGCGCGAGGGCGAGTCCGCTCGGCAGGCCCGCCGGGCGGCCGACGACGCGCTCGCCCACGAGATCACCGTGCTCCACATCGCCTCCCGTCGCACCTACGGCGTCCCGCGCATCCACGCCGAGCTGCGACGTCTGGGGCACCGCGTGAACCGCAAGCGCATCGCCCGCGTCATGCGCGAGCGCGACATCCGCGGCGTCACCCGCCGCAAGCACCGCTCGCTGACCCGGCCGGACGTGAAGGCGAGGCCGGCCCCGGACCTGATCGGCCGCGATTTCCACGCCGAGCGTCCCGGGATCAAGCTGGTCGGTGACATCACCTATCTCCCGACGGCCGAGGGCTGGCTCTACCTCGCCTGCTGGCTGGACCCGGCCACCCGCGAGGTCGTCGGCTATGCCATGGCCGATCACCATCGCGCAGAGCTCGTCGTCGACGCCCTCGACATGGCCTACGGCCGAGGCGGTCTGGAGCCCGGATGCGTGATCCACAGTGATCGCGGCAGCGAGTACACATCGGCGCAATTCAGGGATCGAATACAGGAGTTGGGGCTACAACAGAGCTGCGGACGCACCGGATCATGCTTCGACAACGCCGCGGCGGAGAGTTTCTGGGCCCTGCTCAAGGAGGAGATCGGCACCCGGACCTGGCCCGACCGGGTGACCGCCCGCGCCGAGGTCTTCACCTTCATCGAGAGACCCTGTTGCCCAATTCGAGTGAAGCCAGCGTGATCACGGGGCATGCGGCGTCCGGGGCCATGAGCGTGTTGGGCGACGGTCTCAAGGGCACGA
>NZ_JBITJV010000091.1:0-6106 GCF_044460385.1 Streptomyces sp. NPDC050121 | reverse complement strand
CGAGTAGTCCTTCATCGCCATCGGCGGTCTTCTCGCTTCCTCCGGATCAAGCAGATCCAGTATCAGCGTGTCCACCACTCAGGGGGAGGCTCCGGCGTCATCAAACGCCTTCCGCACGGTGAGTTCGTCGAGGTGCATGAACCGCTCACCCAGGAACAGTTGCACATCCTCACGGCGCACGAGCAGGACAAACCTCTCACTGTCGCCCAGGCGGGAAGCCTGAACGGCACGCCCACCCGGGTCCAACGGCTGCGGGCCAAGCTCAGCCGGAGCTTCTACGGGGACGAAGCCCAGATACCCAAACCCACGGTGCAGGAATATAAGGAGATCACCAGCAGTCACCGGAGCTGACATGCGGACCGCCGGCTCATGTGCAGGGAACCGATCCCCAGCCAGGAACTCACGGCGCAGGGTGCTCCGTGGCCAAGAGGGCTGGCACGCTGTGGTTGTGACTCGCACGCCGCGAGCATCACCGGCAGAAGGGCTTCGCGGCCACGAGGCGGCACGCAGAGGGCACACCCATGACCACTTCGACCTCGCCCTCCTTGCCTCGGCAGCGGAATGGACCAGGAGAAGCGCCTGGTGCCAAGACGACCACCACCGTCTGGCTATGTACGTGAGTACGGGGCTCTGGCACAGATCTTGGGGAGCGGTCGCAGAGCGTCACCGGGGCAACCGCATGGGTTGGGTCATCCCGTGGGCGGTCTGCCGGGACAGTCGAAATTTCCGGGCACTCTCGCGAGCCGTGCTGGCATCGTATGAATCATGGCAGCGATAGACGACACATCCGAACCCGACAGCCCTGTCCGCAGCGCTTATCCGCCCCTGGTGGAGGCAGCGTGGCTGTATCAGGCGGATCATGTGTGTCCGGAAGACCTGCCGATGACCGCTGCCCAGGCACTCGCAATGGGAATGGATACGCCGACCCTGTGTGAGCTCGCCGGTCTGCCGCGTCATGCGGACCCCCGGGACATCCGTGACACATTTGAGCAGGCTCTTGAAGAATTGGGGATCATTCTGCCCGATCACCACGTGGCCCGGCGATACGCACTGCGCAGGCTGGCCGCGCGATTCAGCGCCGGGGAGGTGGATCTTGCCGAGTTGGCATCGGAGGAGTGGTCGGAGATGGAGGTCGAGACCGCCGAGGAGCAGGCATTCGTGGCGCTACTCCCGCCATGCGCGTGCTGCATCGCGTACACGCTGGGGCTCGACGAGGCGGCATGGAAAGTGCAACTGCAGATCGCGGCCGGTGCCTTGGTCTCGCATCCCAGTGTCGGGCCGCGCTTCTGACGAGTGGGGTCAGAAGGCGTTTCTGGCGAAACATCTGGGGTAGCGATCGCGGAGAGTCACTGAAGCAGGATCATCTTGCGGAGTAGTTCGAATCCGGCTCGGCCGTAGAGCTGCCGCTTGATCTTCTTGATGCGGTTGACGGCGCCCTCGATGCTGCCGGAGTTCCAGTCGAGAGTGAGCCCGGCTGTCACGGCGTCGAGGTCTCGGAGCAGGTGGAGTGCGAAGCCTCCGTGAGACCGGGTAGCTGGCTGGCGTCGACGGCGTCGATCCAGGTGGGGAGCGTGGAGCGGAGGCGGTCGGTGAGCATCTCGCCGAAGTCGCGGACATGTTCGCCGGCCTTGTCCAGCTCGGGGCAGCGCGCCAGGACCTCCTTCAGGCTGGCCCGGTCTTCCTCGGTCAGGGTCGCGGGGTGCCGGGTGATCCAGCCGGTCACCTGCCGCACCGTCGGCGGCCGGGGCGGCGCCCCGGATGGAGCCCGCGCAAAGTGGCGATGTGCGCGCGGACCATGCCGTAGGTGACAGGAGCTTGCTCGGCTATCAGCTCGCTGTGCAGTCGGGTGACGCTGGTGCATCCCTCGGCGAATCGCCGTTCCAAGTAGGGCTTGTAGGGGTCCAGTTTGCTGGGCCGGGGCTGGTCACACACCTGCCTATACGTCTACTTCGGGTGCGTCAGACCCCTGCTGGAGAGCTGGGCGGCCACTCGCGGGCACTTGCGTGAGATAACCGTCCCCGACGTCACCACCACCCTGGCTCCGTTGCGCGGATGGCAGCGGCGCAACGCCATCGCCGGACTGCGCTCGCTGTTCCGCTTCGCCAAGAAGCGCGGCCTGATCTTCGCCAATCCCACTACCCGGCTCAAGACCGAAGAGATCGAGCGCAACCTTCTGCCGATGACCGACGCCGAGGTCCTCGCCGTCCAACGGATCGCCGTCACCCCGGCGCAATGGCTGATCGTCGCCCTGGCCGCCGTCCACGCCGCCCGCGCCACGGCCATCCGACACCTCACCCTGGACGACCTCGACCTGCCCAACCGCCGCATCTCCATCGCCGGACACGCTCAACGTCTCGGCGAACTACCCCACCAGACCCTGCTGGCCTGGCTCAACGAACGTCGCACCATCTGGCCGAAGACCCCCAACCAGCACGTGCTCATCAACGCGAAGACCGCCCTGGGGACCGGGCCCGTCAGTGCCGAATACCTCAAACGGCACCTCCTGCACCAGGGCGTCTACCTCGAACGCATCCGCGGCGACCGGGTACTGCACGAAGCGCTGACCGTCGGCGCCGACCCGCTGCATCTCGCCCTGGTCTTCAACATGTCCCACACCGCCGCGAGCCGCTACGCGGCCATCGCCCAGAACCTGCTCGACGACCAGATTGAGCAGACCGCCGAGTGACCCTGCCCCGAGGGTGCTCAGACGCCGTGAGACTAATCCAAGGGCTCAGCAGCCTTGGTCAGCGGTCCGCCCACGTCACCCGTATTGAGGACCCCTGCCGACTCCAGCAGCAGAATGGCAGTCTCCTCGTCCGCCACGGGGGCAGTGTTCGGTGCCCCGGGGAACTACGAACAGCTCGCCCGGTTCGAGCACGACGTCGCCATTCCTGAGCTGGATGGTGAGCCGACCGCTGATGACGAGGAACAGTTCGTCGGTGTCCTCATGGGTGTGCCAGACGAACTCGCCCTTCACTTTGGCGAGCTTGGCCTCGTAGTCGTTCAGATCGGCGATCTTCTTCTGTGTCCAGAGCTCATCGAACTGCGAGAGCTTGTGGGCGAGGTTGACGGATACATTGGGTTCGGTCATGCGATCAGCGTGCTGCCGCTGGTCGCCCCTGGTCTTGTACGTTCCTGGCATGACTGGCAACCAGCCCCGAACGCGGATCAGCGCCTGGAGACCATCGGTCGCAGGGATCGCCGAGGTCTTCCACGCCCTCTTCGCCGATCACGCCTACCCGGTCCATACCCACGACACCTGGGACTTGATGATCCTCGACGACGGATCCGTCGACTTCGCCGTCGATCGGCGTCGGCACGATCATTTTGCTGCCGCCCGGCGTCCCCCACGACGGGAAGACGGTCAACCCGTCGGGATTCCGCAAGCGCGTGCTCTACCTCGACACTCGTGTCCTTCCAGAACGATTGACAGGGGCTGCGGTCGACCGTCCGGTCCACGGAGATGGGCTGCTGCACCATCGCATCCACCAGTTGCACGGAGTCCTCGCCCACCCCGGAGACCAGTTCGAGGCAGAGTCCAGGCTGGCCCTCGTCCGCGAGCAACTGCTCTTCCATCTCAATGCCTCGCAGGTCAGGACACCAGGACATGAGGCCGGGCGAATAGCTGCCGCTCTGCGCGAGCTGCTGGACTCACGCATACACGCTGGGATGTCCCTCAACGAGGCGGCCACGATCCTGCACGCCCACCCCACCCACCTGATCCGCTGCTTCAAACAGACATACGGACTGCCGCCGCACACCTACCTCACTGGCAGACGCATCGACCGGGCACGCCGACTCCTGCTCGCCGGCCAACGGCCGGCCGACGTTGCCACGGCGGTCGGCTTCTACGACCAGGCACACCTAAACCGGCACTTCACCCGCCACCTGAGCGTCACGCCCGCGCGCTACGCCGCCTTGCACAATCGCGGGGCATCGCCGGAACCCGCGGCGCCTTCGGCAGACAGGCCCGAAAGTGCGGTGGGTTCCCGGTGAAAGCGACTCAGTCCCGCCGAACTCGCGGCCGATACCCCGTTAAGACCTACACAGCCAACCGTCAGCTCCTGATCAACGCGCCTCCACCGACAGCGAAGGAAAAGAGGACCTGCGTCAGTGCGCTGTCAGGGATCGGGCGTGGGTGACCGAGTGTCCGGTGGAGGCAACGGCGGCCTACGGCGGCGACATGGGCCCCCGGCGCAGCATGGTCTACAGTCCGCGCCGGTTCGCTACGGGGCCAGAGTGATGGTTGTCGGGGTTCCCTGCCACGCCATCCTTGCGTAGGGGCACAACGAGTCGGCTGTCTCGAGCAGGGGAGCCGCAATCTCGCGGTCGATGCCAGGCCACTTCACCACCAGATCAACTTGGAGCAGGAAGCCACCGTCTGCCGGATCCCGACCGAAGGCGACGGTTGCTTCCACGGAGATCGGGGAGGGGTCGAGTTCCTCTTGCCGGGCCACCAGGCTCAGGGCTCCGTGGTAACAGGCTGCGAAGCCGGCCGCGAACAACTGCTCAGGGTTTGTGCCCTGACCGTCCCCTCCAAGTTCGGCCGGCATGCGCAGATCGAGGTCTAAGGCTCCGTCCGACGAACGTGCCTTGCCCGAGGCCCGACCGTGTGAGACCACGCCGCCGTGGACAGTCACGGTCGTGGTGTAAATGGGAGAGAAGGACGCTCCGGCGTAGTCCTTCTCGACGGACAGGTCGGGCAATTGGATCCGCTCGGTCACGGCATGACTCCGGCATCGTCGCGGTAGGCGCACCGGGAATCCTAGTGCACGCACACGGTGGGAAAGCAAGCGAAAGAGGTGGTGCCTCCCGGTGGAGTGCGCCCTCGGCGAGCCAGGGTATGCGCCCAGCCGCGGGCACGGACCGCCGTGCCGCTCATGACCATCGTCACGTTGTCTTTTCCTCACGCTTCGTCGGATCCCGGGCAACTCGTAGACCGATGAGTAACGACCGATGAGTAACGATGCTTGTGACACCCGCCCAGTGATGATCGCCCGACCACGCGGAAGCGATCAATGGTTCAGCGACGCCACGTAGGAAGACAGCTTGGCCGGGTTCATCACCCACATGATCCTGTCGATGCCTTCCACCGACACGTCTACGGACAGCAGGGCCACGGCTACTCCGCCGGAAGAGATGAGGACGGCCGGCCGACTGTTGGCCTCGACCCACCGGACCTCCGACTGGGGCCAGAACCGTGGCGCGAACGCAACCAGGTACTTGGAAACGTGCACGCGTCCGAAAACTGGAATCTTCGAGGCGCCACGACTGCCTCCACCATCGGAGTAGCTGACGACGTCTGCGGTAAGCACATCCTCGAGCACTGCGAGATCGCCTGTCTGTGCAGCGGTGAGAAACACTCGCAGCAGACGGCGGTGCTCGCTCGGACTCACGCGTTCCCGGCGCTCAGCGGCCAGGTGCTTGCGCGCACGGCTTACCAGCTGACGGGCGTTGGCCTCACTAATCTCCAAGATCCCCGCGATCTGCGGATAGGGGTAGCCGAAGGCCTCCCGCAAGACGTACGCGCCCCGCTCCACCGGGTTCAGCTTCTCCAGGAGGAACAGCACCGCCAGTTCGAGCGCCTCACCGCGTTCCGCGCCCAGCTGAGGGTCCTGAACGGTGTCGACCGGCTCGGGAAGCCACGGTCCGACGTAGGACTCCCGCCGTACCCTCGCGGACTGAGCGAGGTTGATGGCCAGACGTGTGGTGATCGTGGTGAGGAAGGCCGTCGGCTCCACCACCTTCGTGCGGTCCGTGTTCTGCCACCGCAACCACGTCTCTTGAAGAATGTCCTCCGCCTCCACTGTGCTGCCAAGCAGGCGGTAGGCGATACCGAAGAGCTGCGGACGTGCCGCGAGGAAGTGTTGTGTCGCCTGTTCGAGGGAGTTGGCGTCGGCCTCGGCGTGCATGGGTGTCCCTTCGGCTGCAACGCCACCATGTTACAAGTTGCAGAAGCCGAGTGTGCCCGCGGCCGGGCGCACGCTGCCGTGATCTGCCCGGCTGGGTCGCCTAGGTGTTCTGTCCCGGGAGGTTGTGGATGCGTGAGGCAGGTCTCGGCTGAGGGATCTTGAACAGGTGAGGGCCTTCCGGTTCGGTGTGGATT
>NZ_JBITJV010000090.1:0-6440 GCF_044460385.1 Streptomyces sp. NPDC050121 | reverse complement strand
CCTCCCCCCCCACCCCCCCCCCCCCGCCCCCCCCCCCCGGCCCCCCCCCCCCCCCCCGGGGGCGGGGGGCGGGGGGGGCGCGCCCCCCCCCCCCCCCCCCCCCCCCCCCCCCCCCCCCCCGACACAGCCCTGCAGTTCGTCAGGGAGGCGCACGGTGAGATGGACACCGGCTCCAGGCCGTCCGCGGCCTTCCTGGACGCCTCCGGCATGGTGGCCCCAACCGCGGCGTACACCGCCGCCGGGGCCCATATGCCCTCTGCCCGCCCAGCAGTTCGCAGCCCTGGCCGAACAGACCGCAGCCCGCCTTGTCCGCGGCCGCGGGCGGGGAGCTGTCGCGGCGCTGTGCGTGCTGTACGCGGGCGTTGCCCGGCCCTGCGCTAGAAGGTCAGGTTCCAGGCGTCGATCTTGCCTGTGTCGGAGGCGGCGTTGTCGTTGACGCGCAGCTTCCAGGTGCCGTTCGCGACCTCCGAGGAGGCGTTCACGGTGTAGGTCTGGGCGATGTTGTCGGCGCTGCCACCGGCGTGGTTGTGCAGCGTGTAGACGGTGCCGTCCGGCGCCACCAGGTCGACTTTCAGGTCACCGATGTAGGTGTGCTTGATGTCCACACCCACCTTGAGGGTGGCCGGGGCGTTGCCGGTCACACCGGTTACGGCGATCGGGCTCTCCACGGTCGCGTTGTCGTTGATGGCGAAGTCCGCGAGGTTCTCGAAGTACTTGCCGGTCGGCGGGGTGGTCCCGACGGCCTTGAGGGCGTCGACCTGTCCTTCGCCGAAGAACGAGTTGTTGGCCGTCGTGCCCGTGCAGCGGCTGTCCGAGGGGCAGGCGATGTCGTTGGCCTGCTCGGCCAGCTTGGCGCGGAGCTGCGCCGGGGTGATGCCCGGGTTGGCGCTGGCGATGAGGGCCGCCACGCCAGCCACGTGCGGGGTGGCCATCGAGGTGCCGCTCTTGCTGCCGTAGCCGCCGCCGGGGACGGTGGAGTACACGTTGCTGCCCGGCGCTGCGACGTCGATGACGCCCTGACCGTAGTTGGAGAACGAGGCCTTGGTGACGCCAGTGCCGTTGGCCGCGACCGTGACCACGCCCGGCAGCTCGGTCGGGATGTCGAGGCAGGCGTTGGTGATGGTGCGGGTGACCGGCGTCGAGTCGTTCGGGCTCGCGGAGTCGGTCGTCTTGTGGGCGAGGTCGTAGTTCTCGTTGCCCGCGGCGGCGATCTGGAGGGAGCCCTTGCTCTCGGCGTACTCCTGGGCGCGCTTGACGCCCTCGATGATGGCGGCCTGGTCGATGTTGTCCGGGCAGTTGAACTGCCACGGGTCCGTGTAATAGCTGTTATTGGTGACCTTGAAGCCGTGGTCACCGGCCCAGACGAAGCCGCAGATGGTGTTCTCGGCGAAGAAGAAGGAGTTGCCCGGCTCGGCGACCCGGACCGCGGCGATCTTCACCCCGGGTGCCACGCCGACGACGCCCTTGCCGTTCTTGGCCGCGGCGATGGTGCCCGCTACGTGGGTGCCGTGTGTGTCGACGTCCCGCCACGCGCCGGCACGGGTGTCGGGCTTGCCGTAGGCGCAGGAGACCGAGTCGGCCGCGTCGAAGTTGGGCGCCAGGTCCTGGTGCTGGTCGTCCACACCGGTGTCCAGGATGCCGACCGTGACGGAGGCGGAGCCTGGGTTCACGGCCCAGGCCTGGTCGGCCTTGATCTGGCTCATGTCGGCCCGGACCGGTTCTCCGGCCGGGGTCGAGGCCTGGGCCGGATTGGCCGGGAGTGCCGGGTTGTAGGCGTCGGCCGGGACGTCCGAGGTACGCGTGGCGCCGACGTGCTGCACGCCGGCGACTTCGCGCATGGTGGCGGCGAATCCGCTGGACGCCGAGTGGGCGACGATCACGCCGATGGCGTCGAAGTTCGAGAAGACGGTGCCGCCGTTGGCCGTGATCGCCGAGCGGACCGCCGAACTGTCACCAGGGGCGGTAATCACGAGGTAGGCACGAGTCCCGGCCACCCAGGTCGCACTCTGGGATGCCGGCACGGCGGCAGGAGCGTGGGCCTTGGCGGCCGGCGCGGTGGAGGGGACGACGGGGAGCGTGCCCGCGAGGGCTCCCGGGGCGCCGAACGCGAGGGCGGCACCGAGCGTGGCCGCCAGCACCAGCGTGCGTCTAGAGCGGCTGGATATGTGGGGTATCAATGCGTCCTCCGGAGACGGCCCGGCCGTGCTGAGGGCACCGGCCGGGCCGTACGAAACGAGTGGTGGATGCAAGATGTCAGGTGCATGCCCCTGTACGGAAGTACCTTTCCGTGCAGGGACGTTATAGAGGTATGGCTGAAAATAGCCGTACTCCGGGCATCGAGGGTCGGGATCCACCGAGAGCTCGGCGACGTCGACCGCGCCCTGGCGTACGCCGCCGGCCTGGTGCCGGCCGTGCTGCCCGAACCAGAGCGCCGGACCCGCGCGGCGACCGACACCGCCCGCGCCCTGGTGGCCGTCGGCGACGTACTACCGTCTCGTGCCGGTCGAAGCGCCGAGCAAATGGCCGGCTTCCCGGACTTGGGGTACAGCGTTTCGGGAGCCATCTCGCCGTACCCTCTGAGCTGCTGAAACGGACTTTCGTTCAAGCCCTCGTAGCGGCTGGCTGATCATCTCGCTGCCACGGCGTCACCCCCCGTGGCAGGGTCGGCGGTGATCGATCCGGCAGACGGAGGGGGCTTCCGTGGAAGCACTGGCAGGCGTTTCTCCGCCGCTTCGACCTGGAGCACACCTTCCGCTTCGCGAAACAGACCCTCGGCTGGACCACCCCGAAACTCCGTACTCCCGAGGCCGCGGACCGCTGGACCTGGATCCTGATCGTCGCCCACACCCAGCTCCGGCTCGCGCGGCCCCTCGCCGAAGACCTCCGCCGGCCCTGGGAGAAACCCACACGCTCCGACCGGCTCACCCGGCCCGGGGCCGACGGGGGTTCAGGAACATCCGCGCCCACCTCGCCTGCCCGACCCGTGTTCCCAAACCCAGAGGCGCAGGCCCCGGACGGACACCCGGCGCCAAGAACAAACACCGGGCACCCCGCTACGACGTCGGCAAGACCGTCAAACGCCCCGAGACCCTCAAGGCCATCGGCAAGCCAGGCCGATCTTGGTAGATAAAGAACAAGTTTAGAAGCTGTGTCAGAACCGGTGATCTGTGACGTTCCGTGACGGGTGGGCTGTAGTGCGGTGCTGCCGCATGCTAGGCAAGGGCTTGATCCCGTCGGGCTCCTCGAAGTACGCGGCGCTCTCCGTGTCCGCGGGGTAGTACGACTCGATCGCGACCTCGTCCAGTGTGATGTCCATGGGGGTACCGAACGTGGTGATGGTCGAGAACAGCCGCACCTCTCGTCCGTGGAGACGAAGGATCATCGGGATCACAACATCGGATTCGACAGATCGGCTCGACGCGTTCTCGGAGTTGGGCTCCAGCAGTTCCTCATAGAGCGCAGTGAGTTCGGCGTCGGGAGCAATGGCGAGCTGACGCGTGATTCGGGAGCGGAACACCGCACGCACGTCGGCCAGGTTGACGACCAGAGGAGCGAACCCGCGCGGGTCCAGTCCCAGCCGCACCAAGTTGATCGGCGGCCGTAGCAGGTCGGGGTCGACGTCCGCGAAGAACGGCTCGACCGCGCGATTGGTCATCACGATGTTCCACCGGCGATCGAAGGCCAACGCCGGGTACGGCTCATGCGCGCGGAGCACCCTCTCGACCGCGTCCCGGGCCGCCGACAGCGCGTCGTCATCGAGTGGCCGCTCGGCGTACCGGGGTGCGAAGCCGGCCGCGAGCAACAGCCGGTTGCGATCACGCAATGGCACATCGAGCTGGTCCGCGAGCCGGAGGACCATGTCGGCGCTCGGGTTGGACTTACCCGTCTCGACCAGGCTGACGTGACGAGCCGAGACGTCGGCTGCGATCGCAAGATCGAGTTGGCTGAGTCGTCGGCGATGCCGCCACTGCCGCAATAGCTCCCCGGTGGTATGCATGGTCATCGACAGTACTCATCGTAGAGCCGTACGCCATGAAATCCGACTTCATCGACAACCGTTACGACCACGGAAACACTGCGTCCATGACTACAGACAACAAGAGCATCGTTGGGCAGGCACTGGCGGAACTGATCGAGACGGGCAGCGTCGACGCGCTCGAACCGTTGCTGAGCGATGACTTCGTCCATCACAGGCCGGACTCGACCTCCTCGACCAAGTCGGAATGGCTCGCCGCCGTACACGCGGCGCTCCCGCCGCTCGCCGATATGCGGGTCGATGTCCACCACCTGCTGGCCGAGGGTGATCACGTCGTGATGCACTCGCGGCGACAGCTCCCCGATGCCGGGCCGGAGATCGCGGTCGTCGATATCTGGCGGATCGACGATGGGCTGATCGCCGAGGGCTGGGAGATCATCGAGCCGGTGGCTCAGGCGGCCGCCAATCTGGTGTGGTGGGAGCCCGCTGAGCGCTGACCGGTCGTATCGCCTGCGTCGTCGAACGACCAGCAGGTGAGGGTGCGCTCGGGAGACTGCCGCGAGTGGGCTTCACCCAAGGCCGGGTAGTTAGCGTTTTCGCAGGTCACGCAAGTGGGGCTGGGGACCATAGTGTTGCGGCGTAGAGGCCGGGGCCAAGCTTGTGGATGAGGCCGCTGGCGGCCCACCGGTTCAGTTGTCTGTACATGGTTTCCAGGGTGACGTCGCCGAAGTGAGCGGCGATTTCACGGGGCTGCCAGAGACGCGTGGGGTCTTCCTGGAGCAGGGCCAGGATGCGGTGTCGGCGCCGCGCGGCTGGGGCGGCGTGCCGGTCGTCCCGGGAGGCCGTGGGCAGCGTGGGTGACTGGTCCACGGGTTCGAGGACGGTGACGTCGAGGCGGGTAACAGAGCGGCTGGTATCGGGCCGGCCGTCGGCGTGGCGCTCGCTGTAGCGAGACATTGGTGACTTGACCTTGCGGGTGCTGACCCGTTGCCGCCGGGGCGGAAGCAGGCCGGTCAGGATCCGGCGGCCGATCATCCCGAGAGGAGTGTCCGGCTTCGCGCCCGCGGTGACAATGCCGGCGGCCCGGATCACCTGGTCGCGGGCGGTTTGGAGGGCGATGCTGAAACAGCAGCGGTCCGGGTCGGTGCCGGGGAGGGACTCGGCGGCGTCGACCATCACGGTGCGTAGGGCCTGGTAGAGCGTGAGCAGGGACCACATCTCCTGCTCGATGCCTGCCGGGTCGCCCGAGCGCAGGTTGCGCCCGCTCATGATCGTGTGGCGGAGTGCGTAGTACGCCGATTCGTGTTCCCACCGCTGGTGATAGAGACCCACCAGCGCGGTGGCCGGGTAACGGCGGGCGTCGGTCAAGGTGGTGACCAGTCGGTAGGACCCGGTGAAGGACGTGCCGTCCGCGCAGGTCACAGCGATCTGTGCGTCGATGACCCGCACTTTCACGGTGCCGATCACCGACAGGTAGGAGCCGTCGACGAGGCGGGTGAGGACCGGCATGCGCCGGTTGCTGCGGAGCCGTCCCAGGACCTGGGCGCCGGTGTCGGTGACCGCCGCGAGGAAGGCGTTGCTGTCGAATCCCTTGTCCCACAGCACCAGCATGTCCGGCCGCAGCAGATGCAGCAGCCGGCGAGCGTAGCTCGTCTCGCCCTCGGCGGTGGGACCGAACACGGCGCCGACCAGGGCCCGGGTGCCGGTCTCGATCAGCGTCATCAACTCAAGCGTCGGATAGCCATGATGCGAAGTCCTCCCCAGCCAGGCACGGTTCCGCTCGGAATCGGGAACCCTCAGCGAACTGCAGCCGTCGAACGACACCATCCGGTACGCACCGAAACGCACCCCTGGCGTCGTCGGCCGGGCCAGCAATCCGGCCCGCACCTCGAACAACGCCCGCACCGGCGCGCTGCCGATCCGCCGGCGCAGGTCACGCAATGCCTTCGCCGACGGACAGACCACGGGCATCCCGGACAGACCCGTGGTCAGCTTGTCCCAGACGAGGCGATAGCCGACCTCGGGGAACAGGCACATCGCCAGGAGGAAGTAGACACCGACCCGCGATGGCAGATCACGCAGCCGCCGCTGTACCGTCCTCGTCTCCGCAAGGACCGCGTCCACGAGCTCGAACGGCACGACCGCCGTCAGCTCTCCCAGATGTCCCGGCGCGAACCGGCCCCCGGCCACCGTGACCGTACGGGTGATGGTCGTCAGTGCGGGCGGCACGACACAATGCGAAGGCAACGGAGCTCCTCGGATACAAGCTGTCTTGGTCGACTGCCTGTACCAACGAGCTCCGTTGTCCTGCGTCAGAAATCCTTCAACTGGCTTGCGTGACCTGCGAAAACGCTAACTACCCGGCCTTGGGGCTTCACCTCGAACAGTGGACACTTCTGAGAAGCGGATCTTGGGGTCCGTGGAGAGGATGTCCTCATGGGTACTGCGAGGTACTCGGGGGAGT
>NZ_JBITJV010000089.1:0-8494 GCF_044460385.1 Streptomyces sp. NPDC050121 | reverse complement strand
GATCAGACGAAGGCCGCCCCCACGTCCGGCGAACCCCCAGGTGAGCGACTCAGTACGAGACACCGTTCGAGGCCGGAAGAAAAAGAACAAGCTGACGGCGGCGACCGACGCGGCGCCCCGGGCGAGGCTGTACGGGTCGCGCACGGACACCGGCACCGGTCCCGCCGTCAGCACCGCCCGCTCGGTGACCCGGCCGAGGGCGGCGGCCAGCACGAACGCGTCCCAGGCCGGTCCCTCGCCCGCCCACACCTCCCGGTAGCCGAGCCGGTCGGCGAGCGCCGCGACCCGCAGCGGCTCCTCGACCGGGCGGTCGTCCTCACGGGCCACGGCAACCACACTGAAGTCCATGGGCCGCCGCTGCCCGGCCGCGCGCCGTCCAACCCTTGTCCGCAGATGTTGCCGCGACGTCTGCCCAGGTAGCGTCCGCTGCATGGACAGCCGCACGGACCACCGTCACGACAGCCGGGGCGCCGGCATCACCGTGCAGCGCGCGCTGGAGCTGCCCGGCCTGCGCAGTGGCCTGCCCGAGATCCTCGCGGGCGCCGACCGGCTGGAGCGCACGGTGCGCTGGGTGCACGCGGGCGAGGTCCCGAACATCGCCTCGCTGCTCAAGGGCGGCGAACTGCTGCTGACCACGGGCTACGGCCTCGGCACCCGTCCGGCCGAACAGCGGGCGTTCGTGCGCACGCTGGCCGAGCGGGGCATCGCGGCCCTGGTGATCGAGCTGGGCCCGCGCTTCACCCGGCTGCCCGCCGCCCTGGTCGAGACGGCCCGCACGATGGGCCTGCCCCTGGTCCAACTGCACCGCGAGGTGCCGTTCGTGACGGTCACCGAGGAGATCCACACCGAGATCGTCAACGGCCACTACGCGCTGCTCCAGCGGGCCGAGGAGGTGCACCGCCGCTGTACCCGGGCCCTGCTCGGCGGGGGCGGCATCCCGCAGGTGCTGGGCATCCTGGCGGACTTCAGCGACAACCCGGTGTTCCTGGAGACGACCGACGTGCAACTCCTGTACGCGGCCGGCGAGGGACCGCAGGGCGCGGATCCGCTCCAGGTCTGGGAGGGGTTGCGCGACCCGCACAAGGACGCGTCGCCGCCCGCCGGTTCGGTGCTGGTGGACGTGCCCGGCGGCGGGCCGGGGGCAGGTTCGGTGCGCGCCCGGCTCGTACTGCTGCCCGTGCGCGCCCCGCTCGCTCCCGTGCACCGGATCGCCGCCGAGCGGGCGGCCGGGATCCTGGCCGTGGTGCTGATGCAGGCCCGCCAGGAGGAGGAGCTCGCGGCGCGCGGTCGGGGCGACTTCCTGACCGACCTCGCCGAGGGCCGGATCGCCGCGGAGGACGCCCCTGCGCAGGCGCGCGTCCTCGGCTTCCGGCCGGGCGCCGGTCCGTTGCTCCCGGTCGTGATGCGGCTGGGCGACGGCATCTCCCCCGGCGGGGGCTGGGCGGTGCTGGCCCGGGCGGTCGCGGAGGAGCTCGCGTCGGTGGGCGTGCCGGTGCTGCTGGGCGTGCGGCCGGTGGAGGGCCGGGTGCCGGTGCTGCTGGGTCTGCGGTCGGAGTCGGAGCGGTCCGCGGTCGCGGACCGGGTGGCGGCGGCGCTGCGGGCCGGGGTGGAGCGGGCCGGGATGCAGCGGCCGGGGGCCCAGCCGCCGGTGGTGGTGGTCGGGGTCGCGGGCGGCTGGGCGGCCGCGTCGGCGGGCCTCAGACACGCGGCGGAGACGGCGACCGCCGCGCAGGGCCTGCCGGATCGCCCCTGGTACGACGCCCGTCGCCTCGACATCGACCTGCTGCTGTGGCGGCTGCGCGACCATCCTGACCTGGCGGCCTTCGTGGACCGCGCGATCGGCCCGGTCCGCGACCACGACCACCGCTCCAAGCCGCCTCTTCTCCCCACCCTGGAGACGTACTTGGCGCACGCGGGCCGCAAGGCGGAGACGGCCCGCGAGCTGCACCTGAACCGCCAGACGCTGTACAACCGCCTGGCCCGGATCGGCGAGTTGCTCGGCACCGATCTGGACGACCCGCAGACGGTCCTGGCGTTGAGCCTGGCACTCCGGGCCCGGCGGCACGTGCCGTAAGGCATGCAGGCACGGGGGCGTGAGGCAGGGCGGCACAGGGGCGTGAGGCAGGCGTGACGTGCGAGGCGGGCGGCCGTCGCCTCAGATCATCGGCCGGGGCTGCGTCAACTCGTCGTAGACGCTGAGCACTTGGGCGACCGTCTCGTCCTCCGTGGGCCAGGTGGCCGCCTGCCGGGCGCCCATGTCCCGCAGGAGTGCGCAGCGTTCGGGGTCACCGAGGAGTCGTGCCACGGCGGCGGCGAAGGCTTCGGCGTCGTCCGGCGGTACCAGTTCGGCCGCGTCGCCGACGAGTTCGCGGATGCCGCCGGTCAGAGCCGCGACGAGCGGCACGCGCGCGTGCAGGGCCTCCTGTGCCAGGACCGACCGTGACTCCCCGCCGCCCGGCAGCAGCGCGAGGTCGGCGGCGGCGAGCAGCTCGCTCACGTCGTCGCGCCGCCCGAGCAGCCGGACCGGCAGGTCCTCGTCCTCGATACGGCTCTGGAGCTCCGCCCGTTGCGGCCCCTCCCCCGCGATCACCACCAGAGGTCCGGCGTCCAGTCGGCGCCAGGTGCGGGAGGCGTCCAGCAGGAGGTCGTGCCCGCGGTGGCGCTCCAGGGCGCCGACCGCCATGAGCAGCGGGCGTCCGACGGCGCCGAGTTCGGCGCGCAGCTTGGAGGCCGGCAGCTCGGGCTCCTCGTGGCCCTCGACCCGGCGGGGCCGCGGCAGCGCCACGGCGGCGAGCCGCGCGTCGCGGGCGCCCGTCCGGCGGGCCCGGTCCACGAGGTCGGAGGTGGTGCCGAGGACCACGGCGGCCGTCCTCGCGACCCGCCGTTCCAGCAGCCGCAGCAGGTGGGCGCGGGCCCCTTCGGCGTGCGCCCGGTTGTGCCAGGTGACGACGAGCGGGGTGCGCCGGCCGCTCAGCGCGAGAACGGCCCGGAACGAGGCGTGCAGGCCGTGCGCGTGGACGAGATCGGCGTCGGTGCAGGCCGCCCGGAGCGCCGCCACGGACCCCGGGTCGCTGCTGCGCGGCACGTGCACGTGTTCGGCTCCGGCACCCGTGAAGTCATGGGCGCGATCGGCCTCGGCCGGGGCGCACACGGTCACTCGCACGCCCCGCGCGACAAGCCCCGCGGCCAGGGAGCGCACGTGCGCGCTGCTGCCGGCGTTGCCGCCGCCCAGCACCTGCACGGTACGCAGCGGCGACTGGCCGTGCGGTGAGTGGCTGCTCACGTGGCCGGGGCTCCTGATTCGGCGTCGGACGGTCACGAAGAAACGTACTGAAGGACCGGCGGAGGGGTGGACCGCTGACGTTCCTCCACGTACTACGCCCAAGGATGCCAGCACGTACGGGTGTTCCGTGCCGTCAAGCCCCCCGGCACCTGGCCACAGGGCCCCCTTCATCACCCACACGAGTGAGAGAACCGGGGTTCCGTTCGATTACCCAAGGGCGGACCTCGCTACCTCGCTCACCTGTTCCCCGTAGACCGCCGCGGCCACGACGACGGCGGCGTGCGCGAGCAGGCCCGCTCGCCCGTTGCCGGCCGCCACCGCCGCCCCGAGCAGCGCGCCCAGCGCATGCGCCCCACTGTCGCCGAGCATCTCCCGCCCGCCCAGATCCTCGGGCAGCACCGCCGCCGCGGCCCCGACCGCCACGGCCGACAGCTCCCCGGCCGCCCCCGCGCGCAGCGCCCCCGGCGTGCCCAGGGCGAGCACGACGCCGGCGGCCCTTCCTGGGCGTACGTCCACGAGGTTGACGAAGTGCGCGGCGCCGGCGATCACCACGCCCGCGAGCACCTTGTCCAGGGGCCGTTCTTTCAGCAGCGCCCCCGCGACCAGCCCGGCCGCCGAGATCCCGACCAGTTTCACGGCTCCGCTGGTGACCTCGCCCTGCCGCAGCGCGCCCAGATGCGCCCCGAAGCCACGCCGTGGATCGCCGACGCCGGCGACGTCGTCGTACGCCCCGCAGGCCCCGGCGGCGGCCACGGCGAGCGCGGCGGCCGGAGTCACCCGGGCGGCCGCGACCGCGGTGGCCAGGGCGGCGGCGGGACCGGAGTACAGCCCGACCGTCCGCCCCGCGTGGTTCTCGCGCTCCCACAGCGCCCGCCCGCCCGGCGCCGCCGCGCGCAGCACCGCCGTCGTCGCCCGCGTCAGCGCGACCGCCGCCGCCAAGGCCGCGCCCCGTCCCCTTCGTATGACCATGCCCTCACCCTAGGGAAAGGGCCCTGAGCGATCAGGACGAAGAAAAAAGATCGAGCGCGCTGTCACAACGACGGACCCTGCGGTGTCTTGAGGCCGAACCCCTGGAAACGGAGGAGACACCATGAGCGAGAACACCGAGGTGATCGTGATCGGCGGTGGATACGCCGGCGTCATGGCCGCCAACCGTCTGACGCGGCGCGCCGACGTGACCGTGACCCTGATCAACCCGCGCCCGGCGTTCGTCGAGCGGATCCGCCTGCACCAGTTGGTGGGCGGGACCCATGACGCGGTCGTCGCCTACGACCAGGTCCTGGCCGCGGGCGTCCGGCGGGTGGTCGACAGCGTGACCGGGATCGACGCGGCCGAGCACGGCGTGACCCTGGCGAGCGGCGGCACGCTGCGCTACGACTACCTGGTCTACGCGGTCGGCAGTGGCAGCGCCGACCCGCGCGTGCCCGGAGCCGCCGAGTTCGCCCACCCGATCGCCACCCTGGAGGACGCTCAGCGGCTGCGGCCGATTCTCGACGCCGCGCCCTCGACGGCCCCGGTGACCGTCGTCGGCGCCGGTCCCACCGGCATCGAGACCGCCGCCGAACTGGCGGAGACGGGCCGCGCCGTGACCCTGGTGTGCGGCGGGGTGCTCGGCCCGTACCTGCACCCGCGGGGCCGGCGCTCGGTCGCCGGGCGGCTGGCCGCACTCGGGGTGAGCGTGCTGGAAGGCCCCGACGCGAGGGTGACGGCCGTGACGGGCGACGCCGTGCGGCTCGGTGACGGCCGCGAGCTGCCGAGCGGGGTGACCATCTGGACCGCCGGCTTCGGCGTGCCGGACCTGGCCGCCCGCAGCGGGCTGAGCACCGACGCGCTGGGCCGCCTGCTCACGGACGAGACGCTGACCAGCGTGGACGACCCGCGCATCGTCGCGGCCGGGGACTCGGCGGCGCCGTCGGACCTGCCGCTGCGGATGAGCTGCCAGGCCGCGATGCCGCTGGGCGCGCGGGCCGCCGACACGGTGCTCAGCCGGATCGCGGGTGAGCGGCCCTCGCCCCTCAACCAGGTGTTCGCCGGCCAGTGCATCAGCCTGGGCCGACGCGCCGGCATCTTCCAGTTCGCCCACCGGTACGACGTCGCGGTGTGGTTCCACATCGCCGGTCGCCCTGGCGCAAGGCTGAAGGAGTTCATCTGCAACGGCATCGTCGGGCATCTGGCCGGCGAGGCACGCGAGCCCGGTTCCTACCGCCTGCACCGCGTCTCAGGAGGCGCCCGGCGCCGGCTGCTGCTGGAAGGCCGGCGCGGCGAGACCCGGCGCAGCGAGACCCGGGCCACCGCCGATCAGAGCGCCTAGGCCGCGCACGGACAGGGGAGAGATCCGGACATGAGCGAGCATGCCACCGACCCGGCGACCGAGTCCTTCGTCGCCCACCGCAACCTGCTCTTCACCGTCGCCTACGAGATGCTCGGCTCGGCGGCCGACGCCGAGGACGTCCTCCAGGAGACCTGGCTGCGGTGGGTCGGGGTCGACCTCGGGCAGGTGCGCGACCAGCGCGCCTACCTGGTGCGGATCACGACCCGGCAGTCGCTCAACCGGCTGCGCACGATGAGCCGCCGCAAGGAGGCCTACGTCGGCCCCTGGCTGCCCGAGCCGCTGCTCACCGCCCCGGACGTGGCCGAGGACGCGCTGCTCGCCGAGAGTGTGTCGATGGCGCTGATGCTCGTCCTCGAAACGCTGTCGCCGACCGAACGGGCCGTCTTCGTGCTGCGCGAGGTCTTCGACGTCGGCTACGACGAGATCGCGTCCGCCGTCGGCAAGAGTCCTGCGGCCGTCCGTCAGATCGCCCACCGTGCCCGCCGGCACGTCGACGCCCGCCGTCCTCGGCAGGCGGTCTCCGCCGACGAGACCCGGGCGGCTCTGGAGTCGTTCCGGCAGGCACTCGACACCGGGGACCCGCAGAGCCTGCTCGACGTGCTCGCCCCGGAGGTCGTCCTGGTGAGCGACGGCGGCGGCGTCAAGCAGGCCGCGCCGCGGCCGATCACCGGCGCCGACAAGGTGGCCCGCTTCGTCATCGGCGGACTCGCCAAGAACGGCGGCACGCTCACCCTCGCCCCCACCATGGTCAACGGCAGCCCCGCCCTCGTCGCCCATCTGGGCGGCGAGCTCGACGGCGTCATGGCGATCCGGGTCGAGGACGGCCGCATCACCGGCCTGTACTACGTCCGCAACCCGGCCAAGCTGTCCCGGGTCGCCGCCGAGACCCCGCTCACCCTGAGCTGAGCCCCCGCTCCCCAGGAGCACCGGTCCTCCGGTCCTCCGGTCCTCCGGGCCACCGCTACGCGTCCGCGCGAGCGGTGGCCAGCAGCTCCTCCGCGTGGGCCCGGGCCGTCTCGGAGTCCTCCTGCCCGGCGAGCATCCGCGACAGCTCCCGGATCCGCTCCTCGCCCTCCAGGACCTTCACGCCGGACCGGGTCACCGACCCGTCGTTGGTCTTCTCCACCAGCAACTGCCGGTCGGCGAAGGCGGCGACCTGCGGAAGGTGGGTGACGACCACGACCTGCGCGGTCTTCGCGAGCCGCGCGAGGCGCCGCCCGATCTCCACCGCCGCCTTGCCGCCGACGCCGGCGTCGACCTCGTCGAAGAGGTACGTCGGCACGGGGTCCGTCCCCGCGAAGACGACCTCGACGGCGAGCATCACCCGCGAGAGCTCACCGCCGGACGCGCCCTTGGCGATGGGCCGCGGCGGCGCACCCGGGTGCGGGGCGAGCAGCAGCTCGACCTCGTCCACACCGGCCGGCCCGTAGGCCACGGCACGCCCGCCGACCTCGACGCCCTCGGGGTCCTCGGTCTGCCGGATGTCGAACGACACGCGCGCGTGCGGCATCGCCAGGGACGCCAGCTCGGCGGTCACGGCGGCGGCGAACCGCTCGGCGGCCTCGGTGCGCGCGTCCGTCAGCGCCTGCGCCAGCCCTCCGAGTTCGGCCCGCAGGGCGTCGCGTTCGGCGGTCAGCTCGTCGATGCGCTCGTCGTCGCCGTCCAGCTCGGTGAGCCGGGCTGCGCTCTGCTCGGCCCAGACGAGCACGGAGTTCACATCCTGCCCGTACTTGCGGGTGAGCGCGGTGAGCGAGGCCCGCCGCTCCTCGACGGCCGACAGCCGCAGCGGATCGGCGTCGAGGTCGTCGGCGTATCCCGCGAGCTCGCCCGCCACATCGCCCAGCAGGATCCCGATCTCGCCGAGCCGGTCGGCGAGCGCGGACAGCGCCGGATCGTGCGACCTGACGGCCTCCAGGGCCCGCTGTGCGCCCGCGACGAGCGTGGCGGCGTCGATGCCCTCCGGATCCTCGGGGTTGCCCGCGAGGGCGGCGTGAGCGGCCGTCGCGGCGGACGACAGCGCCTCCGCGTGCCCGAGCCGCTCGGCCTCCTCCGCCAGCTCCACGTCCTCCCCGGCGCGCGGTTCGACGCCGGCGATCTCGTCGAGCCCGAAGCGCAGCATGTCGGCTTCCTGAGCCCGTTCACGCGCGCGCGTGACGATCTCCTCCAGCTCGACGGCCACGGCCCGCAGCCGCCGGTAGGCCTCGGTGTACTTGGCGAGCGGCACGGTCACCGCGTCCCCCGCGTACCGGTCGAGGGCCTGCCGCTGCCGGGACAGCTTCAGCAGCCCCTGCTGGTCGGTCTGCCCGTGCACGGCCACCAGTTCGTCCGCGAGCTCGGCGAGCACACCCATGGGCACGCTCCGCCCGCCGACGTGCGCCCGCGAGCGCCCCTCGGCCGAAACGGTACGGCTGATGAGCAGCGCCCCGTCGTCGAGCTCGGCCCCGGCCTCCTCGGCCCGCAGGACCACCGAGGCGCCCGCGGGCAGGGCGATCCGCCCCTCCACGACCGCCTTCTCGGCGCCGATCCGCACGAGCGCCGGATCGGCACGTCCGCCGAGCAGCAGCCCGAGGCTGGTGACCACCATGGTCTTGCCCGCGCCCGTCTCACCCGTGACGGCGGTGAAGCCTGGCGACAGCTCGACGACCGCGTCGTCGATGACTCCGAGCGACCGTATCCGCATCTCCTCCAACACGGGGAAGACCTTACGAGGTCGGGGGCAGGAAGTGCGAGGCACCCCGTCACCCGGGCGAGTGGACCTCCCCCGGGGACGCGGTGAGCCGACCGCTAGGGCGTGTTTCGAAAGTAGCGTCGTCCGCCCGGAGGGCGGGGCCCGCGGCGTCTGGTGCGGTGCATCGCAAGGCGGAGGGTCGTCCGCGTAC
>NZ_JBITJV010000088.1:0-8504 GCF_044460385.1 Streptomyces sp. NPDC050121 | reverse complement strand
GGCCCCACTGGATCAAGATCCAGTGGGGCCTACAGGTTGGCGCCCAACCGCAGCGGCAATGTCGCCGTCATCGTCAAAACGAACGTCGAGCAACACTTGAGCGAGCTGGTTTCCACCCGCATCCGAAACACGGCCGGCAAGCTGGGCCTGCCGCACCTGGCCGAGGCCCTTACTCAGTACGCTCAGCGGGCTGACGAGGCCAAGATGGGCTACCTCGACTTCATCGACCTGGTCCTCTCCGAAGAACTCGCCGTCCGTGAGGACCGCCGATTCCGCACCGGTCTGCGGATCTCGAAGCTGCCGCACCACAAGACACTGGACGACTACGACTTCTCGTTCCAGCCTGAGCTCGACCCTCGCAAGGTCAAGGACCTCGCCACATTGTCGTTCGTCGAGACCAAGGCCAACGCGGCCCTGCTCGGGCCGCCGGGAGTGGGCAAGACGCATATCGCCGTCGCTCTCGCGGTCGCGGCCTGCCGGGCTGGGTACTCGATCTACTTCACCAGCCTCGACGACATGGTCCGCAACCTCAAGGCCGCCGAGGCCACCGGGCGACTGACCAGCAAGCTCGGCAGCTACCTGCGGCCTGCTGTTCTCGTGGTCGACGAGGTCGGCTACCAGCCCCTCGAGCGCGCGGAGGCCAACCTGGTCTTCCAAGTCATCTCAAAGCGCTACGAAAAGGGCTCGATCATCCTGACTTCGGACAAGACCTTCGGCGAGTGGGGACAGGTGTTCGGCGACGAGGTCCTGGCCACCGCCATCCTCGACCGCCTCCTGCACCACTGCGATGTGATCTCCATCAACGGCCCCAGCTACCGGCTCAAGAACCGGCTCGCTGCCATCGAGCGAGACCAGGAAAGCACAGCCTAATAGTTCATGTGGTCGACAATGAGCGCATGGACGTCCCTGAGCTGCTCGAATCAGCTTCTCTGCTTGTTCCGGAAGAGACCGCCACCGAGAACGACATCACGGTGCGAGACATCTGGGACTACCTCGCCCACGACGAGTGGGAGATCGCCCTGGGCCTGCTGGAGGAACTTGGGGACGGTCGCTCGCTCCCGCTGGCGTTTTGGGAGAAGCTCGCCGACGCGGCTGAGCAGCTTCGGCTTGAGCGGAGCGCGGCCTGGAGCCATTGGCGATGCTCCGAGATTCGTCACGGCGTAATCCGGGCGGATCTGACGCTCCGTCCTGCCGCTGAGGCGCGACGCACTACGGCAATCTCTGGCGCCGGTGTTCTGCGACCCATGTGGGACATCGGTCATCTCTCGCCCACCGGTGGACGTGCGGTCAGCATCGCCTCGCTTTGGGTTGAGGACATGCCCTATCTGGAGCCCGGCGGGCGAGCCACGGTTCGACTCGTGCCCCTAACTCCCTCCCACTGGACGCACCTCCAGCCCGGCCAGCAGATCGCCATGCACGAGGACCGAACCGTGGCCGGCACCGCAGTCATCCTGGAGGTTCATCGCCCTGCCACCGCCATGCCCGCGGGATGACGTGACTTGCTCACGGCCTCCCTGCTGGTGCACGTATCTCCGTACTTGGTGGAGCACTCACAGGAGTACGCCGACAATACGGACCCTGCGGCGCACCGGCACGGCGAACCGGGGGAACTACTCCGGCAAGCACAAGTGTCATGGCCTGCTGGTGATCGGGCTCACCGACGACCGGGGCCGCCTGCTGTGGGCCTCGGCGGCCCGCCCTGGACGATCCTCGGAGATCACCGCCTGCCGTCAATGACCAGCTCACCGCGAAACTGCGGGCGGCCGGGCTCGGCGCCATCGCCGACCTGGGCTTCGTCGGCCTCGACGACAGCGGCCCGGACGCCGACCCGGCCGTGATCACCGGCTACAAGGCCGCCCGCAACCGGCCCCTGACCCGAGGGCAGAAACTGTCCAACAAGGCGCTGGCCGCCGTCCGGGCGCCGGTCGAGCACGGCTTCGCCCACCTGAAGAACTGGCGGGTCCTCGGCAAGGTCCGCACCGACCCGAAGTGGGCGACCGCCCTGGTGAGGGCTCTGCTGGTTCTGACGAACCGCGAAGTCTCCCGCTGACCGACGATCTACACCGAAGTGACCTGATCGGACTGCCCTGACCAGCAACACCACATGATCACCCGGACTTTGAATCAGCCCTGCCATCCTGGCCGACCTCGCCTACCGGGGCGGCGGCCCCTGGCTGACCACGGGCATAAAACGCAAGCCCCTGCAGGAACTCACCTTCACCGAGAAGACCCTGAACCGTGCCCTGGCCGCGGCGCGAGCACCGGTCGAACGCGGCGTCGCTCGCCTGAAGTCCTGGCGGATCTTCCGCAGATCCCGATGCAGTCCCAACCGCATGACGTCAATCGCCAAGCCCATCCTCACCCTGGAGCGGCAACGCTGAAGAAGCTCATTCAGGATGAAGGAGGCTCATTGAGGGACCCACCAAGGACAACCGGAAACCAAAATCCAGCCCTCTCAGGCAAGATACTTGTAGATGCGAGGATCATGTATGGCGGACCATGAGCGGATTCGATCAACGATCATATTTGCCGTATCCGCTGCAGGCAATGCCGAAGAAAGTCGCACCGACTTGTAATGAAGTGCGGCATCAAGCTCTGGCCCGTATATGGCGGCAAACCTCCGAATGAGATCTTCGCCGCCGACTCGGATGGCCCTGTCACCTTTCCGGCGTGCGACAATTCTCTCATAGGCGACCTCGGCCTCGCATTCCAGGTGGATAGAGAGGTCCGGAGCCGGCAGCGCCCGGTACACCTGAAGAAGCTGCTCCTTGTTCTTCGCTCCGTCCAAGAGGGAAGCGGCCAGCCACCGCCGTATGTAATTATCCACCATCACAATCTCTCCATTGAATCCGGAAGAAAGAAGGGAGGAATGTGCGTATTGGAACATTTCAACGGCTTTGGAAAGCTCGACCGCGTCCCGATCGAAAACCGCATCCCATGAATTGTGGCCGAGCTGGACCGCAATATTGTTGAGAATCCTTCGTCCGGTGCTATAAAAAGACCTCCGGTATACATGCAGTCCATGCTCCTGCATGAGGCGCGAGACCATTTCCATCTGGGTTGTCTTTCCGGAGCCGTCGACTCCGCTGATCTCGATAATCACGACAGAACCTCCCTAATGCAATTTTTCAACGCGGAAAGTGGTGGGCGGTCGACTCGAATAATTCGCCTGGTAGTGCAACAGCCGGGAAGCATTCGGCGGCAGGTGTAAGCCCGACTGTGGCGTTCCGGCTATCCCCTGATCAGAGATGCGAGATCTCTGATCACCTGAACGGAAATGTCATTCTCCCCGGTTGGCAGGGGGTTTAGGGAAAGATGGAAGCAGCTAGGCGCGCCAAGGGCGGGGGACACGACGGGCGAAGCTCGGGTGAGTCTCGGCCCAGCGGATGATCGACTTGTAGAGTACATCCTGTGTGTTGGGAACCTGGTGGGTGACGTCGAACGGTTCGGTCACCGAAAGATAGCCCTGATAGGCGCGGAAGGCGGTGACTCTTACTAGCTGTGCACGGTCCAGGTATTCCTTGGCAAATGGTAGGTAGAAGCGGTTCCACCGCTGGGTCGTCACATACGGCAGCCTGTCCAGCAGAGGCACATCATGCTTGGCTCGCCAATCGTTGAGAGCTTCCAGGACAGTGTCGAATGCCTCACTGACGCGTTGAGCCCCGTCGCCCCTGCCGAGGATGGACAGTCGGTGTTCGTCCGGTGCGCCGGAGTCGAGCAGCCGAATCACGTGGTCAGCGACATCGTCGGTGCTGACCATGTCGAGGAGGCCCTTCTCCTCAGCGACGAGCGCGGGTACGGCGCCGTTGCACATTGCGGCCGGCAGCCAGAAGAAGCCGCTGAAGCGGTCGAGCGTGCCATCTGTCCGGGAGCCCATGACGATCGGGAAACGGACGATGTCGGCGCTGTCCCGTTCGGAGTGGACGATGCGCTCGGCGTGTGCCTTGGACCACTCGTAGGAGTTGCGGTAGGCGTCTATGCACGGCGAGGAGATGTCACCTTGAAGGCCGGTTACAAAGGATGAGGAGAGGTGGACGAAGTGGGTGTCCGGGCCGGCTAGCGCAAGCAGCGCGCGCAGCGGGACGACGTTGGCGTCCTCGGCCTCCTCGTCCGATAGATTCCAGCGTGTGTCGGCCGCGCAGTGTACGACGGCGTCCCAGGAGCCGCGCAGTTCCGACGGCGGCTCCTGCGTGCCGATGTGCCAGGCGGAGAGGTCCCGTCCCTCGCCTCCGCGGCGGCTAACGCCGTGCGGGGTGTGGCCGACCGCTCGCAGCGCGCGCATGACCGCGCTGCCGACGGCTCCGGTGGCGCCGGTGACCAGGACTCGGGCGGGCGTGGTCATGCGACCGCCGCGATCCGTCGCTCGATGGCCTGAAGCATGTGCTCGGCGTTCTCCCGCAGGGCCTTGGTGGCGACCGGGTTAAGCATGTCGGCGAGGAGCGGGATGCCTATCTCGAAGTCGACGCAGAAGGCGACAACCGAGGTGCCCTCACCGGTGTCTTCGACTTTCCAGTGCCCGCTGAACAGATCGAGATCCCCGGACACCTGGTCGAAGGACATGACTCTTGTGTCGTGATCGAGGACGTCCGTCTCGAGCCACTCCAGGACCGAGCCCTTGAGCAGGACCGACCACGCGCTGGTGCGGACCCCGGTGTCGCTCTCACTGACTACCGTGACCGACTCGACGTTCGCCATGTAGGCGGCGTAGTCCTCAAGGCGGGTGACGGCTGCCCAGGTCTCCGCCGCTGGGGCGTTGATGGGCAGGTTGACTTCAACATGCGGCATGATGGTGTGTCTCCTTGTCGCTCACAGCTGGGGGGGCTGGGGTCAACCCGCCGGGTCGAAGGTGATCTCGCGTCCCGTGCAGAAGCTTCCGACGACTTCGTCGCAGACCAGGAGGGACGGTGGGTGGTGGTGGGCGGCGAGCGAGTCGAGCGCGAGACCGGCTGCCTCCTGACCGCGCCCGTAGAGGCGACTGCCGACGACGGGTGTGATGGCGGACAGCACCCGGTCGCGGCTGTCGCTGAGGGTGGCGCGTAGGCCCACTGCGGCGGCCATGGCCGCTTCTCCTCCGATGGTGCCCGTGTCAATGTCTGCGGCGAGTTGGCGGCAGGCGCTGCCGAGGACCAGCAGTTCACGGGTGGCGCGACCGAGTAGGGCAGTGCGCTGTCCGAAAAGCCCGGAGGCACTCTGCCCTCGGTACGCCGAGTCAAGAAGACCGCTGAGAACGCCGTGGTAAGTGGCGGTCAGAAGCACCGAGAACCAGGCCATGCCGACAGTGACGTTCTCGTCGATAACGTCGGCGGGTCCTCGGTGGAAGACAAGCCGGTCGTCGACCTCCACGTCCCGCAGTACAAGTCTGGCGGTATCCGACTCCCGCATGCCGAGCGAGGGCCACTCTCCTTCGGCGTCCAGCCCCGGTGAGGAACTCGGGACCAGGGCGAGGATGGTTTCGTCGGTGTCGGTGACGCGTGCGGTCAGACAGACGAGGGTAGCGGTGGTGGCCAACGAGCACGGATACTTCACGCCGCTGACGCGGTAGCCCTTATCTATCGGTACGGCATCGGAGTGGCTGGCCATGAAGTTGGGGCTGCCACCGGGCTCGGCGAAGGCGGACGCCACGAGGGCGCCGGAGCGCGCGATGCCCTCCAGGAGCATCCATGTGGTGTCGCGGTGCCGCTTCCAGTAGTCGACCATCAGCCCGACGGTGAAGGCATGCATGTTCAGAGCGACCGCTGCGGAGGGGTCGATCCGGCCGAGTGCACGCTGTGCAGCGGCCACCTCGACCAGGTTCGCACCAGCGCCGCCGAAGTCCTCAGGAATCGGCAGTGCGGCGTACCCGCCGGCAGCAAGTTCCCTGATGCGTTCGGGGCCGGTGGCCTCTTCACGGGGTTGGGCTGGCGTC
The DNA here is from genome assembly GCF_044460385.1 of Streptomyces sp. NPDC050121. Taxonomy (NCBI): domain Bacteria; kingdom Bacillati; phylum Actinomycetota; class Actinomycetes; order Kitasatosporales; family Streptomycetaceae; genus Streptomyces; species Streptomyces sp. NPDC050121. Next base: position 2,599 of record NZ_JBITJV010000088.1, on the reverse strand, counting down.
CACGCCGTGCTCCATCCCGCATCCAACAGTTTCCGGTGTGGCAGCAAGCCGTCCTCAAGTTGTACTGGCGCTCGCCTGGCAGCGGTGCCCATGGTTCTCCCTTCACCGGTTACGGGGGCGGCCGGTCCGGTTCTCCACTGCCCGGTGCGACGTGACAGTTCGTCTCAAGGCAGCATGGACGGATCAGTTCAATGAGTGCTTCTTTATAAGGAACACGGGAACGCACCGGCGCAGCCCCGTCAGTCGCGACGGGCTTCCGGCCCCGCCCCAGCAGAGTGAAGAACTCGTCACTCTGCTGGGGCGCCGGGAAGGCGGGTCTGCCGGGTCCTGGCGTGAGCGAAGTACGCTTCCGAAGAATCGCTGACCATCACGCGGCCCTCAGAGAGACTCGTTTCAGGCCAGCGTAGTACCGGTGCCATGGCGACGCCGTACCGAATCCGCGCACGGAGAGAGCTGGTGCCCCGGTTCGTGCTTCAGTCGGCGCTGCGCGTCCAGTAGTCCGGCAACAGCGAAGGCAAGCCGACCCGGTCCATCAATGGCTGCCAGGTACGGGCGAGTTTGAAGCCCTTTATCATGCCGTTGCCGGAGCGGACGTCGGGCAGCGGTGCCTGATAGCCGAGTAGGCTCTCGGTTTCCGCGAAATGGTCCCTCAGCCGATCCAGCCACTGCTCGGCACGGTCTCCAGTAGCGTCCAAGCCCTCTGCGGCGAGTACCAGAGCAGCCTCCGACTCCTCTGTGGACAGGCCGGCGAACGGGTCGAAGGCGGCCTCATCGTGGGCGTAGATCAGCTCGCCCTCCGTGCGTAGACCGCGGATGGACAGAGACAACTGGAGCAGGTCGTATGCCATGAGGACGGCGACCTCGCTCTGTTTCGCGGCGACAGCGCCTTCGACATCCTCCAGGCGGGCTCGGCAGCCCAGCAGGAGACGGACAGCACCATGGCCGCGGAAGGCGAGCAGTCGACGCAGGTCGACCGGTGCACCTCCGGCACCAGGGGCCGACTCGTCGGTCGCGGTCGTGGGTGGATGCGTCACGCGTGAACCTCCGAAGACGGGTGGGCGACCCCGAGCCACACCATGTTGTGTACGAAGAGCGGCAACAGATCTTCGGGGGGAAGAGCGTCGGCCGGTCCCGACCAGATGACGTCGTCGCTCACGCCTTCAGGCAAGCCGAGCCGCCGGACCTCCATGGCGCGAAGCTGCCAGCGATCCACAACCGTACGGTCGTCGAGTTCCATGGTCCCCGTCCCGCTGGCCCACCGCAGCACGGTGTGCAGCGGTGCGGCAGGGCCAACGAGCCTTGTCACGGTATCCAGGCAGAAGGGGACCCGTTCGCATGGTTCGGCGGGCGTGAGGATGGTGCGGAGCAGTTCCAGGTTCTCGACGTCGCCAAGCTCCTTGAGCTTCTCCCCCACCCATTTGGCGGCGAAGTACAGTTGACCGCCTTCAGCGGCACGAGCATTGAGAGCAGCAACGACCGCCTCTCGCGCCCGTACTCCAGCCGTCACCGGCTTGGCCTTGAGCAACCAGCGAGCGGCCTGCGCAAGCCGATGGGCCTCCACCGCCCACCACTCGCGCAACACGTCCTGCAGCCAAGGCTGTCGAAGCCCCACATGCCACTCGTCCCAGGGATCGACAACGGTGAGCGGCAGTCCGAGAGCTATACGTGAAACGGTGTTAAGAGTGCGGCGCCTGTGACTCCAGGCGTCCTCGGTAACAGTCTCAAAGCGTGGCCAGGGTGCGGCGGTCAGTGCGAGCGCGCTGTCACGGACAGTGCTCGCCCGACGAAAGCCGATGTCAATCAGCGCGCCGTGCTCGTGAGACTGAACGGGAAAACGCTTGAGGTTCTCGTTTTCCACAAGCACGAGAAGATCGAGATCGCTACGCACATTGCCGAAACCCGCGAGTACCGAACCTGCTACTACCACAAGAGCTGGTGTTCCCATGCTCTGGTCGGCCTCTTTGAGCACGGTATCCCTGCTCAGGCCTCTCGGGTCAAGGAAGGCGGCGAGACGCCTGTCGAGAACGTCCGGCCCAGGGAACGCCACTGCACCCAAGGAAGTTGTCTCCATGCTTCGGTGCACCTTTCGGATAGGGACGGCGACGTCGGCCACACTGTGACAAGCGCGCAGATGGGGCTCAAGGTCGGTTCCGGTAGCCGGAACACCGCTTCTCAGTGATGTGCCCCCGGGGCTAGCCTGTGTGAGGTCGTGATCATTCTCGGGTTCTGATCCCGTGCGGGCGTGGGACCTGGTACGACGCTGGGTGTGAAACGTACGCAACTCACCGACGATTCAGTGAGCTTCTTCGATGTGGCCACCGATCGGGTGACGGTCCGTGAAGCGCAACGAGCGAAGCCCCCGGGCTGTTGATCGAGATGAGCTTGTTCCGCTTTGACGGACACCATCGGTGTGGTGGTCAGGCTGCGAGTGCGGTCTCGTATTCGGCGGGACTGCGATAGCCGAGGCTGCTGTGCAGACGGTGCAAGTTGTACCAGCCTGCGACGACCCTGTTGCCCAATTCGAGTGAAGCCAGCGTGATCACGGGGCATGCGGCGTCCGGGGCCATGAGCGTGTTGGGCGACGGTCTCAAGGGCACGA
>NZ_JBITJV010000087.1:0-10387 GCF_044460385.1 Streptomyces sp. NPDC050121 | reverse complement strand
ACGACGCCCCCGGCCGGCCTCCCGGCATCCGGGCACCGCCGAACGGGTGAGGAAGACCCGAACCGCACGCCGCGTACGGCAGCCCTCTCCCACCCCCGTGACCGAAGGGACACGAGCAAGGCGCGCACGGGCATGGCACGCCCCGACACCCGCCCAGACCGCCCAGACCGCCCAGACCCACAAGGATCACGGCGTTCGCGGCACAGCCGTCCCACGCTTCCCCGCCCGCCCGCCGGGCAGCAGCGGCAAACGCGCCGCATGCGCGCACCGCCGCCACGCCCGGGAAGGAAAGGCCGTCCACGGTGGCGGCCTTGATCCGGCAGATCTCCGAGCGACCGTGGCAGCGCCCCGGGTACGCCCCTGCAGCACGATGCCCTTCCAGGAAAAGGACTTGAGCTGCCGGCCCAGCTTCTCCTGCCCGCCCTTGACGATCACGACGCAGTGGACACCCTGGCCGAGGAGGCAGCCGCCGCGCCCGCCCCGGATATGCATCGCGCCGCTGGTGACGACGACTCCCGCCAATTCCACAACGGCGTCCAGCAGCAGCTGGAAGCAAGCGATCTCATTCGCCTCCTCCGCCGACGTCCAGCTGGGCAGGTCGACGCCTGGGCGGCGCCGGCCGAAGCGGCGATCAGGCCGGCGGTCGGACCAGTTCGGGGGGCGCGGTGGCGGCGGGCAGGTTGGACAGCCAGTAGTCGGTGGGGGGCGGTGGGCCGCGCATCGTGCGGGTGGACGGTCACGTCCGCACGGGGCAGGACGCGGTGGAGACCCCGCCCCGTCGCCGGGACATCCGGATCACGCGCGCCGGATGTCGTAGTCCTCGTTTGACGACATGACACCACCACCCACGTCTATGCGAGTAGACCCGCAGCATGAACACGAAGTGACCTGCACAATCCTTAGCCGAGCCGGTGACCTGCAGGGCCGTAGTCCAACGAGGGCCTGGCCCCAGCCGACGGCTTCCATGTGCCGGAGGACATCGGCGACGTCTTCGTGATCCTGGACCTGTGGCCTGAGCCCTACTCCGGCTCCCAGACGGCGCACGATGCCCACGACGTAGCCGATGCCCCGGCCGTCCAGGCCGTCGCGGAAGTCGGCGTTCTGCCCGTAGCCGGCATCGGCCACCACCACCGGCGGCACCAGACCCCACCCGGCCAGCTCATCGATGCTGTCCAAGGCCAGGCGCCACTTCTCCCGGTGCCCGATCTCCTGCGGTATCCCGGTCTTGTGCCGCCGTACCGGATCGTCCGCCCACTCCTGGGGCACGAACAACCGCCACTGCAGCGGACAGGACGCGGCATCGGAGACCGCGTGCACGCTCACCGCGACCTGGCAGTTGGCCCGCTTGCCCAGCGCCCCGCAGTACTGGCGCGCGACCGCCACCGACATCTTCCCGTCCTTCGGGAACGACACGTCATCGACCGCCCAGGCATCCGGGCCGATCAGCGGCATCAACCGCTCCGCGATCCGCCGCCGCACCGGCACCGGATCCCAGGTCGACTGGTTCACGAACTGCTGCAGGTTCTGCTCGTTGCCATCCGGCAGCCGCTTTGCCATCGGCTGGATCGACTTACGCCGCCCGTCCAGCATCAGCCCCCGCAGATAGCAGTCACCCTTCGCCCGCTGGTCCTTGCGCGGCACCGATGCGAACACATCAGCTACGAATAACGCCACCTTCGCCCGAGCACGGTTCACTTCATGTGCGTCCACACCCCCACCATGCCGCTGAACACGGCCGACAGGCAGACCTAACGGAGCACTACTAGATAGGCGCCCCATATCCAGGTTCCATGGAAGTGCCCAAATCCGGTGAACGGGGCGGCTCATATCGGATGGTCAGAATGCGGTCGAACCAGCACCGGGTTCACCGTTAACCGCGCTTTCGCGGGGGGTCGAGGTGCGCGAAGAGGCGCGGGTGGCGGTCCGGGCTCAGCCGGCGGAGGCGTGGGCCGGGGAGGGCATGCTGGCGAGGTGGGGCTCGGAGGCTGGCTCGGGATGGTCCGAGGGCGCCGACTCCGGTCGGGTGTCCGCGGACTCCAGGCGGAGCATGGCCGTCTCGTCCGGGGTGCCGGGGGCTGCCTGGTAGACCACCATGCGCTGGCCGCCCGTCCGGGCCAGTCGCATGACCTCGTAGGTCAGGGTCATCGGGCCGGCCTTCGGATGCTGGAAGCACTTCTGCCCGCCGCCGCGTTCGCAGACGTCGTACCGCTCCCAGAGCTGCGCGAACTTCGCTGACTTCAGCATCAGTTCGCCGACGAGCGCGGTCAGCTCCGGATCGTCCGGATCGGCCCCGGCGACCGCCCGCAGATGCGCCACCGAGAGGGCGACGGTTTCCTCCCACGGCTCGTAGAGCGTCCGGCCGACCGGGTGGAGGAAGAGATAGCGGGTCAGGTTGCGCTGGTCCTCCGGCCAGTCCCAGAGTCCGGGCATCAGCCGTCGGCCGGGCGGGTTCGCGGCCAGTACGCGGTTGTAGCGGCTCACCACATAGGCGGGCAGCGGACGCACCGACTCCAGCATCCGCAGCACCGAGTCGCGGACGGTGTGGTCCGAGCAGGCCGGCAGTTCGGAGGGCCGGCCTGAGGCCATTTCCGCAAGTTCGTGCAGGCGTTCGTAACCGTCGCCACGCAGCCGCAGGGCGCGGCCGAGAGCGTCCACGACGGCTGGGGAGGGGTTGGTCTCCCGGCCGCGCTCCAGGCGGATGTAGTAGTCGACGCTCACTCCGGCCAGCGCGGCCAGCTCCTCCCGGCGCAGTCCGGGAGTGCGGCGCAGGCCCGCACCGGCCGGGAGACCGACATCCTCCGGGCGTACCTGCGCCCTGCGGGCCTTCAGGTATCGGCCGAGCTCCGTGCCCCTCGTATCCGCTGCTGCTGCCATTCGGCCATTGTCGCAGGAAGTGAAAGAGCGTGGGGGGCCGTGTCAGGGCCTGGAACGCCGCACCCCGGGCACAGCGCGGCCTTCCGGGCGGCCGCGCGCGGGCGGAGAGTTGATCCGGCGGAGCGGGCGGCCCGTCCGCCGGGGCCCAGGGGGTGCGAGACACCGGTCCGCGGCCCCGGCGGGCTGCGGCCGCCCGCCCGGTCATCTCTGATAAGCCGTCCCTTGCAGTCGCCCAGGAGTTCACCATGCCTGCCACCCCTGCCCCGTCCCCGTCGACCGCCTCCACCCCCGGGCACGACTCGGAACCGTCGGCGCCCGAGCTGCGGCGACGACAGCCGGGCCGAGCCCGGCCAACCGCGCCGCCTGCCGAGGCACCCGCCGTGTCGCAGCGGAGCGGCGTCGCGCTGGTCGCTTCGCTTCTCGGCTTCACCGTGATCACCATCGACGTCTCGGCCGTGAACATCGCGCTGCCCGCGATCCGGGACTCCCTCAGTGGCGGGATGGCCGGGCTGCAGTGGGTGGTTGACGCGTACACCCTGATGTTCGCGGCCCTGATGCTCTCCGCTGGAGCCCTCGCCGACCGCACCGGCGCCCGCCGCGCCTACGCATGGGGCGTCGCCTTGTTCACCCTCGCCTCGCTCGGCTGCGCGCTCGCGCCCGGCATCGGCATGCTGGTCGGCGCACGCGTGGCGCAGGGCGCCGCCGCCGCGGTCGTGATGCCGGCCTCGCTGGCGCTGATCCGGCAGGCCTACGAGGACCCCCGGGCGCGTGCCCGCGCCATCGCGCTGTGGACGGTCGGCGGCTCGGTGGCGATGGCCGCGGGTCCGGTGCTGGGCGGGCTGCTCACCGACTCGGCCGGCTGGCGAGCGGTCTTCCTGCTCAACCTCCCCGTGGGCGCGGTGATCCTGGGCCTGCTGGTCCGGGTGCCGCGCTCCCCGCGCCGGCCCGCCGCACTGGACGGCGGCGGCCAGCTCACCGCCGTACTGACCCTGGCCGGGCTGGCCTTCGCAGTGATCGAGGGCGGCCACCTGGGCTGGACCAGCGGCCCCGTGCTGGCCGCTGCCGCGATCGCCCTCGCCTCCGGGTGCGCCTTCCGCATGGTGGAGGCCCGGCACCGCCAACCCATGGTCCCGCTGGGCATGCTGACGGACCGCCGAGTGGCCGTCCCGCTCGCGGTCGGTTTCGCCGTCAACGCCGCCTTCTACGGCGGAATCTTCCTGCTCGGGCTGTACTACCAACAGCTGCGCGGGATGTCGGCGATAGAGGCCGGACTGATGTTCGTCCCGATGTCGGCGGTGGTGACGGCGACCAACCTGGTGTCGCCGCGGCTGGCAGAGCGGATCGGGCGGCGGCCGGTGATCGTCGCCGGGCAGCTGGTCTTCACCGGAGCGATGCTGGCCATGCTGCCGCTGGCCGCGCACACCCCGGTATGGCTGGTGCTCGTCCTGCTGCTGCCGCTGAGCGTCGGCGGGGCGCTCGCGGTGCCCGCGCTGACCGCGCTGCTCATGGACGCCGTCCCGCAGGAGCGAGCAGGGACCGCGTCCGGGCTGCTCAACTCCCTTCGCCAGACCGGCGGTGCACTTGCCGTCGCCCTCTTCGGCAGCCTGCTCGCCGGCCCCGGCGGCGGCTTCTCCCTCCCGGGCATGCGCATCGGCCTTTTCATCGTCGCCGCCCTCCTCCTCGCTACCGCCGCCCTCTCCCGCCTCCTCCTGCCCCGTGGCTGACCCCATCGATCGGCTCCACGCGCCCGCCTACAGCCGCTCCAGGTCCACGAGCACGTCCCCGTCGCGCCGCCCCGCCTCACACAGTTCAGGGGTGAACCTCTCTCGCTGTAGCAGGCGTACGGGCGCAGCTCGTCATCATCTCGGGCAAGAACAAGGACAAGCGCCTCTCGGTCGCGAGCGTCGATCGCATCCTCGCCGAGGACAGCGCGGCCGACGGCACGGGCTGGGTGTCACGCACAGCTGCTTTGCGGCGACACGGACCGGCCCATGCGGATGGGGAATCAGAGTGAGCAGTTCTGGTGACCTGCTGAGTACCGGGTGGGGAAATTCAAGGCTCTGTCCGCAGTTCCGTGAACGGACATATGGCAGGGAGCGAACGTGCCGCATGTAGCACTCTGGCCAGATGGCAGAGAGCGCCCGGGTACGCGTGGTAGAGGGCTGGATCTGGGACGAGAACGTCCAGCCCTTCTTGCGGGTCCGAGCCTGGTATCGGAACGTGGCCTGCCCGAACTGCGGTGCGGCCGTCGGCCGCCCCTGCCGCACCGCTGCCGGCAACTCCACCGATCGCCATCGTGCGCGCCGTGATGCCGCAGGACCGCTCCCCTATCACCAGTGGAGGGAGGAAGGAGTGATCCCGCCGGAGCTCCCGGCGATCCTGAAGGACAGCTACGCGGCGCGTCTGCAGTTCAACATCGACCAGCCTCTCGGTGACATCGTGGCTATCGTCCGCCACGTCCTGGCGAACCGGCTCGGCCTCGTCGACGAGTCCGCCCTTGACCGGCTCGATGACGCGGCCCGTGCTCTGGTCCTCGCCCGCGGGGCCGTAGGAAGCGCTGACCTGGTGACCGTCCTGGCCACCCAGGTAGCCAGACTCGCCCGCCACATCGCCGGACCGTACGACCCGGACACGGTATTCACCGACGATGAGCTCGGGCCTCAGGGCTACGTACGTACCATTGGATGCGCTTCCCGCAGGTCACACGGCGTTATCCATCCATGGTGTTCCAGCGGTCCGCTCGCACCGGACGAGACTGACTTCTGGCGGCCCATCAGCAGATGTTGCGGTAGGGCAGTTCCGGGACGTACTGATTCCACTCGGTGTGAGTGAATCCGTGCCCGGCACGGCGGCAGGTTCGTGCCGCGAGGGAGGGCAGGTCGGTGGGATAGGCGTGCAGCGGCACGTACAGGCCTGACATACGCAACGTTCTGCCGTCCTCGTCGAATCCCACGGACAGGATCGGTTCGTTGGCCGTGGGCAGCGCCGAGCCCAGCCGTTGGCCGGAAGGGACGTCCCACAGCTGGAGGGTGCCGTCGTCGCCTCCTACGGCGAGCGTCCGGCTGTCGGAAGAGAAGGCCAGGGACTGAACGGTTGCGCCGGAGTCCTGCCGGGCGTCGGTGAAACTGCCGGCCAGTACCGCAAGTCGATGCGTGGCCTCGCCGTCCCAGAGGGTCACCCGGCCGGACTGGTCGCCGACGGCCAGGTAGCGGTTGTCCGGACTGAAGACGAGTGCCGTGGTCGTGTCCGGTGCGAGGCGCCGGCTGGTGAGGCGCCGCGAGGACAGATCGCCGATGTGTCCGTCCGAGGTGACGATGGACGTGCCGTCGGGGCGAACGGCAAGTACCTCTCCTCCGCCGGTGAACGGCCTTCCGGTTCTGACACCGCGTTCGATGTCCCAGGACTCGATGTGGTAGTTGTCCGTCAGCCGGGAGATCAGCAGGGTTCGGCCATCCGGGCCGAGAGCGATGGCGCTGACGACGCCCCGGGCGTTGGTGGGGCGGCCCAGGTCGACGGTCGCGCGGGCGCGGCGGGCGCGTACGTCCCACACGCCGGCCCGCTGTGTGGTGCGGGAGTCCTCGCCGGTACTGGCCGTGTAGGCGAAGGTGCTGCCGTCGGAGCTGAAGGCCATCAGCTCTCCGCAGTCCTGAGGCCCGTCTCCCGGCTCGTCCGGGTTTGCGGGGCACGGTATGCCCGGCAGGTCCACCTGGGTGCGGCCGGTGCGGGCGTCCGTCAGACGGAAGCGGCTCATGTGTCCGCTGCGCCACGTGGTGGCCAGCGTTCGGCCGTCCGGGCTGAACTGAGTCCGTTGCCGTTGTTCGTCACGCCAACCAGGGGCGGTGGCGTCACGCACCGACAGAGTGCGCACCGTAGTTCCCGTCACGGAGTCCTCTCCGGACTGTGTCATGTAGCGGACCGTGTGGCCGTCCGGATCCACGCCGAGAGACCCCAGGAGACCCAGACGTTGGTCGCCCCCGGACGGCAGCGAGTAGCGGAAGACGGGGCCGGATGCGTCTGCCGACAGCCGCCACAGCCGGATCTCCTGGTCATTGGCGGTCGCCAGGAAACGGCCGTCCCGGCTGAAGGACATGTCCGCGATGTCGGTGTAGCCGGCCCCGGCGTCGTCACCGAAACTGGTGGGAATGTCGTAGCCCTTGTGCGGGTCGGGGGCGTCAGGTCGGAGGTTCCATAGACGTAGTCCTCCCTCGGGCATGGCGGCGACGATCTGGTGGCTGTCGGGGCTGAAGAGGGCGGAGCACCCCATTTCGGTACCCTTGGGTCCGCCGGGCGTGGGCAGGGTACGGTGCCGAACCAGATCCCACACCTGCATCGGCCGGCCCGTCTCACATATGGTGGCCAAGCGGTCGTCGGGGCTGATGGTCACGCCCTGGACTTGCCGGCCCTGCCGCTCGAACAGCAGCCGGTGCCGTCGCCAGTCCCATACTTGGACGCGGTTGATGCCGCCGAAGTTGTCGGTGACGTCGAACGTGTGCCCGCCGGTGTCGAACCCCCCGGAGCTGACGGTGTGCAGGGGGATGACGGCCCCGGTGTACCGGCCCGCGACGATGTCCCATACGCGAGCGTCTGTGCCCAGCAGCAGGAGGTAGCGCCCGTCGGGGCTCACGTCTTGTACGTCGTACATGTCGTTCTCCCCCAGGCCGCGGAAAGTGCCGGTCCTGCGGTGCGTCCTGACGTCCCAGCGCACCACGCGGTCGCCCCCGGCGGCGACCAGGGTGCGGGTGTCGGGGGTCATGAAGTACTGGCTGACGTCGTCGCCGGAGGGCGCGAAAGTGTCCTGTTCCTTCTGGGCCAGGGCACCGATGAGGGCGGAGCGCGTCTCGACCGTGTCGGCGATCCGCCAGGCGGCGACGCTGAGCCGCATGGCCGTGACCGGGTCGGTGTAGCGCAGGCTGTCCGCGAGGGCGGCGACCCTGCGGGCGGTGGCCTGGGTGCGCTGCACGGTGCTGGTCCGGCTCTGCTGCCAGGCGATCACTCCCGCCGTGAGGACCAGCGCGACCAGGACGGACACCACGGTGGCCAGGATGCGCGGACGGGCGCGCTCACGGCGCCGGGCCTGCAGGCTGGCGGTGAGGAACGCGCCCTCCAGGGCCGTCAGGACCGCTTCCCGATCCTGGGCGGGAAACGCCTCTTCCGTTGCGGCCAGGAGCGTGCCCCGGTACAGAGCACCGGGATCGCGGTCCAGCGCGTCCCAGGCAGCGGCGGCCTCCGTCAACCGTCGATGGGTACGCAGCCGCTCACGATCGGTGTCGATCCAACTCCGAAGACGAGGCCAGGCAGTGATGAGTGCCTCGTGAGCCAGGTCGACCTGCTCGCCGTCCAGAGTGAGCAGTCGGGCACGGGCCAGCTGCTCGATGACGGTCGTGGTGTCGGTGGCCTCGCCGAAGCCGAACTCCTCGCGGTGGGCGGGTCTGCGGGTATCGGGTGCGCCGTCTCCCGGGGTGACCAGGCGCAGCAGGATCCGACGCGCGAGGTCGGCCTGGGCTGGCGTGAGCCGGTCGTAGATGTCTTCGGAGGTGCGAGTGATGGCACCGTGCAGGCCGCCGAGGGATTCATAGGCCTCGAGAGTGAGGGCTCGGCCCTTGCGGCGCCGCCAGGTTTCCAGCAATGCATGCGACATGAGCGGCAGGGCCCCAGGTTCCCCTTCGACCTCGTTGAGAATGTGCGTCGTCAGTGCGCGTTCCACAATCAGCCCTGTGGCTTGTGCTGGTTTGACGATGGCCTGGCGTAGTTCGTCGCTGCTCATCGGCCCGGCGAGCACGGTGCCGTCCTGCAGGGCGGCGGTCAACTGAGGGTGTTCGGCGCAGCGGCCGAGGAAGTCGGCGCGTACGGCGATGACGACGCGCAGTCTGCTCCCGGGATCGGTAGCGGTCAGGAGGCGGTCGATGAACTGGTCGCGCTCGTCCGGGTCGTGGCAGAGGGTGTAGAGCTCTTCGAACTGGTCCACAATCAGCCACGTGTCCCCGTTGCCGTCCTTGGGGGTCAGCCGCTGCTCATGGGTGCGCAGGGGGTGCTCGCCAGGAGTGAGGACGCGCAGCGCGGCTGGCTGTGGGCCGGCCGGGGCAGGGGTGCGGAGGCGGGGAATGAGGCCGGCACGCAGTAGAGAGGACTTGCCACTGCCTGAGGGGCCGAACACGGCGGTGAACCGACGGGAGTGGGTCAGCTCGACCAGGCGGTCGGTGAGCTCGTCGCGGCCGAAGAACAGATTGGTGTCGCCCGGATCGAAACGGGCCAGACCTCGGTACGGAGGCTTGACGTCCTCATCCTCGGTCCGGGGTTCCGCCGCTACTTCAGCGGCCGCCTGCCGCCAGCGCTCCTCCCACTCCTCCGGATCACCGCTGCACGCCCTGACATAGGCCAGCATGACGGGCAGGGTCGGCAGCCGCTCACCGCTGGCGGCCTGCGACAGGGTGCTTGTCCCCTGACCCCCGCGCTGCGCCATCACCCGGTAGGTCGGACTTCCGGCCTCCGCCCGGAGTTTGCGTAACTCGGCCGCGAACCGCGCTACCGGCCCAGTGGTGGGATCGAGTGGGCTCTCAGGACGTCCCGCCATCGCCAGCTCACCCCTCTAGCCGCCCGCTTCCCCCGTGGATGCGGCGCGAGGCCGGACAAGGTACGCAACCTCGTGGCAGGAGTGCAATCCGAGGGCGTCTGCTTTGGCCACTGCCGCAGCGCCTGGCCGCGACCTGGCGAGTCCACTGTTCAGGGCAGCAGAACTGGCTGCCCATTCATTTCCCGACCCGCTGAACTCGGTGATGCAAGGCAATGAACGGTGATCCAACCGCGCCAGTCGGCGTGGCCTTGGATCTCGATCGTCTGCGTTTCCTTCGCCGGACCTAACGCACGTACGTACCCGGGTTCGGCTGGTCTTCCATCGGAGGTAAGCATGGTCTCCCTGAGTTCCCGCGGCGCGCTACTCGCCGCCGCCACCGCGCTCTTGGGCGGCAGCGGCCTGGTCGCCGCCGCTCCCGCCGTCCCAGCGGCCCCCGTCACCCATGCGATCCCGGCGACGACAACGACCGTGAGGGGTCACGTCAGTGCCGCTCAGGCCGCTGCCGCCGAGCGGTACTGGACTCCGCAGCGTATGAGGGCAGCGGACGCCGCGAGCGGTAACTCCGCCTCGGACGTGGCGCCCCAGTCGGTAGGCCACCCCAAGCGTGTCGGCAAGATCTTCTACCACCTCGCCGGCAAGGACCTGAGCTGCACCGGAACAGTCGTGTCGAGCGGCAGCCGCGACTCGATCCTCACCGCTGGCCACTGCCTGGTCTATCACGGAGGTGGCGCGGCCGAGAGTGGTTGCGATTGTGCCGGCCGGGAGTGTGTCGGTGTGTGCGGTGGCCTTGGCCTCAAGTTGGCGGTACGTCAGTCTGAAGTTCCCCCCGCGAACTGGACAGCGGGTGTCTACGCTGCCGGGACGAGGTTCTGCCTGAGCAAGGATCTCGTTTCGAGCGGGGTGACGTACCCGTAGTCGGGATGCCGACGGAGCCGGCTGCGG
>NZ_JBITJV010000086.1:0-10507 GCF_044460385.1 Streptomyces sp. NPDC050121 | reverse complement strand
TCCGCGTACTGGGCGTACGCGGACGATCCCGACAACGCGGCGAGGCGCCGTGCCAGGCGTCGCGGGCCAGACGGGACTTTCGAAACACGCCCTAGTGCCGGGCGCCCCGCCACCCCGAAACGGGCAGCGCGAACTTCGCCACCAGCCGGTCGGTGAACGAGGCGTGGTGCAGCCGGGCCAGCCGCACCGGCACGGCGCCCCGCCGCACCTCCACCCGGGCCCCCGCGGGCAACTCGACGGTCCGGCGCCCGTCACACCACAGGACGCCCGGCGGAATATGGGGCAGCACCTCCACGGCGAGCACCGAATCCGGCGAGGTCACCAACGGCTTCGCGAACAGCGCATGGGCGCTGATCGGCACCATCAGCAGCGCCTCGACCTCGGGCCACACCACAGGCCCCCCGGCGGAGAACGCGTACGCGGTGGACCCGGTCGGCGTCGACAGGACGATCCCGTCGCACCCGAACCCGGTGACCGGCCGCCCGTCGATCTCCAGCACGACCTCGAGCAGCTTCTCCGCGCCGGCCTTCTGCACGGCCGCCTCGTTCAGGGCCCAGTCGGTGTGCACGATGTCCCCGTTGCGGTGCACGACGACGTCGACGGTCATCCGCTCCTCGACCTCGTACGCCTTCGTCACCACCCGGTCGACGACCTTGTCGAGGTCGTCGCGTTCGGCCTCGGCGAGGAAGCCGACACTGCCGAGGTTGACGCCGAGCATCGGCACCCCCGACGCCCGCGCGAACTCCGCGCCGCGCAGCAGCGTGCCGTCACCGCCGAGGACGATGAGCAGCTCGCACCCCTCCAGGCACTGCGGGGTGGCCTCGGAGACCAGCTCCACCTCGTCGGGCAGCGGCAGGTCGGCGGCCTCGTACTCCAGGACGCGCACCCCGATGCCCTCGCGCAGCAGCCCCTTGACCACCAGCTCGGCGCTGCGAATGGCCGCGGGCCGCCCGGTGTGGGCGAGCAGGAAAACAGTACGAGCTCGGTTCTGAGTCAACGCGGCCCCTCCGCAACTGCACGGTCGACATCGGCCGGGTCGAGGGCAGGCGCCCCGGCCCGGAGCCACAGAAAGTACTCGACATTGCCCGACGGCCCGGGCAGCGGACTGGCGGTGACACCCTTCACCCCGAGCCCCAGGTCCCACGCCTTCTGGGCCACGCCCCGCACGGCTTCCGCCCGCAGCTGCGGACTGCGTACGACACCCCCGCTGCCGAGCCGTTCCTTCCCCACCTCGAACTGCGGCTTGACCATCATCACCAGGTCCGCGTCCGGCTTGGTGCACCGCGCCAGGGCGGGCAGGACCAACCCGAGCGGGATGAAGGACAAGTCCCCCACGACAAGATCCACAGGCTCCCCATCAATCGCTTCAAGCGTCAACTCGCGTACGTTCGTACGGTCCTTGACGGTGACGCGTTCATCGCTCCGAAGAGACCACGCGAGTTGTCCGTATCCGACGTCCACGGCCACGACCTGCGCGGCCCCCGCCCGCAGCAGCACATCGGTGAACCCGCCGGTGGACGCCCCGGCGTCCAGCGCCCGCCGCCCCTCCACCACGAGCCCCCGCGGCACGAACGCGGCCAGCGCGCCGGCGAGCTTGTGCCCGCCCCTGGACACGTAGTCGGGGTTGTCCTCGTCGACGGCGACGAGGATCGCGGCGGCGGTCTCCACCTGTGTGGCGGGCTTGGTCGCGACACTCTTGCCGACGGTGACCCGCCCGGCGGCGATCAGCTGCCCGGCATGCTCACGCGAACGTGCGAGCTTGCGGCGGACCAACTCCGCGTCCAGACGGCGACGTGCGACTCCTGCCACGTTCGGTTCAGCTCCTACTGCCGTACGACGAGGGGGGCGCCGGAGGTCCCGGGCGGGCGTCGAGCGCGGTGAGCGCGTCGCGCAGCCCCCTGTGTACATCCTCGTACACCTCGACGTGGCCGTCGGTGGCGAGGTGGTCGGCGTCGGCGAGGCGGTCAAGACGGGCGTCGACCTCGGCGTCACCGGTGGGGGTGCGGGGCACGTTCAGCGGGGCGGGGGCGGCGGGGTCGTCCTCCTCCGGCGAGGTCTCCGGAAACCTTTCCGGCAGCGTTTCCGCGCCCGCCTGCGGCTCCGCCTCCGGCACTGTGTCGCTCATGCCCAGACGCTACCTCGAACCGCTGGGGTACCGTCGATCGCGATGGCCACGATCGAGGAGTGCCGCGCCGCACTCGAAAAGCTCTCCGACAGCATGGGCAGCGCCGAGGGGAACGTCCGGGCGGCCGCGGCCCTGGACCGTTCGGTGAGCTGCCGGATCACCGACCTGGACGTCACGTTCGTCGGCCGCATGGCGGGCGGCCGAATCGTGGTGCAGGACACTCTGCAGGGTCTTCCCCGGGAGAAGGCCGAGATCAGGCTGACCATGACCGGCGACGACCTGGTCGCGCTGGTCGCCGGCGAGCTGAACTTCGCGAAGGCGTGGGGCTCGGGTCGGGTGAAGCTGGAGGCCGGTCTGCGGGACCTGTTCCAGCTCAGGAAGCTGCTGTGACCGACTCGCGCGCGCGTGTCTTCCGGGCCGCCGGCACCACCAGCGGCGTGCCCGTCTCCGGGTCCTCGATGACCTGACAGCGCAGCCCGAAGACCTCCTGCACCAGACGGGCCGTGACGACGTCGTCGGGCGCGCCCTGGGCGATGACCTCGCCGCCCTTGAGCGCGATCAGATGGGTGGCGTAGCGGGCGGCGTGGTTGAGGTCGTGCAGGACGGCGACGAGGGTGCGCCCCTGCTCCTCGTGCAGTTCCGCGCACAGGTCCAGGACGTCGATCTGGTGCTGGATGTCGAGGTACGTCGTCGGCTCGTCGAGCAGCAGCAGCGGGGTCTGCTGGGCGAGGGCCATCGCGATCCACACACGCTGGCGCTGACCGCCGGACAGCTCGTCGACGTACCGGCCGGCGAGCTCGGCGACCCCGGTCTGCGCCATGGACTCCTGCACGACCCGCTCGTCCTCGGCCGACCACTGCCGCAGGATGCCCTGGTGCGGGTAGCGACCGCGGCCGACGAGGTCGGCCACGTTGATCCCGTCGGGCGCGATCGACGACTGCGGCAACAGCCCCAGGGTCCGTGCGACCTTCTTCGCCGGCATCGACTGGATGGCCTGCCCGTCCAGCAGCACCCGGCCCGTGGACGGCTTCAGCATCCGCGACAGCGCCCTCAGCAGCGTCGACTTGCCGCAGGCGTTCGGGCCGACGATCACGGTGAAGGAGTTGTCGGGAATCTCCACCGACAGTTGTTCGGCGATGACCCGCTGGTCGTAGGCGAGGGTCACGTTCTCGGCGGAGAGGCGGTTCACGGTGCTCCTTCGGTGGTTCGTCCCTCGGTCTTCGGGGGGAGTGGTGCTCATATCCGGCCGGCCTTGCGCTCGGTGACCAGCAGCCACAGCAGGTAGAGCCCGCCCAGCACGCCGGTGACCACGCCCACGGGCAACTGCCCGTCGCCGAACAGCCGTTGTGAGGCCCAGTCGGCGGTGACCAGCAGGGCGGCGCCCATGCACAGGGACGGCACGAGGTTCGGCCCGGGCGAACGGGTCAGCCGTCGGGCGAGCTGCGGAGCGGTGAGCGCCACGAAGCCGACCGGGCCCGCGGCGGCGGTGGCGGCCGCGGTGAGCAGCACGGCGGCCACCATCAGCAGCAGCCGCACCCGCTCCACGCGCACGCCCAGCGCGTGGGAGACGTCGTCGCCCATCTCCATCATCCGCAGCCCCCGCGCGTTGGCGAGGACGAGCGGCACGAGCACGCAGGCCAGGGCGAGCAGCGGCCAGACCTGCTTCCAGTCCCGGCCGTCGAGGGTGCCGGTCATCCAGACGACCGCGCGCGCCGCGTCGACGAAGTCGGCCTTGGTGAGCAGGTATCCGTTGACCGCCGTTGCGACGGCCGAGACGCCGATGCCGACGAGCACCAGCCGGTACCCGTGGACGCCCCGCTTCCACGCCAGCAGGTAGATCAGGGCCCCGGTCACCAGCCCGCCGATCAGCGCGCCGACGGTCACCTGGGTGGTGCTCCCGGAGAACAGCACGATCATCACCAGCGCCCCTGCCGTCGCCCCCTGTCCGAGGCCCAGCACGTCCGGACTGCCCAGCGGGTTGCGTGACACGGCCTGGAACAGCGCACCGCCGAGCCCGAGCGAGGCGCCGACGAGCAGCCCCACCAGGACCCGCGGCAGCCGCAGCTCGTTGACGATGAACTCCTGCCCGGCGTCGCCGTCGCCGAGCAGCGTCCTGACGACGTCACGGGACGAGATCGGGAAGTCGCCGGTGCCGATGAGCGCCACGCTCGCGGCGAGCGCGGCGACCACCAGCAGCACGACGACGATCAGCGCCCGCAGGTCCAGCCGGACGGACAGCCCGCCGGGCGTGCGTACCGCCCGCGGGCCATGAGGGGTCTTCTGCGCGGTCTTCTGCGCGGTCTTCTGCGCGGTCTTCACAGCTGGGCCGTCCTCCGCCGTCGTACGAGAAAGATGAAGACCGGGCCGCCGACGATCGCGGTGATGATGCCGACCTGCACCTCGGACGGCCGCGCGACGACCCGGCCGAGGACGTCGGAGCCGAGCAGCAGCACCGGCGACAGGATCGCCGCGTACGGCATGATCCAGCGCAGGTCGGGACCGATGAACGAGCGCACGGCGTGCGGGACCATCAGCCCGACGAACACGATCGGCCCGCAGGCAGCCGTCGCGGCGCCGCACAGCACCGTCGCCGCGAGCATCGACAGCGCCCGGGTCCGGTTCAGATGGGCGCCGAGCGCCTTGGCCGTGTCGTCGCCCATGCCCACGGCGTTCAGCGGCCGGGCGAGAGCGAACGCGAGAAGCGTGCCGGCGGCCAGGAAGGGCAGCACCTGCCAGATGGTCTCGTCGGTCGCCGAGGACAGCGACCCCACCGTCCAGAAACGCATCCGGGCCAGCGCCGCGTCATCCATGATCATCACGGCCTGGAGGTAGCCGTAGAGCGCGGCGCTGATCGCGGTGCCGGCGAGCGCGAGCCGCACCGGCGTGGCACCCCGGCTGCCACCGAGGAACCAGACCAGCGCACCGACCGCGGCCGCCCCGAAGAAGGCGAACCACACATAACCGCTCAGGCTCGTGACACCGAAGTAGGTGATGGCGGTGACGACGGCGGCCGACGCTCCCGCGTTGATGCCGAGCAGCCCCGGGTCGGCCAGCGGATTGCGCGTGAGCGCCTGGAGCACCGCCCCGGACAGCCCGAGCGCGGCCCCCACGAGCAGCCCGAGCACGGTTCGCGCCAGCCGCTCGTCGACGACGACGTCCGCGTACGTCCCCGAATCCTCGAAAACGCCGTGCCAGACCTGCGCGACGGACAGCTCCTTGGCCCCGACGGCGATGCTCGCCACCGCCACCAGCACCAGGACCGCCACGGCGGCGAGCAGCCCGACGGACCGTATCGCCCGGTGATTCGGGGGCGCGGGAGCTGTCTCCGCGCGCTGTTCGGGAGCACTGTCGACCAACACCCAGTTAGGTTAGCCTACCCTCCCCTTCTGCTTCGATCCTCTGGCCATGACCGTTGCCGGGTTCACAGCTTCGGACCTCTCACCCCCCGGCCCGGGCGTCTCAAGCAGACTCACACGACCTCACAACCCCAGCCGCGCCAGCGCCTTCCCCCCGTCCGACCCGCAACTCCCGTCCCCCGCCGCCGTCCAGGCCGCCGCGCACAGCGCCCGCAGCCCGTCCAGGGCGTCGCCCTCCCCCTCCAGCTCCAGGCGGTCTGCCCGCGCGGTCGCCGTCCAGCCACCGCACCGGAAGCCCTCGCCCGCCACGCCGACCTCCGGCTGCCCGGTGAGCAGCCCGCGCAGATCGTTGTCGACATACGTCGGCCGGTGCTGCGGCGGCGCGGCCAGCAGCTGCGCCCCGTCGGTGACACCGGTCAGGACGAGCAGCGAGTCGACGTTCCCGTTGAACGCCCCCTCGATGTCCGTGTCCAGCCGGTCCCCGACGACCAACGGCCGCTCGGCGCCCGTGCGCAGGATCGTCTCCCGGTGCATGGGAGGCAGCGGCTTGCCTGCGACCTGCGGCTCGGCGCCGGTCGCGATCCGCACGACCTCCACAGCCGCCCCGTTGCCCGGCGCGATCCCCCGCCCGCTCGGAATCGTCAGGTCGGTGTTGGACGCGAACCACGGCACACCGCGCGCGACGGCGTAGGACGCCTCAGCGAACCGCCCCCACGGCAGGTCCGGCCCGCCGAACCCCTGCACCACGGCCGCCGGATCGTCGTCCGCCGACTCCACCGGGACCAGCCCGCGCTCGCGCAGCGCGACCCGCAGCCCCTCCCCGCCGATCACCAGCACCCGCGATCCCGCCGGCACCTGCTCGCTGATCAGCCGCGCGACCGCCTGCGCCGAGGTGATGACGTCCTCGGCGCCCGTCGGTATCCCCAGCTCGGTGAGATGCCCGGCGACCGTGTCCGGCGTCCGCAGCGCGTTGTTGGTGACGTACGCGAGATGCATCCCGCCCGCCCGCGCGACGGCCAGCGACTCGACGGCGTACGCGATCGCGTTCCCACCCGCGTACACCACCCCGTCCAGGTCGAGCAGCGCCGTGTCGTACGCCTCGCTCAGGGCCTGCCCACTGCCCTCGGGCCTCGTCCTGACGGTCGGGCTCATTCCACATCGCTCCTCGTTCGGTCCGCTTTCCCCCGATCATCCCGCATGCCACTGACACACGTACGATGCCGGGATGAACACAGCAGGTCACCCTGAGGCAACGGCGCCCCGAGGCCTGGAACTCACCCCGTTCCGAGGCCTGCGCTACGACCCCGACCGGGTCGGCAGTCTCGCCGCCGTCACCTCCCCGCCGTACGACGTCGTCGTCCGCCCCGACGGCCTGCACCACCTCCAGGACGCGGACCCGTACAACATCGTCCGGCTGATCCTCCCTCAGGCCACCACCCCCACGGCCCGCACCGAACTGGCCGCCGGCGCCCTGCGCCGCTGGCTGTCCGAGGGCATCCTGACGGCCGACCCCGAGCCCGCCCTGTACGTCTACGAGCAACGGCACGCGGACGGCATGCTGCAGCGCGGCCTCATCGGGGCCCTGCGCGTCTCGGAGCCGTCGGAGGGGATCGTCCTCCCGCACGAGGACGTCATGCCGCACATAGTCGCCGACCGCGCGGCCCTGATGCGCGCCACGCACGCGAACCTCGAACCCCTGCTGCTCACCTACCGCGGCAACGGCACGGCGGCCGAGATCGTGGACCGCGCGGCGGAGCGCCCCCCGCTTCTGTCCACCACAACGGAGGACGGCTACAGCCATCGCCTCTGGGCGCTCACCGACCCCGCCGAGACGGCCCTCGTCCAGGCGGACCTCGCCCGCCACCAGGCTCTCATCGCCGACGGCCACCACCGCTGGGCCACCTACCTCCGGCTCCGCGCCGAGCACCCCTCCCCCAGTCCCTGGGACCACGGTCTGGTCCTCCTGGTCGACACCGCCCGCTACCCCCTGCGCGTCCGCGCCATCCACCGCCTCCTGCACGGTCTGCCGGTCGCGCGGGCCCTGGGCGCGCTCGACGGCCGGTTCCGCGTCCGTCGCCTGCCGGTCCCCCTCTCGCAGGCCCTGGACGCCTTGGCGGACGCGGCCGGTTCCGGCAACGCCTTCCTCCTGGCGGGCGACGGCGCCTTCCACCTCCTCGACCGCCCGGACCCGGCGCTCCTCGACCGCACGATCCCCGCCGACCGTCCGACGGCCTGGCGCACCCTGGACGCGACGGTCCTGCACGCCACGCTTCTCGGCCACATATGGCACATCCCCGAGGACGACCCGACCCGCATCGCCTACATCCACGACACCGCCGCGACGGTGAGGAAGGCGGAACGCGACGGCGGTACCGCGGTCCTGCTCCACCCCGTCCGCGAGGAGGTCGTCCGCGACCTCGCCCGCCAGGGCGTCACGATGCCCCGCAAGTCGACGTCGTTCGGCCCGAAGCCGGCCTCGGGCCTGGTCCTGCGCGCACTGGACCTCTGAGCACGTGGCACGCGGCACGCGGCACGCGGCACGTGGCACGTGGCACGCGGCACGCATGGACGCGCGAAGGGGCGGGATCCGGTGCCGCGCACCAGGTCCCGCCCCTTCACTTCACTGCCTTCAGTGCCTCAGTCCTCGTCGCGGTCGGCCTCGTCCTCGGCCTTCTCCACGACAACTCCCTCAGCCTCACTCTTGGGCTCGCTGTCGCTCTCGCCCTCGGTCTCGCTCTCGCTCTCGTCGAGGGCGTCGACGAAGTCGACGCCGTCCAGCTCGGCGAGCCGGTCGGAGGCATCCGTGCTGCCGTCCCGGTCGGCTTCGACGGCCTTCGCGAACCACTCCCGGGCCTCACCCTCTCGCCCGGCGGCAAGCAGTGCGTCGGCATACGCGTACCGCAGTCGCGCGGTCCACGGCTGGACGGAGTTGGAGGCCAGCTCGGGGCTCTGCAAGGTCACGATCGCCGCGTCCAGCTGCCCCATGTCCCGCCGGGCGCCGGCCGCGACGAGCCGCATCTCCACCTGGCCGGCCTTGTCGAGCTTGTTCACCTCGGGAGCGCCGGCCATGTCCAGCGCCTTCTCCGGCCGCCCGAGCCCACGCTCGCAGTCGGCCATGACGGGCCACAGCTCGACGCTGCCGGTCATACGCCGCGCGGCCCGGAACTCGGCGAGCGCCTCGCTGTACTTCTGGTTGGCGTACGCGGCGAATCCGCCCGCCTCCCGCACGGCGGCGACGCGCGAGGCCAGCCGCAGGGCCACCTTGGAGTAGGCGTACGCCCTCTCGGGGTCCTCGTCGATCAGCCGGGCGACCATCACCAGGTTCTTGGCCACGTCATCGGCAAGCGTCTTGGGCAGGCTGTGCAACTCCTGCCGTACGTCCTTGTCGATCTCGTCGCCGGTGACGTCCTCCGGGATCGGCAGCCGCTTGATCGGCTCACGGTCCCGGTCCCGCTCGTCGCGGAATCGGCTGCCGCCGCCACGCCTGTCGTCCCGACGGTCGTCGCGCCCGTCACGGCCGCGGAAGCCACCGGGCCGCCCACCGCGGTCGTCCCGACGGGGGCCACGGGCACCCCGGTCGTCCCGCCCACGGAAACCACCACGGTCGTCGCCCCGGCGGTCATCCCTGCGCTCGTCATGCCGATCGTCCCGGCGGAAGGGGGGACGCTCGCCGCGGTCGTCGCGCCGGAACGCGGGCCGGTCGCCGCCACGGTCATCCCGACGGGGCCCACGGTCACGGTCGTCACGCTGGAACGCCGGACGAGACCCACGATCACCCTCACGCCGGTCATCACGACGCTCGTCACGACGGCCGTAACCGCCGCGGTCCCGGTCCCGATCACGGTCACCGAAGCCACCACCACGACTGTCATCGCGACGGAACCCACCACGGTTGTCGTCACGCCGATCGTCACGGCGGTCATCACGGCGCTCATCGCGACGGAACACCGGCCGGTCACCGCCACGGTCATCCCGACGGAAGCCACCACGGTCACGATCGTCCCGGCGGTCGTCGCGACGGGCGTAGCCACCGCCGCCGCCACGGTTGTCGTCACGCCGGGGGTATCCACCACGGTCGTCGTCCCGGCGGAAGGGGGGACGCTCGCCGCGGTCGTCGCGCCGGAACGCGGGCCGGTCGCCGCCACGATCGTCGCGACGGGGCCCACGGTCACGGTCGTCACGCTGGAACGCCGGACGAGACCCACGATCACCCTCACGCCGGTCATCACGACGGCCGTAACCGCCGCGGTCCCGGTCCCGATCACGGTCACCGAAGCCACCACCACGACTGTCATCGCGACGGAACCCACCACGGTTGTCGTCACGCCGATCGTCACGGCGCTCATCGCGACGGAACGCCGGCCGGTCACCGCCACGGTCATCCCGACGGAAGCCACCACGGTCACCACGCTCACCGCGGCTCCGGTCGTCACGACCGCGGTCATCGCGGCGGTCGTCTCGACGGACATGACCAGCACGGTCGTTGTCGCGGCGGGAGGCGGGCCGATCGCCGCCACGGTCACCGCGGTTGCCGCCGCGATCGCCGCGGTCCCCACTGTCCCGTCGCCGCTGGTCGCGCTCCGGTCGGTCGTCGGGAGAGTTGGTGGACATCGGTGACTCCTGTCTTCGGTACCGCATATATTCTCGCGCACCCGGGTACCCGGCGCGCTCCAGAAAAACAAAAAGGACCCTTGGTCCCAGCTGAACGCTGGGACCAAGGGTCCTTCCAAAGATTGTTCGGCGGCGTCCTACTCTCCCACAGGGTCCCCCCTGCAGTACCATCGGCGCTGTAAGGCTTAGCTTCCGGGTTCGAAATGTAACCGGGCGTTTCCCTCACGCTATGGCCACCGAAACCCTAATGGTTTCGAGCGAACAAGCACACTTTTTACTTGTTTTCAGCTCTAGCCGGCAACAGTCGTTGCCTCAGAACTAACACAGTGGACGCGAGCAACTGAGGACAAGCCCTCGGCCTATTAGTACCAGTCAGCTTCACCCATTACTGGGCTTCCACATCCGGCCTATCAAC
>NZ_JBITJV010000085.1:0-11744 GCF_044460385.1 Streptomyces sp. NPDC050121 | reverse complement strand
ACCCCCCAGGTCATCCGTTCGACAGGGGGGAACAGTCATGCCGGGCCCGGAGGCCAGCGGTCCTCTTGCAGGACCGCGGAAAACATAACGGGGGACCCCCATGACGCCGGCACGCTGATCCGACCGGGGAATATGACACAGGCTCTGACCCACGGGCCGAGCACGAAGAAGCAGCCGCGACGATCGCCGTCACGACTGCTTCACCGGTCCACCGCGGTGCGCCCCCGTTTCCGGGCGACCGCGCTTCCGGGCGACCGCGCTACTCCGCCGCCAGACCCCCGTTGTGCGGCGCCGGCTCCAGATCGAACTCGCCGTCCCGGGCGCCCAGCACGAACGCCCGCCACTCCGCCTCGGTGTACCGCAGCACCGTCTCCGGGTCGAGCGACGACCGCATCGCCACGGCCCCGTCGGGCAGCTCGGCGATCTCGACGCGCTCCTCGTGCTCCTCCGTGCCCGGAGCGCACTTCCACTCGACGCCGGAGATGTCGAGCGCGTACAGCTCGTCCCGCTCCCGCTCCTTGCGCGCCTTGATCTGCTCTTCCGTCTCCGCCATGCCGCAACGGCCCCTTCCCGACGTACGAAAACGATCTGTGCGCTCACCCTAGTGGCCGCCTCCGCGCCGACCTCCGGCTTTCGCGGACCCGTGCGAGAGCGCCCCCGACTGCCTGGTACCCTCAATGACGGCCGTTTGTGTACGCACCCCCGGAAGAACCCTCAGGCACTCCCTGAAGGCTCTGGAGGTCGCGCCCAGCGGATCCCCGCCTCCCGAGTAACGGAAGCTCCCCCGAGACACAGACCGGGGGCACTCGGTGGCCCTGAAAAGACTACGAGGAGTACGCGTGCCGCTCGACGCCGCTACGAAGAAGCAGATCATCACCGAGTTCGGCCAGAAGGAGGGCGACACCGGCTCCCCCGAGGTCCAGGTCGCCATGCTGTCGCGCCGGATCTCGGACCTGACCGAGCACCTCAAGACCCACAAGCACGACCACCACTCCCGTCGTGGTCTGCTGATCCTGGTCGGTCAGCGTCGCCGCCTGCTGCAGTACCTCGCCAAGAAGGACATCCAGCGCTTCCGTGCGCTGGTCGACCGCCTCGGCATCCGCCGCGGTGCGGCGGGCGCCAAGTAGGACGCCGTGAGGGGAGCGGTTCCCGTGATCATCGGGACCGCTCCCTTTTGCTGTACGCACGACAGGATCCATGGCAGGACGCATGGCAGGGGCGTTCGTACACCCCGCCTTCGTGCGGAAACGTGCGGAGTGTCACCAACGCTTTGTAGTGTGGTAGCACAACGCAATACGTACGACACAGCGTGATGACGTGTACTCGCTGCGGGTAAACGTCACCACGCAACACCGAACGAGGAGAAGCGCACCGCACCGCCGCCGGTCCTCGGTAGTGGCCCCCGGGAAAGAGATCCCCGGGTGCTTCGATCGAAGACCGGCCCGCACCGCACGGCGCGTCTCTCCACAACCGTCCCCCTGCCACACGGGCAGAGCGCGGGACGAAGACGAGGAGAAAACGCTAGTGGAGAACGAGACCCACTACGCCGAGGCCGTCATCGACAACGGCTCCTTCGGCACCCGCACCATCCGCTTCGAGACGGGCCGCCTGGCCAAGCAGGCCGCCGGCTCCGCCGTCGCGTACCTGGACGACGACACCATGGTGCTGTCGGCCACCACCGCATCCAAGAACCCCAAGGACCAGCTCGACTTCTTCCCCCTCACGGTGGACGTCGAGGAGCGGATGTACGCCGCCGGCAAGATCCCCGGCAGCTTCTTCCGCCGTGAGGGCCGGCCGAGCGAGGACGCGATCCTCACCTGCCGCCTCATCGACCGCCCGCTGCGCCCGTCCTTCAAGAAGGGGCTGCGCAACGAGATCCAGGTCGTCGCCACGATCATGGCGCTCAACCCCGACCACCTGTACGACGTCGTGGCGATCAACGCCGCCTCCGCGTCCACGCAGCTGGCCGGTCTGCCCTTCTCCGGCCCGATCGGCGGCGTCCGCGTCGCGCTGATCAACGGCCAGTGGGTCGCGTTCCCGACGCACACCGAGCTCGAGGACGCCGTCTTCGACATGGTCGTCGCCGGCCGCGTCCTGGAGGACGGCGACGTCGCGATCATGATGGTCGAGGCCGAGGCCACCGAGAAGACCATCCAGCTGGTCAAGGGCGGCGCCGAGGCACCGACCGAGGAGGTCGTCGCCTCCGGTCTGGACGCCGCGAAGCCCTTCATCAAGGTGCTCTGCAAGGCCCAGGCCGACCTCGCCGCCAAGGCCGCCAAGCCCACCGGCGAGTTCCCGGTCTTCCTCGACTACCAGGACGACGTCCTGGAGGCGCTCACCGCCGCCGTCCGCCCGGAGCTGGCCTCCGCGCTGACCATCGCGGGCAAGCAGGAGCGCGAGGCCGAGCTGGACCGCGTCAAGGGTCTGGCCGCCGAGAAGCTCCTGCCGGAGTTCGAGGGCCGCGAGAAGGAGATCTCCGCCGCGTACCGCTCGCTGACCAAGTCCCTGGTCCGTGAGCGCGTCATCAAGGAGAAGAAGCGCATCGACGGCCGCGGGCTGACGGACATCCGTACGCTCGCCGCCGAGGTCGAGGCCATCCCGCGCGTGCACGGCTCGGCGCTGTTCGAGCGTGGCGAGACCCAGATCCTGGGCGTCACCACCCTGAACATGCTCCGCATGGAGCAGCAGCTGGACACCCTCTCCCCGGTGACCCGCAAGCGCTACATGCACAACTACAACTTCCCGCCGTACTCCGTCGGCGAGACCGGCCGCGTCGGCTCCCCGAAGCGCCGCGAGATCGGCCACGGCGCCCTCGCCGAGCGCGCCATCGTGCCGGTCCTGCCGACGCGCGAGGAGTTCCCCTACGCGATCCGTCAGGTGTCCGAGGCCCTCGGCTCCAACGGCTCGACGTCCATGGGCTCGGTCTGCGCCTCCACCATGTCGCTGCTGAACGCCGGTGTGCCCCTGAAGGCCCCCGTCGCCGGTATCGCCATGGGCCTGATCTCCCAGGAGATCAACGGCGAGACGCACTACGTCGCCCTCACCGACATCCTCGGTGCGGAGGACGCCTTCGGCGACATGGACTTCAAGGTCGCCGGCACCAAGGAGTTCGTCACCGCCCTCCAGCTCGACACCAAGCTGGACGGCATCCCGGCGTCCGTCCTGGCCGCGGCCCTCAAGCAGGCCCGCGACGCCCGCCTCCACATCCTCGACGTGATGATGGAAGCGATCGACACGCCGGACGAGATGTCCCCCAACGCCCCGCGGATCATCACCGTCAAGATCCCCGTGGACAAGATCGGTGAGGTCATCGGCCCGAAGGGCAAGATGATCAACCAGATCCAGGAGGACACCGGCGCCGAGATCACGATCGAGGACGACGGCACCATCTACATCGGTGCCCAGGTCGGCTCGCAGGCCGAGGCCGCCCGCGCCACGATCAACGGCATCGCCAACCCGACCATGCCGGAGGTCGGCGAGCGCTACCTGGGCACGGTCGTCAAGACCACGACCTTCGGCGCGTTCGTGTCGCTGCTCCCGGGCAAGGACGGTCTGCTGCACATCTCGCAGATCCGCAAGCTCGCCGGGGGCAAGCGCGTGGAGAACGTCGAGGACGTCCTCGGAGTGGGCCAGAAGGTCCAGGTCGAGATCGCCGAGATCGACTCCCGCGGCAAGCTCTCCCTGATCCCCGTGGTCGAGGGCGAAGGCGAGTCCGACAGCGGCTCCGCCGCGGGCGACGACGACAAGAAGGACGACACCGACAAGTGACGTCTCGTAGCTCCACGGCGACGGCCCGCACCTCTTCGGAGGCGCGGGCCGTCGCCCGTACCCAAACCCTGATCAAGGGCACGGCCGGCATCGGCGTCGTCCGCAAGACCACCCTGCCGGGCGGCCTGCGGATCGTCACCGAAACCCTCCCCTCGGTGCGCTCGGCCACCTTCGGCATCTGGGCGCACGTCGGCTCCCGCGACGAGACGCCGTCCCTGAACGGCGCCACGCACTACCTGGAGCACCTCCTCTTCAAGGGGACGACCCGCAGGTCCGCGCTGGACATCTCCTCCGCGCTCGACGCCGTCGGCGGCGAGATGAACGCGTTCACCGCGAAGGAGTACACGTGCTACTACGCGCGCGTGCTCGACACGGACCTGCCGCTCGCCATCGACGTCGTCTGCGACATGCTGACCGGCTCGCTCATCCTCGAGGAGGACGTCAACGTCGAGCGCGGCGCGATCCTCGAAGAGATCGCGATGACCGAGGACGACCCCGGCGACTGCGTGCACGACCTCTTCGCCCACACGATGTTCGGCGACAACGCCCTCGGCCGCCCGGTCCTCGGCACCGTCGACACGGTCAACGCCCTCACCGCCGACCGCATCCGCCGCTTCTACAAGAAGCACTACGACCCCACCCACCTCGTGGTCGCGGCCGCCGGCAACATCGACCACCACAAGGTCGTACGCCAGGTCCGCGCGGCCTTCGAGAAGGCGGGCGCCCTCAACAGCCCCGACGCCGCACCCATCGCCCCGCGCGAGGGACGGCGCGCGATCCGCACGGCCGGCCGCGTCGAGCTGATCGCCCGCAAGACCGAGCAGGCGCACGTCGTCCTCGGCATGCCCGGCCTGGCCCGCACGGACGACCGCCGCTGGGCTCTCGGCGTGCTCAACACGGCCCTCGGCGGCGGCATGTCGTCCCGCCTGTTCCAGGAGGTCCGCGAGAAGCGCGGCCTGGCCTACAGCGTGTACTCGTACACCTCCGGCTTCGCCGACTGCGGCCTCTTCGGCGTGTACGCGGGCTGCCGGCCGTCCCAGGTCCACGACGTGCTGAAGATCTGCCGGGACGAACTCGACCAGGTCGCCGAGCAGGGCCTGTCCGACGACGAGATCGGCCGCGCCATCGGCCAGCTCAGGGGCTCCACGGTCCTCGGCCTTGAGGACACCGGCGCGCTCATGAACCGCATCGGCAAGAGCGAGCTGTGCTGGGGCGAGCAGATGTCGGTCGACGACATGCTGACCCGGATAGCGGCCGTGACCCCGGACGAGGTGCGGGCCGTGGCCCGCGACATCCTGGGCCGACGCCCGTCGCTGTCGGTCATCGGCCCGCTCAAGGACAAGCAGGCCTCCCGGCTGCACGACGCTGTGGCCTGATCCACTCCCGTAAGGAAACGACAACGATGAGCAAGCTGCGCGTGGCGGTCCTCGGCGCCAATGGCCGGATCGGTTCCGAGGCGGTACGGGCGGTCGAGGCCGCCGAGGACATGGAGCTGGTGGCCGCCCTCGGCCGCGGCGACAAGCTTCGGACGCTGACCGAGACCGGTGCCCAGGTCGCGGTCGAACTGACCACGCCCGCCTCGGTCATGGACAACCTCCACTACTGCGTAGGGCACGGCATCCACGCCGTGGTCGGCACGACCGGCTGGACCGACGAGCGCCTCGCACAGCTCAGGGGCTGGCTGGCCGACTCCCCGGAGACGGGCGTGCTCATCGCGCCCAACTTCTCCATCGGGGCCGTCCTGACCATGAAGTTCGCCCAGATCGCTGCCCCGTACTTCGAATCCGTCGAGGTCGTCGAACTCCACCACCCCAACAAGGTGGACGCCCCGTCCGGCACCGCCACCCGCACCGCCCAGCTCATCGCCGAGGCCCGTCGCGAGGCGGGCACGGCCCCCGCGCCCGACGCCACGGCCACCGCCCTGGACGGCGCGCGGGGAGCCAGCGTGGACGGCATCCCCGTCCACGCCGTCCGGCTGCGCGGCCTGCTGGCCCACCAGGAGGTCCTGCTGGGCGGCGAGGGCGAGACCCTCACGGTCCGCCACGACTCCCTGCACCACAGCAGCTTCATGCCGGGCATCCTGCTGGGCGCCCGCCGGGTCGTGACGACGCCGGGCCTCACCTTCGGCCTGGAACACTTCCTGGACCTCGGCTGAGACCGAGACCGACATGCGAGCCAAGCTCTCCTACGCCCTCACGGCAGCCGTCCTGGTCTTCTACTTCGTCCTGGTCGGCAGCCGTGGCGTCATGCTCATACAGTCCGGCACGCTGCTGACCGTCACCTTCGGTGTGGCGGTGCTGATCCTGCCGGTCATCGGCGTCTGGTTCCTGTGGAAGAACACCCAGTTCGTCCGCCGGGCCAACGCCCTCGCCGCCGAACTCGACGCCGAAGGCGGCCTGCCCGTCGACGAGCTGAAGCGCACCCCGGGCGGTCGCGTCGACCGCGACTCGGCCGACGAGGTCTTCGCCAAGCGCAAGGCCGAGACCGAGGCGGCCCCCGACGACTGGCGCAGCTGGTTCCGCCTCGCCGTCGCCTACCACGACGCCCGCGACACCCCGCGCGCCCGCAAGGCGATGCAACGGGCGATCAGCCTGCACGACGGCAAGCACATCGAGCCGGCCTGAGCCGACCACCGACGAAGGGGCCGACCCGCAGCTGTGGCGGACCGGCCCCTTCGTACGTGTGCGCGGAATCAGTCGCGCCGGTTCTCCGCGGCCCATGCCTCGACCGCGTCCGAGGCCCGGTCGAACGCCTCGGGGCGCGACAGGAAGTCCGCCCCGTGCGTGGTCAGCAGCGGCGCGCCCGCCTCGGCGGGCCGATCCCGCCGCACGATCGTCAGGGCCTGGCCCTGGACGGTCCGCGGCAGCCCCAGCCAGCGCACCGGCTGCTGCACGGTCCGCACGGCCACGACCCGGTCCCAGGAGAGCGTGCGGGTGAAGAGGAAGCCCACGTGCCGCAGCCCGCGGTCGCTCACCCACACGCCCACCCGCAGCAGCCGCAGCGCGCAGGCGATCACCAGCAGGGAACAGCCGAAGATCGCGCCGGCCTCCGACACCGACCCCGTCAACGCGATGATGACGGCAGCGAACAGCACGTACGAGGCGAGCAGCAGCGCCAACGCGGCCACCCCGACCCGCCAGGGCCCGGGCCGGTAGGGGCGCCGCCAGCGCTCACGGTCGTCGAAGGGCAACGCGACGTCCTCCGCCGCCTCGAACGCGCGGTCGGCCGTCAGGAAGGGCAGGGGCACGGCTGGTCCTCACTCGATCCATGCTGGGGCTGTGCCCGGTGAGGCTATCCGCCTGTGTCCCCGCTCACCACTATCGGGGGTCCGGATGGCGTCAGCGCCCGTGGGACGCCTGTGACTGCTGAGTCTCGGAGGAGTGGTCCAGGCTCAGCGCCGGCATCCCGATGACCAGGGAGCCGACGAGCGCGGCCACGATGGTGAGCCCCAGCAGCCACCGCCCGGCTATCTGACTCACGGAGGACCGCTCGGGAGGCGGGGGAGCGACATTGCTACGGAACCTGTCGGCCTCGGTGAGGAAGGCGAAGGGTACGGGTTCACGCCGGCGGACCATGGTGGGTACTTCCTCCTGGGAGCTTTCGAGTGGACGCTGTCACTGGACGTCGTCACTGATACAGACGAGCGAGTGCCCGAAAACGTGCCCAATATCGGCAGACGTCCCGCACGAATCTCGCGGCATGCCCGTGACCGTCCGGCTCAACGGCCCCCGTAAAGTTGGCGCCGCTCCGAAGACGCGATGGAAGGACCCTCCGCACCGTGACCGACACCCCAGCCGATGACCTCAAGCCCGGCTTCCGCAGTGATGTCACCGTCGAGCTGATCAAGCACACGGCCTCCGATGCCGACGTGCTGTTCGCCGCCCGCGTCTCCACCGCCGGGGAGCAGTCGCTGGACGAGCTGGGCAAGGACCCCGAGCGCTCCAAGGGGCTGATCAACTACCTGATGCGGGACCGGCACGGCAGCCCGTTCGAGCACAACTCGATGACCTTCTTCATCAGCGCCCCGATCTTCGTCTTCCGCGAGTTCATGCGGCACCGCGTGGGCTGGTCGTACAACGAGGAGTCGGGCCGCTATCGCGAGCTCCAGCCGGTCTTCTACGTCCCCGACGCCTCCCGCAAGCTGGTCCAGGAGGGCCGCCCCGGCAAGTACGTCTTCGTCGAGGGCACCCAGGCCCAGCAGGAGCTGGTCGGCCGCACCATGGAGGACTCCTACCGCCAGGCCTACGAGGCCTACCAGGAGATGCTCGCCGCCGGCGTCGCCCGCGAGGTCGCCCGCGCGGTCCTCCCGGTCGGCCTGTTCTCCTCGATGTACGCCACCTGCAACGCCCGCTCGCTGATGCACTTCCTGGGCCTGCGCACCCAGCACGAGCTGGCGAAGGTCCCGTCCTTCCCGCAGCGGGAGATCGAGATGGTGGGCGAGAGGATGGAGGCGGAGTGGGCCAAGCTCATGCCCCTGACGTACGCCGCCTTCAACGCCAACGGCCGCGTCGCGCCGTAAGGGGCGTAACGAAGTCGAGCGACAGAGACGTATGTACGGATCATCCGGGCGAAGTGTCCGTATTGCGGCATTTAGAGAAGTTCATCTAGCCTGATCAAACGGACCCGGCACTGCTTGAACCCCCGAGCAGGCAGTGCCGGGCTCCTTCTTTGTCATGACTTTTCCACACCCCCCGAAGGCAGACCCGACGCCGAGCAACGAGTAGCGTGTTACCCATGGCTCCGACCTCCACTCCGCAGACCCCCTTCGGGCGGGTCCTCACCGCCATGGTCACGCCCTTCACGGCGGACGGCGCACTCGACCTCGACGGCGCCCAGCGGCTCGCCACCCACCTGGTGGACGCAGGCAACGACGGCCTGATCGTCAACGGCACCACCGGCGAGTCACCCACCACCAGCGACGCGGAGAAATCGGACCTGGTACGAGCCGTCCTGGAGGCCGTCGGAGACCGCGCCCACGTGGTCGCCGGCGTCGGCACCAACGACACCCACCACAGCGTCGAACTGGCCAAGGCCGCCGAGCGGACGGGCGCGCACGGCCTCCTGGTCGTCACCCCGTACTACAACAAGCCCCCGCAGGAGGGCCTCTACCGCCACTTCACGGCCGTCGCCGACGCCGCCGACCTACCGGTCATGCTCTACGACATCCCCGGCCGCAGCGGTGTCCCGATCAGCACCGAGACGCTCGTCCGCCTCGCCGAGCACCCGCGGATCGTCGCCAACAAGGACGCCAAGGGCGACCTGGGCCGCGCGAGCTGGGCCATCGCGCGCTCCCGCCTCGCCTGGTACTCCGGCGACGACATGCTGAACCTGCCGCTGCTCTCCGTGGGCGCGGTCGGCTTCGTCTCCGTGGTCGGCCATGTGGTCACGCCGGACCTGCGCGCCCTCGTCGAGGCGTTCACCGCCGGTGACGTCCAGAAGGCCACCGAGATCCACCAGAAGCTGCTTCCGGTCTACACGGGCATGTTCCGCACCCAGGGCGTCATGACGACGAAGGCGGCGCTCGCCCTGCAGGGCCTGCCCGCCGGCCCGCTGCGCTCGCCCATGGTCGAGTGCTCACCCGAAGAGATCGAACAGCTCAAGATCGATCTTGCCGCGGGCGGGGTACAGCTCTGACAACAGACTTCACAACTGAATAGGCAGGCCACCGGTGCCTGCAATCCACAACGACAACTGCTTCTGCACGAACGTCATGCGCGCCACGTGCCCACCGGTACGTGGCGCGCGTGTTTGAGGAGAGTCTTTTGAGTCATCCGCATCCCGAACTCGCCCCGCCCCCGCCGCTCCCCGCGGGAGGCCTCCGGGTCACCCCACTCGGCGGCCTCGGCGAAATCGGCCGGAACATGACGGTCTTCGAGTACGGCGGCCGTCTGCTGATCGTCGACTGCGGTGTGCTGTTCCCCGAGGAGGAGCAGCCCGGAATCGACCTGATCCTGCCGGACTTCTCGTCCATCAGGGACCGCCTCGACGCCGTCGAGGGCATCGTCCTCACCCATGGACACGAGGACCACATCGGCGCCGTCCCCTATCTCCTGCGGGAGAAGCCGGACATCCCGCTGATCGGCTCCAAGCTGACCCTCGCGCTCATCGAGGCCAAGCTCCAGGAGCACCGGATCCGCCCGTACACCCTCGAGGTGACGGAGGGGCACCGTGAGCGCATCGGCCCGTTCGACTGCGAGTTCATCGCCGTCAACCACTCGATCCCGGACGCCCTCGCGGTCGCCATCCGCACACCGGCGGGCATGGCCGTCCACACGGGCGACTTCAAGATGGACCAGCTCCCGCTGGACGGCCGTCTCACGGATCTACACGCGTTCGCACGTCTGAGCGAGGAAGGCATCGACCTCCTCCTCTCCGATTCCACGAACGCCGAAGTCCCCGGTTTCGTGCCGCCCGAGCGGGACATCTCCAACGTCCTGCGCACGGTCTTCGCGGGTGCCCGCAAGCGGATCATCGTGGCGAGCTTCGCCAGCCACGTCCACCGCATCCAGCAGATCCTGGACACGGCGCACGAGTACGGCCGCCGGGTCGCCTTCGTGGGCCGCTCGATGGTCCGCAACATGGGCATCGCCCGTGACCTGGGCTACCTCAAGGTCCCGCCGGGTCTGGTCGTGGACGTCAAGACCCTCGACGACCTTCCGGACCACGAGGTGGTCCTGGTCTGCACGGGCTCCCAGGGCGAACCGATGGCGGCCCTGTCCCGCATGGCCAACCGCGACCACCAGATCCGCATCGTCCCCGGCGACACGGTGATCCTGGCGTCGTCGCTCATCCCCGGCAACGAGAACGCGGTCTACCGCGTGATCAACGGACTGACCCGCTGGGGCGCGCACGTCGTCCACAAGGGCAACGCCAAGGTCCACGTCTCGGGCCACGCGTCCGCGGGCGAGCTCCTGTACTTCTACAACATCTGCCGCCCGAAGAACCTGATGCCGGTGCACGGTGAATGGCGCCACCTGAGGGCCAACGCCGAGCTGGGCGCCATGACCGGCGTCCCGCACGACCGCATCGTCATCGCCGAGGACGGCGTCGTCGTCGACCTCGTCGAGGGCAAGGCCAAGATCTCCGGCAAGGTCCAGGCGGGTTACGTCTATGTCGACGGCCTCTCGGTCGGTGACGTCGGCGAGCCGGCCCTGAAGGACCGGAAGATCCTGGGCGACGAGGGCATCATCTCGGTCTTCGTCGTCGTGGACTCCTCCACCGGCAAGATCACCGGCGGTCCGCACATCCAGGCCCGCGGCTCGGGCATCGAGGACTCGGCCTTCTCGGACGTCACCCCGAAGATCGCCGAGGTCCTGGAACGCTCGGCCCAGGACGGCGTGGTCGAACCCCACCAGCTGCAGCAACTCATCCGCCGCACCCTGGGCAAGTGGGTTTCCGACACCTATCGCCGCAGGCCGATGATCCTCCCGGTCGTGGTCGAGGTCTGAGCGACGAACGGCCGGCCGTACGCGTGAACCTGGAGCGGGGGGGGGGGGGGGGGGGGGGGGGGGGGGGGGGGGGCGGGCGGGGGGGGGGGGGGAAAAACAGAAAAGCAACCCCAGAAGAGCCCCCCACCCCCGCCGGGGCGGCGCGTTCTCCCGGGGGGGGCGGCCCCCGAGCCCCCCCCCCCCCCCCCCCCGCTCCAGTACGTTTACGTCTCCGCCTGAACGGGAACCCGGGAGCTTCACGCCCCCGGAAGCAGTCCCCGGGAGGGGCCGGGAAAACCGACTCAGAACTTCTGATAAAGTCGGAACCGCCGGAAAGGAAACCGCGAAACAAAAGCGGGAACCTGGAGAGCACCGAGGAAATCGGATCGGAAAAGGATCTGATAGAGTCGGAAACGCAAGACCGAAGGGAAGCGCCCGGAGGAAAGCCTGAGAAAGTCTCTCGGGTGAGTACAAAGGAAGCGTCCGTTCCTTGAGAACTCAACAGCGTGCCAAAAATCAACGCCAGATATGTTGATACCCCGTCCCCGG
>NZ_JBITJV010000084.1:0-13010 GCF_044460385.1 Streptomyces sp. NPDC050121 | reverse complement strand
CAGCCCCAACGAATACGAACACCGACACCACACCGCTAAACTCACGCTCGCCGCGTGATCAATAACCGCGTGCCCACCTTCACGGGGGAAGGCCCGAGCCCGGTGAGGAGTTCTGGCCGGCAGCCCGTGTCCGCTGGGCTTCGAGCGGCTCGGTCTTGTGTGGTTGTGCGGTCACGGACTGGTGGTGACGGCTTGGCCGGGGCAGGGCATTGCGGGTGCCGTGGTGGAAGGCCAGGAGCCCCAGAAGCGCCGCTGCGGCGAACCACAGCAGCTGCAGAGCGAGGTATGCGGGCAGGGGTGTGGTGGAGAAGCCGGCCGCGGTGGCGGCTTGGACGGAGCCGTAGGTGGGCAGCAGGCGTGTCAGCGGGTTGTCGGCGCCGGCGCTGACGATGGGGTTCTGCAGGGCGATGTCGATGACGCTGGTCATCACCAGGGCGAACATGCCCTCGACCTCGCGACGCAGGAGGGATCCGAAGACCACGCCCATGGCTCCGTAGGTCAGCGCGGCGCAGAACAGCGCGGCGGCCAGCAGGTAGGGCTGTTTCGGTGTCCAGGCGATACACATGGCCGCGGTGGCATAAGCGGCCAGCAGTGCGGAGGCCAGGACCAAAGAGGCGGCCTTGGCCATCACGAGATGGGTGCGGGGGTAGCCGGCCATGGCCAGGCGCCGGTCGAAGCGCCCGCCGGCGAAGGTGGCGGCGAACATCATGAACCCCGTGACCAGGGTGACGGCGTTGAGGGCACCGGTGATCTGCGTCAGCTCGTTACCGGCAGGCGCCAGCCCCTCTCCGGTGGAGGCCAAGTGGAACGAGGCCGCTCTGTCGGGGATGGCGAGGTAGACCAGGCCGACCCAGGTGGGAATGAAGAAGACGACCAGCAGCATGGCGAACCGGTTGCGGGCGTGCTCGATCAGGTCGTACCGGGTGGCCGTGGTGAACAGGTTCAGGTGTGTCCTCATGCCGCTGCCGCCGTCTCCAGGCGCAGCACGCCCGCCTCCAGACGCCACAGCTCATCGAGGCGTTCGGTGTCGTAGGCCAGATGGGAGACCACCAGCACAGAGCGGCCGGCGTCGCGCAGTTGGGCAGCCAGTTCCCAGAACCGCTGGTAGGTGTCCCAGTCGAAACCCTGGTACGGCTCGTCCAGCAGCAGAACCTGCGGATCGTGCATGAGCGCGAGCGTGAGGTTCAGCTTCTGCCGGGTCCCGCCGCTGAGCACCCCGGCACGCACATCGGCGTACTCGGAGAACTGCAGAGCCTCCATGACCTTCTCGGCATGAGACAGGTCGGCCAGCGCGAAGGCCGTCTTGAAGAACTCCAGGTGCTGCCGGACGGTCAGGGCATCGTTGAGGACCACATCCTGCGGGCAGTAGCCGAAACGCCCCCGGTGACGCACCGCGCCACGATCCGCCCGCAGTTCACCGGCGAGGATCTTCAACAGAGTGGTCTTGCCGGCACCGTTCTCGCCGACGATCCCGGCCAGCACACCAGCCCCGAGGTCCAAGTCGATCCCCCGCAGGACCACCCGCCGACGGTAGGCATGATGCACCCCCCTTACCTCCACCGCGCCGCCCCACCCATCCCGTAAGCACTAGTCGCCAGATCATCCGCAAATGCGGTGGTACGGACACGGCAAGATCCACAGACCTATCGCCAAACCGCCCGACACGGTGAAACAGGCACACAACGCAGTTCGAAGAAGACTCACCACGCGGGAACTTGTTCGTGATTCACATCCGGGCCGACATCCCCGCATGGTGTCGCCACCCGCATGCCGGGCCAGGACCGTGGTGGCTACCAGGCGGTCTTGGCGGCGCTGTAGGAGGTGCGGCAGGTGACGTCGGAGGCCGTAGCGGAAAGCTTGGTCATGGCCTCGGCCCACACCTTCTTGACCACCTTCTCCAAGTCGCGGGCCGCCGCCGGGGTGTTCGGAGAGAACTTTCTGACCGTTCCCTCAGTGGCGACGGTGAACTTGTTGCACACCGGCAGGGCGGCGTTGCGGTAGCGGCTGTCGAGTTCACCCGTCACGGCGGAGCTGTTGGCGGTGGCCCAGCTGTTCCACGCCGCACAGGCGGCCTGGTCAGTTCGGCCCGCTCGGTCTCGGTCAGACTGCCCAGAGCGGCGACAGCGGCGTTCCCGAACTCGTCCGGGACGGCGTAGCGGGTGGTGGCGAACTGATCCCCGGCCTTGAAGATCGCTTCCTGGCAGGCGGACGGCAGCGAAGCCGCTTGCATGAGGGCGGCGGCCAGGAGCCGAGAGGACTTCACATTCTGGGTGGCCGGGGTCGCCTCCTGGGTAATGACGGTCACCGCCACCGCCAAGACACCAGCGGCGGCGGCCATGGCCAGAGCGGAGCGCTTGAGGACGCGGGAGGTGTTCATGAGCGCGGGCCTCCTGTACTTGAAGGGCTGAGCGGCCATACGAGATCGTCCGCCGCGACACCGCTCACCGGGAGCATCACGTGCCTTCCTGCGCCACGGGGCACGGCGCTCGGGCCGGCACGGACTCCAACCCTTCAGATGCGGCTGCAGTTCCCCGGGAGTCGGATCACGCGGAATCGGCATGCCCGGAGGATGCCGCAATGGATCGATGCCCCGCACATACTCGCGTGCCCACTCCAACCAACGCCGGACTGATGCCAGGGTTTGCTCGTCCAGGCCTCCATGCAGCTCAGCAAGACGACGCTCCATGGCATCGCAGTACTCACCGATCACCGCGGCCTCGCGCCAGCTCCCGGCCTCCTCGCGCAGCACCTCGGCGAACCGCTCCCTGACGGCCCGCTCCTTCGCTTCCTCCATGGCGGCACGCCAGCGAACCTCACGCTCGCCTCTCACGCGCCCCTCGCTCTCCCTGCGTCGGGCGTCCTCCACGGCTCGCGCCTCGATCTCCCCGAGGACCAGTCCCAGAAACTGTTCAAGGGTCCGGCTCTTGCGATCCCGCCAGCGGCCCGGCCTGCCGGTCAGCCCATGGGCGACCTCCACGACGAGACTCGCGGACCGCTCCGGATCCGTGGACTCGGGAAACTCCTGCCTGATGGTGACCGGATACGCGAAGCCGCCGACAACGACGTCCATCCCACCCTCGCGCGGGCGGTAGGACGACCCGACCTTCCGTACCTCGTACCCGCGCCGTGCCGCCTCGGCGGCCAGCCCCTGCAGCATCAGAAGCGACCTGCGGCGAAGCGCAGTCGGCATCACCAACTGCTCGCGTCGTCCTTGAGCGCAGCCACAACCGGATGAAGCCACGCCAGCCGCGTGGGACCCGGACCGCCGACCCACCCCTCTTCGGTCCCTGACTCCGCGCATCGGAATGCGGACCCTCCGCGAGGAAGAACTCCAGGCCGAGCCGGCCGTACGGCACCTTCTCGATGCGCTTTCCCGCCGGCTCCATGCCATGCCGCTTCGCGTAGTTGACGACCCGTCGCCATTCCGCGATCTCCTGATCATCGGCATGGGTGAACCGGACGGGTCCTTCGGAGAGGAGTCATTCGACCAACTCGCGAGCCTTCGCTCGCCGGGCACGGGCGACGGGCCGCTCGACGTACGACGTCGAGGACTCTGTGGGCACCGACGACTCACCGTGGTCGGCAGGCTCCGCGTCGTCGGGACAGCTGCCATGGCGGAGATAGAACCAGCCGGCCTCAGTGACCTCCGCACGGGCAGCACCACCGCTCTTGTCCACCGTCAAAAGCCCACGGTCACGCAGGGCATACGCCGAGCGCCACTCCCCCGACGCCCAGGTCCCGGGCTCTTGAAGGGAGCTTGAGCTGCCCCAAAAGTCGCCTGCCGCCCCATCAGGACGAGCGTCAAATGAGCGTCAAGATACCTCGGAGAGCGTCATTTCAGCGTCAAGATATCGCCCGTAACGCCCACAGCGCACATAACACACACCACCCGAACCCGCAGGTCAGGCTCCCTTTGCGACTGGTTCAAGGATGGCAACGCACTCCACATGATGCGTCATCGCAAACATGTGGAGCCAAAAACAGGTTAAAGAAAACCGCAGGCCAGAGGCCTGCGGAACGCAAAAGGGACGCAAGATCAAGGTGCATTACGTGCGCCATGGGCGCTATGTGCGCACTTTCGACACACAGCATCGCGGCGGGCAGGGCCCGCACGGGCGGGTCGCCGTGGCGCAGGTGGACAACCGCGGCCGCGGTCACCAGCAGCGCCAGCCCGATGCCGGCGGCCACCGCCGGCGGCCACCCCGAGCGGGGCGGAAGCCAGTCCGAGCAGCAGTCCGACGGCTCCGGCCACTTCCAGGGCGCCGACGACGCGGTAGAGGCCCGGTGACATGTCGAGGTGTGCTGCCGCCTGCCGCATGAACGGCACCGCGGCGATCTTCCCCAGTCCCAGCGGGAGGAGGACGAGGCACAGCGCGACGGCGAGGGTGACCTGTGCGGTGGTCACGCGGGCCGCCTCCGGCGTTCGGTGCTCAGGCGGGCGAAGTGGTCGATGAGGTCCGGGGCGTCCACGGCTGCGGGGTTGACGACCTGCTCGACGGGGGCGCCTTGGAGGAGGCGTTTGACGGGGACTTCGAGTTTCTTGCCGGTGCGGGTGTGCGGGATGCCCGACACCTCGATGATCTCGTCGGGGACGTGGCGGGGTGAGGCCCCGGTACGGATCGCTTCCTTGATCTTCTCTCGGAGGGCGTCATCCAGGGTCACCCCGGCGGCGAGGACCACGAACAGGGGCATCCAGTAGCCGCCGTCGGGTTCCTCCGCTCCGATGACGAGGGCTTCGGTGATCTCGGGGAGGCGTTCGACGACGTCGTGGATGTCGGCGCTGCCCAGGCGTACGCCGTTGCGGTTCAGGGTGCTGTCGGAGCGGCCGTGGACGATCACCGAGCCGTGACCGGTGACCGTGATCCAGTCACCGTGCCGCCACACGCCGGGGTGGGCGGAGAAGTAGGCGTCGCGGTAGCGGGCGCCGTCGGGGTCGTTCCAGAAGTACAGCGGCATCGACGGCATCGGACGGGTGACGACCAGCTCGCCCACCTGATCCACGACCGGGAGGCCCTCGCCGTCGTACGCGGCGAGCGCCACGCCGAGATGAGGTGCGGACAACTCCCCGGCCCAGACGGGAGTGTTGGGCGCGCTGCCCGCGAAGCCGGACACCACGTCGGTGCCGCCGCTGATGGACGCGAGCAGGACGTGTTCGCCGACGTGGTCGCGGACCCAGGGGTAGGCGGAGGCCGGCAGGGCGGAGCCGGTGCAGCCGATCACGCGGATCGACGACAGGTCGTGCCTGGATGGGTCGATGCCGTACTTGGCCATGCCCAGCAGGTACTGGGGGCTGGTGCCGAAGACGGTCACCCGGTGGCGTGCGGCGAGCTCCCACAGGACGTCGAGCTGGGCGAAAGGTGCGGGGCTGCCGTCGTACGTGCAGGTCGTGGCACCGGTCAGCAGGGTGGAAGCGACCAGGTTCCACATCATCCAGTGGGTCGTGGTGTACCAGAGCAGGCGGTCGCCGGGTCCGAGGTCGGAGTGCAGGCCGAGGGTCTTCAGGTGCTCCAGCAGGACGCCGCCGTGACCGTGGACGATGCCCTTGGGCAGACCGGTGGTGCCGGAGGAGAACACGACCCACAGAGGGTGGTCGAACGGCACCGGCGTGCACGTGAGTTCCTCGGCGCGAGTGGACGCGTCCTTCCACGGCACCACCAGCGACGGGAACGCTCGCGACGGCCACGGCAGGCCCACGTGGTCCACCAGCAGCGTCCCCTTCAACGTCGGGAGGTGCGCGGCCAGTTCACCGGCTGCCTCGCGGCGGTCGTGGGTGGTGCCGTTGAAGAGGTAGCCGTCGGCGGCGATCAGGACGGTGGGTTCGAGCTGGGCGAAGCGGTCGGCGGCCGCCTGGGGCGCGTAGTCCTGCCCGCAGACCGACCACACGGCGCCGATGCTCGCGGCGGCCAGGAACGCGACGATCGCGTGCGGGGTGTTGGGCAGGTAGCCGACGACCCGGTCGCCCCGTCCGACGCCCAGCTCGCGCAGGGTGGCGGCGACGGAGGCGACCTGGGCGCGCAGCTGGCTGCCGGTCACCTCGTATCCGGAGCCGGTCTCCTCGAAGGCGATGATCGCCACGTCGTCGGCGGCGAGGTTGCGCAGAGCGTGGTGGGTGTAGTTGAGGGTGGCTCCGGTGAACCAGCGGGCGCCTGGCATCCGCTCCTCGGCCAGTACGTGCTCGTACGGTGTGTCCGCGTCGATGTCGAAGTACTCCCACACCGCGCCCCAGAAGCCTGCCAGGTCGGTGACCGACCAGTGGTGCAGGGCGGCATAGTCGGTGCCGTCCCCTCCGGTGTGGCGGGCGAAGTCCATGATGCGGCTGTCCGCGACGGCCTGTGGGTCGGGTGAGGTGAAAGGGTCCGGCCTGGTCATCGTGTGGCGCTCCTCAGCAGGCTCTTCTCGGTGGTCCGTGGGAGTGGGAGGGGCTTGCACGTGGTGTGCAGGAGGGATGCCCAGGTGGCGGTGTCGGTGAAGTCGCGGCCGCCTGCCGGGACGATGTCCACGACGACGCGGTCGGGGCGCAGCAGTACGGCCTCCGCACGGCCTCCGCGCAGCCAGGCGGCGAGCGTACCGTCGTCGCCGAGGGGGGTCACGGGGATCGCCGGAACGCCGAGCGCGTGGGCAAGGGCGTTCAGCGAGGGCCCGGGTTCGGTGGCGGTCAGGATGGTGAAGGAGTCGCCGAGCAGCTCGTCGAGGCGGGTGCGCCGTCCGGCGGTGGTGATCCACGGTTGCGGGCAGTGGGTGCCCGCGAGGCCCCTGCGGTTGCGGCGTCGGACGAGGGGTCCGGCGGTCAGGGGCGGGCTGAGGTCGCGGCCGGCCAGCTCCGTGAGGCCGGGGATACGGCAGGCCGCGGCCAGCAGTCTGCGACGCAGCGCGGCGGCGCTGTCCTGCCCGCCGGTCATGGCCCAGCCCATCGCGACCGCGAGCCGTATGACGTGGCGGGCATGCGGCTTGCGTTCACTCTCGTACGTGTCCAGGAGCCGCTCGTCGCCGCCCTGCCCCAGGACGCGGGCGAGCTTCCAGGTGAGGTTGTAGGCGTCCCGCAGTCCCGCGCACAGTCCCTGTCCGATGAACGGAGGGGTGAGGTGGGCGGCGTCGCCGAGGAGGAAGACCCGTCCGCTGCGCCATCGGTCGGCGATGCGCGCCCGGAAGGTGTACTGGGTCTCGCGGACGATCTCGAAGTCACCGTCGCGGGAGGGTGGCAGCCACGGGGCGACCAGCTCGCGGACTGGCTCGTCGCCGTCCCGGAGGCGGAACTCCCAGCGGTAGCGGTCCTCGCTGACGCGCATGAAGGTCGCAGGTTGGTGCGGGTCGCAGACCTGGTCGACGCCTTCCCAGCAGCGGACGTCGGCATTCGTGCGGACGTCGACGACGGTCCAGCGTTCCTCGAAGCCCAGGTCCTCCCATACGGCGCCGATGGCGTCGCGGGTGAGGCTGTTCGCCCCGTCGCAGCCGAGGACCGCCTCGGCCCACAGTTCGCGCTCTCCGTCGTCGTCGCGGTAAGTCACGCGCACGGGGCCGGCGGTGTCCGGGGTGACACCGGTGACCTCCACGCCGCTGCGCAGTTCGCACTGCGGGTTCCGGGCGAGGGCGTCGCGGAGTAGTCGTTCCAGTTCGGGCTGGTCGAACATGCTGGTCTGCGGGTAGCCGTGACGGCCGTGCTCGGTACGGCGGAACTCGGCCATCACCCGGTGCCGGGCGTCCAGTAGCCGCAGTCCGTTCGCCGGGCGGGCGATCGCGGCGAACTCCTCCCCCACGCCCGCGGCCTGGAGGATCCTGCGGACCTCGTCGTCGGTGGCGACGGCGCGCGGGAGCGGGTAGACGTCCCGGTGGCGTTCCAGGACGACGGTGCGGACTCCGTGCCGGGCGAGGAGGAGGGCGGCGGTCACGCCCACCGGTCCCGCGCCGATGATCACCACGGGTGCCTGCTGTTCGGTGCGGCTCACCTGAGGTCCCTACTTCGCGTCCGTGACGGGGGTGCGCTGCTCGCCGAGGTCGATCCGGCCGTCCGGGGTCGTGATCGTCGCTGTGATCACGTCTCCCGCGTGCAGGTAGTGCGGGTTCTTGGCCTGGGACTTGAAGAACGCCTTCCACTTCACGGCGGGCGGCAGCAGCGCGCCGATCTTCTCGACCGGCTTCGGCGGGGCCTTGAGGGCCGTGCCGCCGGGCGTGCCTGTCAGCAGCAGGTCGCCGGGGTCAAGGGTCTGGAAGCGGGCCAGCAGGGTCAGTGCCTGCGCCGGGCGGACGATCATGTCGGCGAGGGTGCGATCCTGTCGCAGCTCGCCGTTGACGGACAGCTTCAGCCTGAGGTCGAGGAGATGGGCGAAGTCCTCCGGCTCCAGCAGGGCGAGGTACGGGCCGGTCGGTGTGAAGGTCGGGTAGGACTTGCTCTCGTAGAACTGCGTCTTGGTCAGCTGGACGTCGCGTGCGCTGACGTCGTTGGTGACGACGAGTCCGGCGACGTACGACGGCAGGTCCCGCTCGTCGACGGTGGTGCCGATGGGTAGGGATGCGCCCATGACGAGCCCGAGTTCGATCTCGTAGTCGAGGAACTTCACGTGCGAGGGCCGTACGACGGTGTCGCCGGGTCCGCTGACCGAGCCGGACGCCTTGCGGAAGAAGGCGGGCGGGATGTCGCCCGTGAAGCCGCTATCGCGTGCGTGGCTACGGTAGTTGACCATCTGGGCGACCACTCGACAGGGTGTGGTGACCGGCGAGAGGACGGCCAGGTCGGCGACGGGCGTGCCCGCCTCGGTCGAGCGTGCCGCATCACGTACGGCGTCACGGTCGGCGATCAGCTCGGCGGTGGTGGTGGCCTCGGTGTCGACAGGGACGGCCCGGTCGAATGGGGTCTTTCCTGCTCGCGCGGAGTCGAGAGCTTGGGGGAGGGCGACCCACCATCCGTCGGCGGTGCGCAGGACGTTGGTGCTCATGTAAGTGCCTTCGTGAGGGGGTTGAGGGTTCAGGACTTGGCGGCTTTGAGCAGGCCCAGCAGGCGCGCCGGGTCCATCTCGTTGTCGCCGCGCAGGGCCTGGATGACGTCGCGGACCCGCTGCGGGGAGGGGCTCGCGCCGAGGAAGTCACGCGTGGCGGGCGGGCCCCACTGGGCGAGACCGCTGGTCGACATGGGCGCCCACCCGGGCTCGACGTCGCCGGAGAACAGGTCGCCGTCGGCGAAGTGCTCCAGCATGAAGCGGTCGGGGTCACGCCAGTAGTCGAAGAGCTGGCTGCCCTGGATGTGCCGGCCGACGCCCCAACTGCGCTGGTATCCGCGCTCTTTGAGGTATTCGCCGCCGACGGCGATCGAGTCCAGGTCGGTGACCTGGTAGGCGGAGTGGACGTATCCGGTCCCCGGCCCGAGGTGCATGGCCAGCGTGTGATGGTCGGCCGGCACGCTGCCGAGGTCGCAGCGGATGAACGCCATGGTCGGGCCGCGGTCTCGCTGCCCGTCCAGGAACAGGAAGTCGGACACGATCATCCCCAGCGTGTCCAGGTACCACTCGAGGGACTGTCCGAACACCCGCGTCTCCAGCACCACGTGCCCCAGTCG
Organism: Streptomyces sp. NPDC050121; assembly: GCF_044460385.1. Lineage (NCBI taxonomy): Bacteria > Bacillati > Actinomycetota > Actinomycetes > Kitasatosporales > Streptomycetaceae > Streptomyces > Streptomyces sp. NPDC050121. The sequence continues at coordinate 3,463 of NZ_JBITJV010000084.1, read as the reverse complement.
CTGGATGCGGGAAGGCTCGCGGGGTGGGCGCTGCGTGGCGTTCGTACGACGGTGGTCCGTGCCGAAGTTGAACAGCAGCGGCCGCTGTTCGGGCAGCGCCGGCAGCTGCTCGCCGCAGTGCACCACCCGCACCGGAAAGCCGGACGGATCGAGCAGGTCGACCGCCTTGCCACCGCCGGGCACGTCCGCGTCCCGTATGTCGGACCCGGCGGCCCGCGCGAGCCGGTCCAGGTCGACACGCTCCGCCGCACGAAACGCCGGGCCGATGAAGCGGGACGTACGCCCGCGCCGGATCACCATGCACGGCGAGCCGGCGAACGTGCCGCGCAGCCACAGCTCGTTCTCGGTGCGCGCGGCGATCTGGAAGCCGAAGTCCCGGGCGAAGACCTCGGCCCGCCCCAGGTCAGGCTTCTCGAACTCCAGCCAGGCCAGGTCCGCGACCTTGATCACGGGATTCCGGGAGCGGCCGGGATGCTCGCCCCGCAGGGCTCCCTGTTCACTGTGCAAGTCCTGGTGGGCCGTCTTGGCATCGGCCCCGTGGACGCGGGTCTCAGACATGGTGCCCTCCGAGCGACATTGCCGTAATGAGGAAATCATCAACTTTGACACTTCCCTCGTCAAGCGGCCCAGGGCAAGAAATGATGGATTCATCAGAACTGCAGTCGTCATCGCCGCCACGGTTAGACTGTGTCCATGCCTTCGCCAGCCCCGTCCATCAACCGGTTCGAGCGGCGCCGCGCCGAGACCCGTCGCGCCCTCGTTCACGCCGCCCGGCGGATCCTCGCCGAGAGCGGGGACGCCGGCATCAGCATCCAGGCGATCGCCGAGCGCGCCGATGTCGGCTTCGGCTCCTTCTACAACCACTTCGAGTCCAAGGCCGACCTGTTCGAGGCGGCCGTGATGGACGCCCTTGAGGAGTACGGCAGAAACTTCGACGAGCGCCTGGCCGGGATCGACGACCCTGCGGAACTCGTCGCGGCAGGCTTCCGGCTCAGCGCCCGCATGGCCGACTCACACCCGGAGCTGATGCAGGTCCTGCGCCGTCGCGGCCTCGGTCACCTCCACTCGGACAACGGCCTGGCCCGGCGTGCGCTCCGCGACATCGAGGTCGGCACGGCCTCCGGCCGCTTCACCATCGTCGACCCGACGGTCGCCGTGTCCGCGCTGGGCGGGACTTTGCTGTCCCTGGTGGAGCTGCGGTTCGCCCGCCCGGACCTGGACGGGGACGAGGCGGCCGTGAACCTGGCCGAGATGGTCCTGCGCATGCTGGGCCTGCCCCCGGACGACGCCCACGAGGTGGCCCGGCGCCCCCTTCCCGCCCCCTCCTGACCGGCCACCCCTACGCGGTCGGCGACGAGCTCGCCCGGAACGCGTGGTCGACACAGCCGAAGCAGGATGGGTACGGACGGCTGGGGATCCGGTCGCTGCCCGGCCCCTTGACGGCAGGCGTCAGGCGTGGCAGGCAGCGGTGCTGCCGGTATCAGGCGACGCTGTCGCGGACGGTGTTGTCGATGCGTACGGCGAGACGCGCGACCTGAGCGTCGTCGGCGGGCAGGTTAACGGCGGCCAGGCCGCTGAACGCCGACGGCTCGACGAGATTGAAGCTGCACGCCAGAAGCGCATTCGCCGGGAAACAGCCATGGAAGAGGCACGCGTCCAGTACGCGGAGGCGTACCGCGCCAGGCACCTCGAAGCACAGGAAGCGGCTTGGCGCCGCACCACCCGACTCACGGAGTACGTGAGCGCCGCACACACGCGCGTCGAGGCCATGCCGCCGGGGCAGGCCAGAACCGACGCCGAAGCATGGATCAGCTGGGCAACGGCCACCGTCGGGCGTCTCGACCCTCTGAGCTCACCACCACTCCACCTGGTGTCACGGAACGTCACTACCGAGATGCGGATGGGGCAGGGGCAGCCAACAGCTCGGCGGCCAATACCCCAGCCACTTCAAGGTGCCCGCCGCCACACAGTCGAGGGCGCCGGCCGGCAGCCCCTAACCACGCATGACGAACCATCAGACAACACGCTGTCCGTGCGTCAAACGTGCGTCACGTGCGTCGAACATGCGTCGAACATGCGTCAAGATACCGCGCCTAAGAATTCCTAACAGAATGGCGCTTCTCGCCTAGGAATGCTGGTTCCTGATGGAGCGTTAGCCTTCACATGAGGAGGGGTGAGCAGCTTCCATGGATCGTGCCCGATGAGTTGTGGGCGCGGATCGAGCCGTTGCTGCCGGTCGTGCCGCGCCGGGCCGATCACCCGGGGCGCAGGCGTCTGGATGACCGCAAGGTGCTGTCGGGCATCCTGTTCGTGCTCTACACCGGGATTCCGTGGGAGTTCCTGCCCCAGGAGCTGGGCTTCGGTTCCGGCATGACCTGCTGGCGGCGCCTGCGGGACTGGAACGACGCGGGTGTGTGGCAGCGTCTGCATGAATCACTGCTGGCCGAACTGCACGCTGCCGGCGCGCTGGACTGGTCCAGGGCGGTGATCGACGGCTCCCATGTGCGGGCCATGAAGGGCGGCCCAAAACCGGACCGAGCCCGGTCGACCGTCCCCGAACAGGCTCGAAGCACCATCTGATCACCGAAGCGCACGGCATCCCGCTGGCCGCGTCACTGACCGGCGTTCTAACGCACGTGACGCCCATCACGCACACTCGGAGAAACAGCAGGTCAGCGCCCCTTCTCAGCAGGCTCAAGGATCGCCACGCACTCCACGTGATGCGTCATCGGAAAGGTGTCAGCCTGAGTGAGTCATAAAAAAGACCAGGTCAGAGCAGCTTTCTCGGCTCGCTGAGCAGCGTGAGGGCGCCCAGAGCGTCAAATGGGCGTCACGACTGGCCGGACGCACCCGCCCTCGGTACGGCAGGCGCGTCACCTTCATCAAGAGCTCTACGGATCTTGTCGCTTTCTGCGGGACGACTGCGCGGCGCCGGGGTTCCTACTCCTCCGTGGCAGCGTGGGAGCGTCGGCCGGAGAGCTCTTCTCTACGGTGAGTGGCCTTACGGCGTGCGGCTCACGCCCCTCGATCCCCTCGGTCCCGGGGATAGGGTCGGTCTGCAGTGGTGCGGGAGCAGAACGCTGGGCGTTGTCCGGGACGGGCAGGACGTTCCGACGCTGCAACTCGGCGACGCTGACCAGCGGTGACATGAGAACACGGTCGAGCAGCTCATTCTGAGCCGACTGCAGCTCGACCAGATGCCACAGAACGGACAACACGTACTGGAGTTCCTCACTCCAGGCAGGTAGCCACCGCTCGGGCCGGATGTGGTCCAGCTGGCTGACGGCTCTGCGAGACGGCGGTCCCGTCCTACGTTTCAACCAGCCGTCGAGAACGTTCTGTCCGCTGACCTGGTAATCCCGCATTTGCTGAGCTTGTTCTTTTTCTTCCGGCCTCGAACGGTGTCTCGTACTGAGTCGCTCACCTGGGGGTTCGCCGGACGTGGGGGCGGCCTTCGTCTGAT
>NZ_JBITJV010000083.1:0-13781 GCF_044460385.1 Streptomyces sp. NPDC050121 | reverse complement strand
ACACTCAACACCCCACCACCAGCGAAAACACCCTGACCTGACATGCCGTCACTGACACCACCCACTGACACCAAACCGGCACATCGCATCCAGCAACGGCACCGCAGCCGGCGGGGCGCCCGCGGGAGAAGCTGCGGATTCAGACGCCGTCGTCGGCTGACCGTCACGGCCGCCGGTCTCGGCCCGGGCCACCAACTGACGGTGGACCGCGGAAGCGTTGCCGTGCCAGTACGCCAGCAGCACCCGGATCTCCCTGGTGATCTCGAACCGGTCACCGCTGCGTTCCCCAGGGCGGATCGCGGCCCGGGGCGAGAGGGAGGCCTCAGCCAGCCACCGCCACACCGTCCGCTCCGACACGCCCAGGCACTCCCCGGCCAGGCGCACATGCTCCCGCGACAGCCGCCGCTCGGCGCGCAGCGCCAACAGACGGCGCACCGCCGGCGCCCGCAACGCCGTCAAGGACTCCTCCCCCAGAACACCGGCCGGATCCTTTGGCGGCGCCAGCGGCTGTCCGTCCCCCCCATGCCCCTTCGTTCTCATCCGCTTCCGCGAAACCCGCCTTCGTTCACCCCGTCGGAACAGGTGAAGGCCCGTACACAAGCCCTTCAAGCAGCCCGGACCGTTACGGATAGGGCCCAAGACGCGCGCAGGCCTGCTCGATCAGCTCCCGGTCCACACGCCTTGCGGGGTCGCGCTCGCGGGCCGCGTAGACATGCGACGTGATCTTCGCCCAGGTACGGAAATTGCCGCGTGCCATCTGCTCGTCCACCCGCGCAACATGGCCCGCATCCGCCTGCGCCCACACCGGATGGAACAGGCTCAGCGTCTGCGGCAACCCAGACTCATCCAGCCAGCCGACCTGATGCCAGGTCAGCACCCGCGAGCGCAGCGCCGAAGCGCGGGCAAGAGCCCGTTCGCTTCCCGCCCCGCACAGCACCAGCGCCGCCGCACAGCCCGGCGCGTCCCACAACTGCCGCAGATAGTCCAGCAACGGCGGCGTCAGACGCTGGGCGTCATCGAGAAACAGCACACCCGGCTCGGCCAGTGCCCGCATCAGAGCCTGGCTGGCCGGCCCGGCCCGATGCGGCAGCGCCCCCGACGGCAGCCCGAACGCCTCGCACAGCGAGGCCCGCAGCTGCGGCAGACCGGGCGCCACCCCGGCCACCGCCCGCCACACCGGCACCCGGCCGGGCAGAAGATGCAACGCCTGCTCGACAGCGACCGTCTTCCCCAGGCCCGTGTCCCCGTACACACAGCACATCCCGCGGGCCGCGACCGTATGCCCCACCGCCTCCACCACACCGGCCACCTGCCGGGTCGACACCAGCCGGGCCCCCGGCACGTACAACCGCGCACCACCGCCCCGCACCCCCGCATCCGCGGCACCCTCCGCCACCGGCACGTCGGCGGGCGACCCGTCGACAACAAGCGGACCACCCTCACCGTCCACGAGTCCCAAATCCGCCAGTGCCCGGTCATACCGGCTCGGCTGCAGCCCGGCCCGGGCCCCTGCCGGACGGGCCACCTCAAGAACCCGGCCCGCCCCCAGACCCCGCTTGATCACCCGATGCAGTGTCGGCAGCGAGGGCACACACTCCGCACCCCACTGCTCCAACACCCCCTCTTCCTGGGCCCGAAGCATCCTGCGCCGCAACTCCGCGACGTTCCCGCCCGCCTCCGCGAGGACCTCCCACAACGCGTCACTCAGCGAAAACCCGTCCTGCCGCGGCCGCGCCTCGACATCGCCCCGGCGTCCATCGGCCAGCCACCGCCACACCGTCCGCTCCGACACCCCTGCCAGCTCCGCCGCGATCCGCACATGCAACCGCGACAGCGTCCCCTCCCCATCCACCGCAAGAAGCCGCCGCACCACCACACCCCGCGCCAACGGCGCACCCCCGGCCGGCACAACACCAGCCGATCCCGCCTCGCCCCCACCCGCCGGACCCCCTGAACCGTCATACGGCCCAGCCCACCCGACCCCGCCAGCCCCTCACATAGGAACAGCGAAAGCCATGACAGCCAGCAACCAACCTGCTAGCCACACCACAACAGCCGCTTGGTCACCCCATGACAGCAACCAAAAACCAGCCCCACGCCCACTACCAGGACATCCACACCGCAATTCCGCTGACGCCCACCCGCTGCAACCCCACCGCCCAATCACACAAACACCCGCAGCGCGCGGCGGCCCGTGCCACGCAGCTCGCCCAGATCGACCCTGACTGGAACTGCCCGTGGCCGCTGGACTGGCAACGTCACTACGCCGTGCTCCGCAGCCTCGCCGCCGACGAACCCAACGGTGTCCTGCCCCACATCGCCCCCGGCGTGCTCTTCGAGGGCGACGACCTCGGACGGTGGCTGCAGCGACAGACCCGCGAGTGGTTCCAGCTCACCGAGGAGCAGCAGGAGCGGCTGGCGAAGCTGGGCGTGCAGCCCGTCCAGGCGCCGTCGCCTGACCCGGCAGCCGCTCGTGCGACGAAGGGCCCGGCCAAGGCACAGCAGGCGTTCCAGCGCGGCCTGACAGCCCTCACGCAGTGGGTAGAGCGTGAGGGCGACCGGCCGGTGCCAAGGGGTCACAGCGAAGAGATCACGGTCGACGGCGAGGCGGAACCGGTGCCAGTGAAGCTGGGCGTATGGGTCTCCAACACCAAGACCCGGCGCGACAAGCTCACGGCCGATCAGCTCGCCGCGCTCGCCGACCTCGGACTGGAATGGGCCACCGTGTAGATGGACATGGCTGGCCTCATCGGCCCTCGCCTGGTCTCTTGAGAGAGGCCAGCCGCTCTTCCTGACGTCCGGAAGCCGAACCCGCCGCAAGGCCTGTGCTCAGCAGTGAGCCCGGCCGACGAATGGACGGCCGGGCTCGCCGCCACCGATACCGAACCCCTCGTGACGCTCCGGGACGTCTGTCCCAATCTCGGAGCGTCGGAGTGGGTCCTGATCGGTCCTGATAGGTCCGAGTGAACACACCAGACGGCCAGGGCCTGGCGGTCGACGACGTGCAGCCGCTGCTGCTTGGCGAAGGTCACCGCCGGGCCGGTCACCCGGCCATTGGTGACGCTGCCCGCGACGTCGACGCCGTGGACCTGACGGGCTGTTCCGTTAAGGCCGCCCCTATCGCCCGGAGGGCCCGTTCACCGCTCGCAGGAGGCTCGAGACATCAGCCCAGTTAGCCAACGTCCCAATACCAGGCCATGACCGAGGCGGGGTTGTCGGGTCCTGGGCATAGGACCGCACCCATGCGGACATCTGCCCCCAGGCGGTGCGCAGCCCTTGCAGGAAGCCGGATACGGCATTGCTCGGACCACCACGCCCGTCGAAAACCAGATCGAAGCGATCCCGGTAGTCCGGGAAGCGGGCGCTTTCGGCGAATGCGCTGACGAACCTGAGTATGGATGACGCGATCTGGGGCTGCGAAGCACCCGTTGCCTGAGCAGGGCTCGGCACTCGGGCCAGGATCTCCATGGCGCTGGCCATGTCGTCCAGGCCAAGAACCGTCAGTTCGCCGCCGGCCGCACCAATCATGGAGCCGTACTGGCCTCCGAATCCCAGAACGGCGGGCACTTGTCCCGCCTCGCGCGTGATCTCCTGCACCGAGTTATCCCCGGCATCGTCGAGAATGTAGGCCCGTCCGTTCTGAGCCCTGAAGCCCGCCAAGTACAGGTTCTGCGAGTTGAAGTAGAGGGTCGTCCGATAGGCGTTGTATGAATCGCGCAGATCCAGGGCGATGAGCCCGCCGGGGTGTGCGGTCCCCGTCGTCATGTAGACGTCGTTGTGGAGGATGTACCCCGCTGCCTCGCGGAGCTGGGCGACGACGCTTCTGAACTTTGCTGTGTTGTTCCTGTTGAACGTGGTGTCGATCGACATGGTGATCTGCGTGGTCTGGTTGTTACCCGTGCTCGCAGACGCGTGTGGGGTATGGAACCCCACCAGCATCAGCAGAGTGGCCATCGCGAGGACCGCGAGGCGACGAGCGTTGGACAACGCTCGGTTGACGGGCTGCATTACTTTCTTCACATGTATAGAGACCGGGGGCACGTTGGTTGTGTGACGGTCCGACTCATCGCCACCTTCCGCCAACTGCCTTTCTGAGGAGCGAAGTAGCGCGCGACGGGCTACGGCGCGGCTGCAGACGAGTGAGCGCCGTGGGCGAACTGCCGGTGTATGACCGCCTCAAGATGTCACCCAGTCAGGAGCAACGGTCAGACCAAGCGGCTCCGGCCTGCACATGTTGATGCCGGAGCCGTTCCCAAGCCTCGCCGGCGGATCACGGGCAGCTCGCCGACACCGACTCCAGCCACACGACGTACGGGTTGCATAGCGGCACGGACCCGCCTGTCGTGCACAGCCAGTGCAGCAACGCGTAGACCCAGACAGCGAAACCCGAGCACGCACGCCCTCCCCGATCCGGACTCGGTCGCCAACCGCTTTCGGGAGACCACGAGGTCACGGTGCGCCCAGGGGGTGGGCGGTAAGAACGATGGGGCTGGGCGCCCGCAGCCTCTCGTCTGAAGCTACGGGCGCCACCGTCTGGCGGGGCCTGCTCAAGGGCCACACCGCCGGACATGGTGCAAGTACCCACCTCCGAACACCGTGACTCAGCCGGGCCCCTGGTGGCTCATCCTGTCGGCCCAAGCTCGAAGCGCGGGACGTCTGCGACAGAGAGGTCCGGGCGCGCCCGGTGGAGGCGTACGGGGTGGCGCCATCGGCCGGCGGCGTCACGGGCGACGTCCACGGCGACTTCCACCACCAGCTGCGGGTCGATGAGCGCAACGTCACAAGCCCCAGCGCTCCCCCGCCAGGGGCAGCCTGCCACCGTCCGGGCGGACAGCCTTGAGATCACCGGCCTCCCACCGCCGGGTGATCGAAGTCATCGGGACTCCGTGCAGCACTGCCTCCGCTCAGCGCGTGAGATCGGCCAGGCCGTTGGTCTCTCCAGCGCCTCCCTGGCGCGCCACCTGGCGGTGCTGGAGCGCAAGGACTTCCTCCGCTAGGTGCCCGCATCGCAGCCATGAAGCCGTTGCCGTCAAAAGGGATCGACTCCATGGAGTCGTCAACGGACATGGAGGAGATCCGGGAGGTGTTCGGGCGGCGGTGCTGGATCCAGTACATGCCGCACGCCGGAGCGATCGAGGTCCGTGACATCGGGTGGGCGGGCTGATCACTTCCCCTGCCGGTCGGCCTTCGAGGGTCGCTTCGTGGGGTGCCGGGCGGCCCGTGCCTCATCGACGCTCTGCTGCAGCGCGGTCATGAGGTCGACGGCAGGCTCGGGCTGAGGAGGTGGTTCGGCCGGCTCGTCTCCCGAGGCGACGGCGTCGACCAGCTGCTCCAGGGCGTGGGCGTACCCGTCGTGGTCCACACTGTCGTCGACGCCGATCATCTCCTTCACCAGCACTTCCGCCAGCCGTCGCTCGCGGTCGCTGAGCGGGACGGCGGGGACCAGGTGGGCGAGGTCGCCGGGGTCGCGGATCTCATCGCTCCAGCGCAGAGTCTGCAACAGCAGCAGTCCGCGGTACGGCCGGAGTACCGCCTTGCGTTCGCGGCTGCGGATCGCGACCTTGGCCATCGCCACAAGCCCGGTCCGGGAGAGGACCTCCACCAACAGGGCGTACGGCCGGTCCGCGTCCCGCGCTGCGGGAGCGACGTAGTACGGCCGATCGTAGCTGATCGGGATCACGCCCTGCGGGTCGATGAACCCCACCACCGTGATCGTGCGCTTGGTCGGCAGCGGCAGGCGGGCGAGGTCGTCCTCGGAGAGCGGCAGCATGCGGCCGTCCGGAAGGGCGACGCCCCGACCGACCTCGGAATAGCTGATCTCCCGCCCCTCCGCAGCACAGAAGCGGCGGTGCTGGACACGGCCTCCATCCGCGGTGTGGATCTCATGGAGCCGCACGGTGTGCTCTTCGGTAGCCGCGTAGAGCTGGACAGGAATCGCGACTATCCCGAAAGAGATGGTGCCCGACCAGGTAGCGGTGGCCCTCATCCTTCCAGCGTCGGCGGCCGTGGCTCCCCTCGCATCCGGGAGGGGAAGCCACGGCCGTGTAAGGGCACCGGGGGGATCGGTCAGCGGTGGCTAACAGCTTGGTGTGCGATTGCTTGGGGCAACGCGTTCGGGCGGAGCTGCGCTATCAGGCGTGCTGGGTAAGGCCGAACAGAGCGCCGGTGGGATCGCGCAAGACCACGTCTCCGTTGGAGTCCTGGCGAACTTCGGTCGCACCGAGCTGTCGGGCCTGTTTGGCGTCGGCATCGGGTCTGTTGCTGGCGAAACTGACCAGCCAGAGTGATCGCTGCGCCGTTGGTTTCCCTGGCGGCGGGCTGGTGCCGGCGATGGAGTTGTCCGGCAACCGGAACTCGGTGTGCTCGGGGTTGGAGTTCCAGTGCAGGGCTGGTCGGTAGAAGGCGGCAGCCTGCTCGGGGTGGTCGGTGAGAAGGCTGATGCCGGCGAAGGTGCCCGGTTCGTGGGTCAGCTGCATGCCGGTGTGGGTGCCGGGCTGCCAGAGTGACAGTGGTGCACCGACGGGGTCGATCGCGACGGCGGCGTGGCCGAGTGTCCCGACTTCGGTGGGTGCCACGATGATCTGGGCGCCCAGGTTCGTGAAGCGGGTGGCGGTGGCTTGGATGTCCGCCACGGTGACGTTGATCGTCCAGTAGGGTGCGCCGGCGTCCTCGGCCGGCCCCAGGGCGGCGACGAGATGTCCGCGCAGTGTGCAGAGCCTGTAGCCGTTGGGATCCGGTGGGGCGACGGTCCAGCCGAACAGTGCGGTGTAGAAGGCCGTCGTCGTCTCCATGTCGGGGGTGCCGAGGTCGACCCAGGTCACGCTGTTCTCGGGGTGCCGCGTGATGTTCATCGAGATGCCTCTCCGTTGGGGCCGCCTCGCCCCGGTAGTGGAGCGAGGCGGTGTCCAGAACTGACTCCGCGGCGACCTGTGGTGTCAGGTGTAGTAGGGCGAGTTCAGGTCGATGCTGGCGTCCTTGACGATCTCGCCGTCGAACAGGCGTGTCGTTGCCGGGGCTCCGGCCCGGCGCGCTTCTTCGGCGAAGGGGCCCTGGGCAAAGGCCAGGGCGTTCTCGGCGCTGTCGAACTCGTAGAAGCCACCGATGGTGTGGGTGCCGATCCCGGACAGCCACGTCTTGCGGATCAGGCCCGGTGCGGTCTTCAGGGCCACGTTGACCTGGTGCCAGTCGAACTGCTCGAACGGCACTGCCGCCTGGATCTCGGTGTAGAGAAACGTCTTGCCCATCACGAACCTCCGGATTCGGGGCCTGTCCGGCCCGCGTCTAGTACGTGCGTCCTAGTAATGTGAGCATGGAGTAGGATGGCCGTACTAGTCAAGGGGGTCGCGATGGCAGCGGACACGAAGTCCCGCATGATCAGCGCAGCGATCGGACTGCTGCAACGCCACGGCCTGGCCGCGATGTCCTTCACCGACGTCCTGGCCGAGAGCGGGGCCGCGCGCGGGGCGATCTATCACCATTTCCCGGGCGGCAAACAGCAACTCGCGCTCGAAGCCGCCCGCCGCAACGCGGAGGACGTCCGCGGCCACCTGCACGAACTGCCGGCCCGCAGGCCACGCGAAGTCGTGGAGGCGTTCCTCGGCAACGTCCGCCCCGTGGTGCAGGCGTCCGCCGGGGGCGGCGGTTGCGCAGTCGCGGCGGTCACCGTCGACGGCGGTGCGGCCATTGCCGACCAGAGCAGCCTGCGCACTGTCGCGGCCGAAGGGTTCGCCGGCTGGGTCGGCGAGCTCACCGGAAAACTCACCCACGCCGGAATGAGTCCATCCCAGGCTGCTGATCTGGCCACCCTCATGATCGTCACACTCGAAGGCGCCCACATCCTCTGCCGCGCAGCGGGCAGCATCGCGCCCTTCGACAGCGCGGCCGCGGCCCTACTCTCCGCCCTCCCGAGCTCAGGTTGACCCGGTGCCAGAACATGGCAACGTGGCGCGCTGTAACGATCACGCTTCTGCCATGGCATGAACAGGGCCGTGCGGGTTGGGTGTTGTTGTGACGCAATACCTCGGCCGCACGGCATTGTCCCATCGTCTCTTCACCGGCCTCCAGCACCGTCGACTCGGTTCGCTGATCGCGGAGTTGGCCGAGGCGTGGATGGCCGCAGAGGAGTGTCGATTGCACGAGCGTCGAGGCCGCGGCCGGTTGCGTGCGGCCGGTGCGAGACCGCATCACCAGCTGGTGTTCACCGACCGGGTCATCGCCACGCTGGTCGTCCTGAGGTTCCAGCTCCCGCACGGGGCTCTGGCCCTGCTCTACGGAGTGGACCGCTCCACGATCACCCGGGCTGTCCACGAGGTCCGTCCCCTTCTGGCCGCTCGTGGCTTTGCTGTCCCCGGGCAGGGTGATCTGCGGCTTCGCACTCTCGCGGACGTCTTCGCCTATGCGGCGGCTGAGGATGTCGAGCTGCGGCTGGACGGCACGGAGGTCCGGGTCCGACGACCCCGGGCGAACAAGCCAGGCCGTCGCGCCTTCGTCTCGGGCAAGATACGGCAGAACACCAAGAAGGCCACCGTCGTCACTGACGGACAAGGCCGCACCCTGTGGGCCGGGGCCTTCCGACCCGGCCGAATGCACGACCAGACAACCGTGAAGACCGAGGGAATCTGCGACCTGTTCGAACGGCACCCCCAGGTCAGAGCCAAGGTCGACGCGGGCTACCGGGGACTTGCCAAGCAGTTCCCCGACCAGGTCCAAGCCCCGCCGCTCAAACCGAAGAAGGGCACCCCGCCCGAAGACATCGCCGCCTGGGACGCGGCCCGCCACCAGCAGTCCTCGGAGCACATCTGCGTCGAGCACGCCAACGCTGAACACAAGCAGTGGCGAACCCTCCAGCGTTACCTCGGACGCCGCGAGTACTTCGACGAGACCTACGCGGCAGTCGCCGCCCTGGTCTCCGACCGGGCCGCCGAGAGGTGAGCACCAATCAGACAACCCTCCAGGCCAATACGCCCCGACCTCATTCGCACACAAGGCCGTAAGTTCCTCAGCCCAGTTGCGGAGCTGGTCCTCGAGGACCAGGTTGTCGCCACGGGCCACCGTCTGGATCAGCTAAAGGAAAGCTGAGGGATCAGGTCTGTGTGCTGGTGGCACCGGGACTTCCTCGCCCGGCGCCAGGCCGGTCAGGGCGCGCAGGGACTGTCCGAGGCGCTCCCCGCGGGCGGTGAAGGCCTCGTGGTCCATGGCCTCCAGTTCGTCCAGGACGCCCAGGCAGGCCGCCGCCTGGAGCGGGTGGGCGGCCATGGTGCCCATCGCGGGCAGCGGGCCGGCGTCCTGGTGCCTGATCAGCGGTGCGATCTCCGGCGACACCAACACGGCGGCAACGCTGGTGTATCCGGCGCCCAGACCCTTGGAGAGGATGCACAGGTCCGGTTCGGCACCCTCCCAGTGGTGACTCGCCAGGGGCGTGCCGGTGCGCCACAGCCCGGTCAGTACCTCGTCGTGGGTGACGAGGACCTGCCGTTCCCGGCAGATCTCGGACACCCGGCGCAGGTATCCGCCGGGTGGCACATAGGCGCCGCCGGTGGTGCCGTTGACGGGCTCGATCAGGACCGCGGCCACCTGCTCCGCGCCCCTGTTGTCGATCGCCTTCGCCACCTCGTCGGCACACGAGGCGTCACACGCGCGCCCTTCGTGGCCGTGCGTCGGCGGGTAGGGCGGGGGAAAGGCGGGGCCGAGGCCGAGCGCGTCCTGTGGGTGCGGCCGACGGGCGTGGTTCCCTGCGAGGGCAAGGGTGAGCGCACTCATCCCGTGGTAGCTCAGGGTGGACGTCAGGATGTCCCCGCGGCGCGCGCCACTGCGGACGCGCGCGATGTTCCGGGCCAGGCCGATGGCGACCTCCACCCCGAGCGTTCCGCAGGTGACCAGGGCGACGGAGTCCTGAGGACGTCCGACGGCCTGGCAGAGGCGGTCCATCAGATCCATCTGGATATGGGGCTGGACGACGGCTGCTCCCCCGTACGAGTAACGGTGGAACTACTCCTCGATGCGGGCGAAGACGGTGGGGCTGCTCTGCCCGACGTTCACGCAGAGGAGTCCGCTCGATCCGTCGAAGATCTTTCGGCCGTCGGCGAGGTGGAGCCAGGGGCCGCTCGCGCCCACGACCTCGATGCTTGGCAGGGGCCGGGACGACGTGAGCAGCCGCTGGCGGCGGATCGCATTCCGGTGCATGAGGTACCCCCTCTTTCGAACGGGATTGCGATACCGAAATGAAAGACCGGGACCCTGGCTGGCACAGGCTCACAAAGGGGGCTCACAACGGGAACGGCCCCCTGCACAGCCGCGGTGGCCACTACGCTCAGTTGCCCCGGCCTCTTCTGCGGGGTGGAACATCCCGCCGAATCCGGTCCCCGAGGAGGCATCCGGCATGACACTCGGTGAGGAATCGGCCGAGACCGCGAACACGGCCCTGGCTGAGCTGATCGAGACGGCCAAGATCAGCAAGCACGCGCTGGCCCGCCGCGTGAACGCCCTGGCCGAGGAAGCCGGGGATCCCCGCTCGTACACCCAGACCAGCGTCAAGAACTGGACGCAGCGGGGCATGGTGCCCCGCGAGCCCGTGCCCCGGTTCATAGCCCAGGCGCTGGCCGAACGATTAGGCCGGCCCGTCGACCCGGCCGAGATCGGCATGCCCGCCTCCCGCAGGAAAACCGACGACGTCGGCCTGGACTTCCACCGGGACACCCACACCGCCGTCCACAACGCCGCCCGATACTGGAGCAACGTGCACCGCCGCAACGTCCTCACCGGCGCCTTCGCTCTCAGCGCCTGCACCACACCGCTCACCCGGTGGCTCGCCGTCCCCGACGACCAGGACGCCTCCCACCCAGGGAGCCGACGCGTCGGCCGCCAGGACCTGGACGCACTGTGGGCGGCTGCCGCGCACGCGCAGCGCCAAGACTCCCGGTACGGCGGAGGCACCCGCGAGGCCTCCCAGGTCGACCGCATCCTGCGCGAGCGCGCCATCCCGCTCCTGCACGGCGGCTACACCGACGCCGTGGGCCGGGAACTGTATGCCGGCACCGCCGAACTCGCGCGCATCGCAGGCTGGAGCGCACTCGACATGGGCCGGCACGCCCTCGCGCAACGTCATTTCATCCAGGCCCTGAGGATGGCGAAAGCCGCAGGCAGCATGAACGTGGGCTGCCACATCCTGACCAACCTGGCCCTCCAGACGACCCTGCGCGGCTACCCCGACGCGGCCGTGGACATGGCGCAAGGAGCCTACGACCGCGCCCGCCACGGGGCGGCACCCCGCGTCCTGGCCTTCGCCCGGCTCATCGAGGCCCGCGCACACGCCCGACTCGGCGATCGCCGCTCCGCCGCAGCCGCGCTCACCGACTCCGAGCGGCTCCTCCAACGCGCGGACGCCGCCCCCGGGAACGAGCCCTCGTGGATCGGCTACTACACGCCGGCCCGGATGAGCGCCGACGCCGTCGAGATCCACCGCGACCTGAACATGCCCGACGCCGCACTGCGCTGGAACTCCCGGGCCACACCCATGTCCGCAAGCGACTACACCCGATCCGTCGGCCTGCGCATGACCGTCCTGGCCACCGCACACCTCCAGCCCGGCGACCTCGACCGGGCCCTCGCCGACGGACAGCGAGCCGTCGTCATCCTCAGCAGCGTGCGCTCCGCCCGCGCCACCGACTACCTGACCAGCGTCGTACGGGCCATGACACCGTGGCACCGCGACCCCCGAGTCGCCGAACTCTCCCACCGCGCCCGCCAAGCCATCACCCTCAGCACAACCAAGCGCCCCTGACAGCGCCCGCCAAGAGGACGATGTCCTCCGGCCTCGCGATCGCCCGGGGCATCACATCCGTCACCGCCCTCACGACTGTCGAGCCAATCGCCGGCGGACTGCGCATTCCCGGTGCCCTACTGGGGCTTGCTGCGCAACCCTGGGAAGACACCGCCGTTCTCAGCACGGAGTCCGACCATGGAGAGGATCCGATGAAGCGCCGCAACCTGCTGCGTGGCGCGCTGGCCGCCGGCCTCACCGCTCCGGCCCTCGCCGCGCTCACCGCCGCCCGGACCGACGTCGACCAGACCCTCTCCCCCGACGTTCCCCAGGACCTTGCATGTCGGCGTAGCTGTCGACGAAGAGGTGGGCGCGTTCGTCCGGGACCGGGAACGGCAGCCGCTGCGTGGTCATCTGCGCAGTCTCGCAGCTGCGTTTCCTGGACGGCAGCGGCTTTTCCCCGGCCCTCGCGCAGCGTGCCGGGACGGAGATTTCTCCCCCATCAAAATGGGCGGTATGTCGCACGTAGCGGACCAGGTCAAGGAGAAGCGCGGCGCGACTGTGACTTTGATCGATAGTTGACGGGTGCCGCAGCTGGATCTGCTGGTCGCGTGGCGACTTTGATCTCTGGTTGGCGGGTTCTTTGATGGATAGTTGGCGGCTCGGAGACCCCGGTCAGTCACTCAACGTGAGGAGGGTCTCCGCGCGCCGAAGTGGATCAAAAGTGTGTTGCGAGTGGGGCACTCGTCGTCCTCTCGAAGTCAGACGACGGCAGGCGCGACACCTATCGTGCGCGCCTGCCGCACTGCGGACTTTCAGCCCCGCGGTGCGACGCGGATACGGTTCCCGTCGGGATCGGCCGCGAGGAAGGTCAGCCCGAACCCCGCGTCATGAGGCTCGCGCAGGATCGTGACTCCCTTGGACTTCCACCGCTCAAAGGTCGCGTTGACTTCGTCGGGTCCAGCGTCGGTGGCCAGGCACACCTCGCTGGTGCGCGGGACGTCCGGTGACAGATCCTCGAACTGGCCGGACCACAGACCGAGATCAGCGCCTGGCCCGAGGTCGAAGGTGATGTATCCCGGAGTCTCGAACGAGGGGCTCATGCCGAGGAGGTCGCCGTAGAAACGAGCCGCGGCGGGAGCGTCGTTCACGTAGACGATGGACACGACGGATGTGGTCATGGTTGTTCCTTCTCGCAGGTGGTGGGTACGCATCCACCACCCTGACCGGGATATGCGCCGTATCGTGTCGCAATTCCTGAAAAAATTGGCGTGTGACCCCAGACCGCTTCTTCACTCTGATGCTGCTCCTCGAATCGAGGGATGCCGTGACCACACAGGAACTCGCCTCAGCGCTCGGGGTGTCCCTTCGCACCATCACCCGGGACCTGAACTGGCTCCGCGACGCCGGTCTGCCGGTGACCGCGCAACGGAGCCGCCTCGGAGGCGTGACCATGCTGCCCGGGTCCGGACTCGACCTCACGCGACTCACGCCGGGCGAGCGTGATCATCTGTCGCTCGCCGGGCTGGACGAGAAGCAACGTGCGGAGCTCAACGCATCGGCCGAAAGCCGGCGCGCGCTCTCCAAGATCGCCGCTGCACAGCCACGTCGAGGTCATGAGCTCCTGCCGCTGACCGACGTGGTGCACGTGGACAGCCGTCCCTGGCGTCAGGCAGGAGTTTCCGGCACGACTCCGGCTTCGCTGATCGGCGCAGTGCGGCGAGGTCGCCGACTACGGATCGAGTACGACAGCACACGGGAGCCGTGCCCGCGCGACCTGGTCGTGGATCCCTGCGGGCTGTTGGCCAAGGCCGGTATCTGGTACCTCGTCGCCGACCGTGCCCGAGAGCCACGGATGTACCGACTCGAACGGATCACGACGTGGAAGGAAGTCGACCAGCCACGACGGATCTGCGAGAGCCAGACCCTGGAGCCTCCCCCTGAGTGGTGGACACGCTGATACTGGATCTGCTTGATCCGGAGGAAGCGAGAAGACCGCCGATGGCGATGAAGGACTACTCGG
>NZ_JBITJV010000082.1:0-14928 GCF_044460385.1 Streptomyces sp. NPDC050121 | reverse complement strand
CCAGAACACGGCCGGCGCCACGTCGGCTCAGGGGGTGGAGGAACCCTCCGGTCGGCGCGGTCCGGATGTCGCCCCCGCGATGCGCGATGCACGGGCGGGTACGGCGGCCGAGGGGCACAGCCCGGAGACTCTCCTCCAGGCCGAGGTGCACTACGCACAGGTCGGGCAGGGATCGTTCGAGGCCGTGGTCGGCGACGAGTCGCGTGCCGCCGATGTGGACCCGGCCATGGACCACCGCGCGGAACCCGCGGAACAGCCGCAGAACGAGGTCGGGGACGGGGACGGGTGGCTCGGGGCGGCGGACTTCGCCCAGTCCGTGGGACTGGGCGGGGTGTTCGACGAGGCTTCGGCCGGCGAGGCGGAAGCGGACGGGCAGCGTCCGGCCAAGAGACAGCGGCGGGACGATTCGGACGACGGACGGTTCGGCGAGCAGCGGCTCGGCGAGCACGAGGTGGACCTCTTGGCAGCGGAGTTCGGCCTGTCCCCCGGCCGGTATGCCCAGGACGAGACGTTCGGCGAGCGGTCCGGCACGGCCGAGGAGGAGTGGGCGAACGGGTGGGGCTGGTTGGGCTTGTCGCCTTCGGGGACGGAGGACGGGGCAGTGGACCAGGAGCCTGCGGCTTCGCCGCCCCGCGACGGGGCGCTGGCTGAGCGGCAGTTGCCGGCGGATTGGTTCGATTCCGGGCTGTTTCCCAGCGAACCGGACGCCGCGTCGGACGAGGATGGCTTGGCGAGGCCCGTGGTGGCCGCTCCCGCCGCCGACGGCACCCGGTTTGTCGACGCCGAGGTGGGGTTCGGGGACGGGGCCGTGCCGAACCCGGCGGAGCTGCTGGCGGGGCCTGCCAGCGAGGCGGAGCCGGCGGGGCCTGACCCCGACGCGATGACCGTCCGGGACATGCTGGACTTCCTGCACGTCAGGCTGGGGTCGTGGCCGGCGGTGGTCGCCGAGGTCGACGCCTCCGAGACCTCGCTGTACAAGTGGCGGTCAAAACCGCCGAGCGGGGAAAGTCTCGCCAAGATCCGTGCCGCGGTTGTCAGGCACCGCGACGCCGAGCCCTACGCGGTTGGCGGGCCGGCGGAGCAGGAGCGCCTGCGGGAGTGCCTGGCCTCCCTGCGGGAGGATCTGGGGCTGGTGTCCGACCGTGACGCGGCTTGGGCACTCGGAGCCCACCCGCATAGGGTGGGGTCCTGGCGGAAGGGGGCTGCTATCGGAGCCGAGTACGCCCGCCGGATCGACGAGCTGCACGCGCTGGTGCGGGAGGCGAAGCAGAGGGGTGGGTTCGACCCCGCGGCGCTCCTCGAGGAGTGGCGAGCGCGGCCGGAGAACCGTGCGCCGGTGGGCGGGAATGGCAGGGTGCGGTCCGGCGAGGCCCTGCCCTACAGGGCCCTCCTGAAGCTCGTGCAGCACGCGCTGGGCGGCGGGTACGTGGCCGTGGCCCGGAAGCTCACCGCCGGCGGGGAGCGCGTCGATGCGAGCCTGGTGCGTGGCTGGACAAGGGGTGAGGTAAGGGCCGGGGGGACCCCGGACCAGGATCAGATCAGCCGGATCCGCGCTGTGGCCGACGAGGTGATCGGCTCCGACAAGCTCGAGGCTTACCAGAAAACCTTGACCCGGCTGAAAGCCCTGACGCGTGCGCCGAGGTCGAACATGCAGGCGGCCAAGAAGCTCGGCGTCGCCCGCGCAACGGTGTCCTCCTGGCTGCGAGGCGATCGCCTGGTGGATGAGGAGCATGCCGCCAGGATCGACGCGGAGTTCGGGCGGTTGCCGGTCGAGGCGCGCGGGGAAGCCCCGGCGGGAGCTGACTGGGCCGAGGTGGAGTCCGGGTGGGACTCCGGCGCGGAGCGGGAGGGGTCGCTGGCTGAGCGGTCCGCCGTGGATGTGGCCGCTCTGGCCGCCGGTGCCTTCGATGGTTTGAGGGGGTCGGCGTTCAGCGGCGGCCACGCCGAGCCCTACGCGGTTGGCAGGCCGGCGGAGCAGGAGCGCCTGCGGGAGTGCCTGGCCTCCCTGCGGGAGGATCTGGGGCTGGTGTCCGACCGTGACGCGGCTTGGGCACTCGGAGCCAGCCGGACGAGGGTGGGGCACTGGCGGAAGGGGGCTGCTATCGGAGCCGAGTACGCCCGCCGGATCGACGAGCTGCACGCGCTGGTGCGGGAGGCGAAGCAGAGGGGTGGGTTCGACCCCGCGGCGCTCCTCGAGGAGTGGCGAGCGCGGCCGGAGAACCGTGCGCCGGTGGGCGGGCGTGGCAGGGTGCGGTCCGGACCGGATGATGCTGCCGCGGGCCGGGCCGGCGAGGCCCTGCCCTACAGGGCCCTCCTGAAGCTCGTGCAGCACGCGCTGGGCGGCGGGTACGTGGCCGTGGCCCGGAAGCTCACCGCCGGCGGGGAGCGCGTCGATGCGAGCTTGGTGCGTGGCTGGACAAGGGGTGAGGTAAGGGCCGGGGGGACCCCGGACCAGGATCAGATCAGCCGGATCCGCGCTGTGGCCGACGAGGTGATCGGCTCCGACAAGCTCGAGGCTTACCAGAAAACCTTGACCCGGCTGAAAGCCCTGACGCGTGCGCCGAGGTCGAACATGCAGGCGGCCAAGAAGCTCGGCGTCGCCCGCGCAACGGTGTCCTCCTGGCTGCGAGGCGATCGCCTGGTGGATGAGGAGCATGCCGCCAGGATCGACGCGGAGTTCGGGCGGTTGCCGGTCGAGGCGCGCGGGGAAGCCCCGGCGGGAGCTGACTGGGCCGAGTGGCCGGGTGACGTCGAGGACCTGCTGGACGATCTGTCCGTGAACGGCGACGACTTCGGTGACAGCGCCGAGCAGCTCACCGGAAACGAGCTGGTTTTCTC
Organism: Streptomyces sp. NPDC050121; assembly: GCF_044460385.1. Taxonomy (NCBI): domain Bacteria; kingdom Bacillati; phylum Actinomycetota; class Actinomycetes; order Kitasatosporales; family Streptomycetaceae; genus Streptomyces; species Streptomyces sp. NPDC050121. Next base: position 12,090 of record NZ_JBITJV010000082.1, on the reverse strand, counting down.
CGATAACGAGCTGGATTTCTTCGGGGACGCGCAACCCGCGGACGGTGCGCAACGCGGAGAGGAGGGGGAACGTGCCGTCCGGTCAGGGCCGGAGGGTGCGGGGGACATGGAGATCGACGTGGCGCCGGCGGTGGACTACACCATGGTGCACGGCGGCGACTCCGGTCTCCCGGCGAGCAGCGAGAACGAGCAGGCCGACGAGGCCGGCGGTGAGCTGCTGGCCTCGGGCGAGGTGAGCACCGACCGCTGGATCCCCTTCGGCACCGGCGAGGGAACACCCGAAGCGTTCACCTTCACCCCCGTCCCGCCCGGCACCAGCACAGTCACCCGCACGGCCGACGGCGAACCCGCCACGTCCGACACACGATGGCAGATCAGCCGCCCGCAGGGATCCGGCGAGCGCACCAGGGTCGGCTACTCCTGGGCCCACTACCGCGGTGCGACCCCCGCCCAGGACACCATCCGCCTCACCCGCCGGATCCACCTGGCCACCCACGACGCATCCCCCGAACAGGTCACCGTCCTGCAGAACGGCCTGCGCACAGCCCTGAACGACCTGGTCAACCAGCGCGACTACCGCCTGCCGGCCCTCCAGCCCGACCAGGTCACCGGCCCCGCCCTGCCCGGCCCCCTGCTCCGCGTCGATGTACGTTTCGTCGACTCGCCGGCCGATGCCGACTCCGTGGTCACCGTGCATGACGGCCTGCCCGGTCCCGGACACCCCATGGTCCAGAACATCTGGTACACCGATGTCCACCCCGCCGCCTACGTCCACGAGATCGTCCACGGTCTCGGTGTCATCGACGACAACCCCGACCCGCGTGTCCTGCTGACCCCGGGCGGCCGTGGCGAGCAGGTTCTCGCCGAGGGCGAGTCCAGCCTGATGGGCCCCTTCACCGATCCGGCGCGGCAGGACTTCGTCCTGACCACCGATCACCTGCGGCAGATCGCCGATGTCCTCAGCCCGTATCTGCACACCACCACGACCCCGGCCGAGCACACCGAACCCGCCGTCGCACACGCCACGGCCTCCCAGCTCATGTCCCCACCACCCGGCCAGACCGGACCCGATACGGCCCCCGCGGTCGACGACCAGACCGCCCAGATCGCCCTGTCCCAGCTGAATGACCTGGTCCGCACGCTGGGCAGCGGGGCGGCCGTGGCCCGGGAGCTGGAGTATGCCCCGGCCACCGTGAACAAATGGCTCAGCGGCACGAGGCCGGTGAGCGCAGACGCCGCCGGAAGGATCGCCGGGCTGCACGGCCGCCTCGCCTCCGGCGACGTGCGGTCACCGGTGACCGCCGCGTCCTTCTGGGACATCCTGGAATCGTTGTACGTGAAGGAGCGGGAGAAGCACGCGGACGACGAGTCCGCGCTCCGGGCGGTGGCCGACGCACTCAGCGGCGGTACGGTCGAGGTGGACCGGGACGACGTGTACGACTGGATGTCCGGCAAGCGTGTCGTGGACCCGGCGATGCACGAGCGGATCGCCGAATACGCCGCGCTCGTCCACCCCGACGGCCTCCCCACCGCACCGGCCGACACCCCCGCTCTCCACACGGTGCAGATCCAGTACCTGGTGGACCGGCTCGGCTCCGAGACCACGGCAGAACTGCTCGACGTCCCACCACAGGTCCTGGAATCCCTCCACGCCAGCACCTCCTCCCCGACGCCGGAGCTCGCGGAGCGGATCACGGCAACCCTCGACCTGCTCCTGACGCAGAACACCACACCGAACGTCGACGACGTCACGAACCACGTCCGCCAGAGCAGAACCCCGCTCCAGAACGCCATCGCGGACCTCACCCGCCACCTGGGAACACAAGCCGCCGTGGCAAGAGTGCTCGACTGCGACACGCGGCAGTCGCGCAACTACCGCTGGGGTGGTCATGAGTCGCGGGTGTCGAAGAAGACGGCCGACCGGATCCGCGCGGCACTCGCCCTGCTCGACGAAGGCCGTCCCGTCACCGCCGAAGCGGTCACCGAACGCGTCACACAGGACGCCACCACAACCAAACTCAAGGCGTTGAGGAAGGTGGCGGGCAGTGAAAGGGACCTCGCCAGAGAGCTCAAGGCCCACCAGAAGACGCTGCGGCGTCAACTCAAAGGCGCGCAGGCCTCCCGGGAGTTTGCCGAGCGGGTGGACGCGCTGTTCGAGCAGTGCGAGCAGCTGGGGATCGACGTCCTGGGGACCGCGACCGCCGGGGCCGACGGGAATGCCCCGACCACGCTCGTCCAGGCCAGGATGAGGCTGCTGCTGAACCGGCAGGACCCGCAGCTGGACGAGGCCGGTCAGGTGAGGGCCGCGGCCGTGGTACTGGCTGAGACGGACCAGGACCGTGTGCGGGCTTACCTGACCGGCACGGCCACGCCTCCGCCCGGTACCGTCGGTTTGCGGCTCAAGGCAGCCGCCGACCTGCTGCTCAAGCGTCCCGTCGGGCCGGTCACCGCCGAGGAGGTGGACGCGCGGGTCAGTGATCGCCGCTCCTGGCAGACGAAGATCCAGACGCTGTGGGACGCGCTGCGAAGCGACGAGAACGTCGCCACCGTGCTCCGCATCACAGGAGAGGCGGTGCTGTTGCTCCGCCTCGGTGAGGTGACGAACCCGCTCAGGGAGACGGCCGACCGGATCGACGTGGCACTCCACCTGCTCGACGAGCACGGTCCCAGGGGCGTCACCGCCGACGCGGTGGCGAGAGGCGTCACACCGTACGACGCCCGGCCCAAGGTGCGCCTCCTGGTCCAGTGGTATGGAACCCTCGAGGCGGCCCGAAAACTGCAGGCCGACGAACCGACGGTGCGCCTGCTGCGGATCTTCCGTGAGACCGAGAAGCTGACCGTGGACACCGCCCGCCGGATCGACACGACGTACGACTCGCTCGTGAGCCGGCTGAGGGATCTCGGCATCGACCCGGCCGAGGCACCCGTCCAACTCACCGGCAACGAACTGACCGTGGCGGGTGTGGAGGAACGGTCCGGTCGGCGCGGTCCAGATGTCGCCCCCGCGATGCGCGATGCACGGGGGGCGGGAGAACAGGGCGAGGGCGTGGCTGCCCGGACCGCGGGCGAGTTGGACCTGGACGAGTTGGACCTGGACGAGTTGTTCGACTTCGGTGACAGCGCCGAGCAGTTTGCCCAGCTCCCCGGAAACGAGCTGGATTTCTTCGGGGACGCGCAACCCGCGGACGGTGCGCAACTCGGAGAGGAGGAGGAACGTGCCGTCCGGCCCGGGCCGCCTCACTTGCCGTCCCCCGGTGACGAAACAGGGGGCGAGCAGCGGCTCATCACTGAGGACGATGCCGAGGAGCGCGTCCAGCCCCGCACGATCCGGCCCGCCACAAGCCGGGCGGCCGAATACCCTGAGGGACAGCCTCCGGCGAAGCAGCGACGGCTGAACGACGAATCCGGTGCGGACGAGTCGCACCTGGGCGAGTGGTCCGATTGGGCGGGTGACGTCGAGGACCTGCTGGAGGACGTCGAGGATCTGCTGGACGATCTGTCCGTGAACGGCGACGACTTCGACGACGTCCTCGGGAGTGACGAGTTCCTCGGCCGGCCCCAGGAGTCCTCGGGTACGAACGGGGAGCCTGCAGGGCCTGTTGCCCCGCAGGCGCCCGCGGCGGGCGTTTCGACCGTGGCGGGTACGGCGGCTGCGCAACCCGCGGACGGTGCGCAACCCGGAGAGGAGGGGGAACGTGCCGTCCGGTCGGGGCCGGAGGGCGCGGGGGACATGGCGATCGATGTGGCGCCGGCGGTGGACTACACCATGGTGCACGGCGACGACTTCTCTCCGGGGGAGCGTGTCGAGGACGATGTCGACTTCCTGATGGGTGATTTCCTCGGCCCGTGGTTCGAGCAGCCGGGTGCCGGCGACCTGCTGGGCGAGTCGGACGGCATCGGCCCGGGCGATACGGTGGCCGCGGACGGCGCGGAATCGTCGGAGAATCTGTTCGCTGAGGACGAGGCCCTCTTCCACAGAGAACAGTGGCTGCAGACGTCGTCCCACGAGTCCGTGAGCACGACCGGCGAGGAGCGCGTCCAGCCCGGCACGACCCGGCCCGCCACAAACCGGGCGGCCGAATCCCCTGAGGGACAGCCTCCGGCGAAGAAGCGACGGCTGAACGACGAATCCGGTGCGGACGAGTGGGACCTGGGCGAGTGGTCCGATTGGGCGCGTGCCTTCGAGGGCCTGCTGGACGGTCCTGGCTCCGTCTCCGAGCCCGACGCGCCGGTCCCCGGCACGGAACCCGAAGTGCCCTTCCCCGGCGCGGTGGAGACCGGTCGCGCCCAGATCCGGCCGGACTTGAGCGGGCGGTGGGTCGGCGAGCCCTTCGGAGGCCAGCTGCGGCTCAGGAACTTCGAGGCGCGGCGGTACCAGCTGCCGTCGGGCGAGTTCGCCACTCAGGCGGTGATCCGCCTGAGTCTCCTGCCGGTGCAGCACGAGCGGCCGATCACCGACGAGGAGCTCGGTGAGCTGAGGCAGCGCGCCCAGCAAGGTGTCGACATACTGTGGAACACCGGCCACCGGCTGCCCAACGGCGACGTCTTCCAGCTCGGCCTGTGGTTCGTCCCCGATGGGGAAATCGCGCATCACATCGTGCAAGTGCACCGCGAGTACAAGGGCACGACTTCCAATGATTGGGGACTCGAGGAACGGCCGTATGTGCTGGCGCACGAGTTGGGACACCTGCTGGGCCTCGAGGACGAGTACCGGGCCGCTGACCGCAACCGTTGGCGTGCCGTCTACGAGGACGAGGGCCTGATGGGGCCCTTCCTCGTGGACGACCGAGGCCGCGCCCAGGTGGACAACGACCACCGGAACGACCAGGGATGGGGATACGGCCGGATGCGGATTCGGCCCCGGTATCTACGCCAGCTGGGTGGGTGGATCGAGGCCGCCCTGGAGACGGCCCGTCTGCGGACCGACGGTCAGGTGGTCTTCTCCACCGCTGACAGACTCCAGCCCCGGGCGGACGGGTTGCCGACCCGCCCCCACTTCGCCCTGGACGTGCGCACGTCGGTGCTCTACGGCGAGGCCCGCACCGGTGGGGGCGGACTCGCGACGCCCCCACCCGCCTCCGACCGCCCCCGGCCAGTCGCGGTGAAGGGCACGGAGCACCCCAACGGGACCTACCGTGCCACGTACCCGGGAATGCACGAGCGGATGGCGAGGAACAGCGGCACGCTTTCTGTCGCGGGCGATCTCGTCCTGCCGTCAAAGCCGCACCGCGGGCTGATGATGTTCCCCGCACAGTGGACCGAGGAGGACGCGGTCTACGCCGCCGAACAGGCATACCTGCACGCCCTGCGGGAAGGCACCGTCCTGCCCGTCCCGAATCGGCCCGGTGTCTACACGTGGACCGGCGAGTATGACGGCGTACGGATCGAAGGAACGCTCTCCCGCGGCGTCTTCACCGACTTCCGCCCCAGCGACGACCAGCCCGGCACACCCGTCCCGCCCGACGACGTGCCCCCCGTGCCATCGGCCCCCACCCCAGCGGTCATCGGCCGACGCGTGGAGAACCTGGTCCGTTTCGGCGACCGCCGCACCCGCACCGGCGCCCATCACGAACCCGGATTGTCACCGGACGCCCAGATGTACTTCCACGGTCTGATGGTCAACCGCGGCCGGCAACACCACAACTTCACGTACGACGCCCAGGTCCTCTTCCTCCACCCCCGGCTTCCCGTGGCCCAGTGGCTGGGACACGGCCAGGAACCCAAGTCATGGTATTCGGACTTCGACTGGGCCGAGCACGTGGACGGGGAGCCGCATGTGATGTTTCCCCTCGCATGGCAACCGGACCAGCTGCTGGCCAGTGCCGCGCACGCGCACAAGTTCGCTGTCGCTGCGAACCTGGTCCGGCCGGCCGACGCGCCCGATATGAAACCCGGTACGAAACACTGGGTCGGCATGGCCGGAGACATCCGCATCGAGGGCCTGGAGCGCGACGGCCGGATCCTCAACTTCCGGCCCACGCACGTCCAACCGCACACCAGCTGGCCCCGGTCCGAGCCGGTCGGTGAGGTGAACGCCGGTCCGGTGACGGTCGACAGGGGTGGCCGGGTCCTCCCCCTCGACGTCCGGCACGTGCTGTTCGCCAACGGACAGCGCGCCATCGATCTGGCGATCCGGGTCCATCTCGACCCCGCTCCCGGAACCGACGTCGCACGGATGGACAAGAACTTCGACAGTCTTCGGGCCGAGCTGGCCGTTTCCCTGATCTCTGCCGGGGACCGGATGCGGACGGACGGTGTTCTGGTCCGGGTGTCGCTGGTGCGCGCCGACAGCGCCGAGAACGCACATCACTCACTGTCCGTGAACGCGGACCAGCTGGGCGCCATGGTCGAGAAGATCGCCGGGTTCGCCGGGTTGGTACCGGGCCTCGTCCAACAGCGCGAACTGGCCGAGCGGTTGCTGAACGGCCCGGTGCCGCGTCCGGACGAGTGGAGGCCGGCCACCGACGCCGGACAGGAGGTCGGATCCCACACCCTGAGCGAGGCCGCCGGCCGACTTGCACTGGCCGACCCCTTCAGCGGGCCCACCACACTGCGTGAACCCGACCCCTCCGACAGGGGCGACTGGGGCGGCTGGGGCGACTGGCTCCATCGCCCCGCCCCCTCGGCCCCGCCGCTGGACCTGCTGGACGACGAGGTGCCGGCCGCCGGCGGATCGCGCGCCGCAGCAGGGCCTGTTGCGCCGCAGGCACCCGCGGCGGGCGTTTCGACCGTGGCGGGTACGGCGGCCGGGGGGCACAGCCCGGCGACTCTCCTCCAGGCCGAGGCGCGCTATGCACTGCGCGGGCTGGATGGATCGTTCGAGGCCGTGGCCGACCGCGTCGGTGCCAAAGACGCGCGATCGGTGGAGGGTTGGGAGAGCGGCCGGATTTCGCACCTGAACGTGGAGCATGCTGAGCGGCTCCGCGCGTTGGTTGACCTGCTCCAGGCACGCGGCGGCACCGGCCCGGTCACCAAGGAAGAGGTCGACGCCCAGGTCAGCGACAACTGGAGCTCCCTCCAGTCCAAGATCGTGCGCCTGGTGAAAGGGCTGGGATCGGTCAAGGACGTGGCAAAGGTCCTTTTCCCCAAGACGGGGACCCGCCCCGCGGAGCACACCGTGAGAGCTTACCGCTCCGGCGATGTCACGAAGCCGGCTAAGGCCGTGGTCGACCGGATCGACGCGGCATTGGCCCTGCTTGAGGAACGCGGCCCCGGCAGCACGGTCACCGCGGAAGAGGTAGACGCCCGGGTCACGCCGTACGACCCCAGCCCCCAGCTGAAGGACCTGGAAAAGTGGCTGGGGTCGAAGAGCGCCGTGGCCCGGGAGCTCCGTAGGCGTTGGCAAGATATTGCAAGTGCGGACTTCGCCGATGCGCTCCATGCGGCGCACAGCAAGTACCGGGAGCTGGGGCTCGACGAGGGCGAAACCGTGTTCCCGCTGTACGTGGGGTGGCTGGTGGCCTACCAGGAGTCCGTCGAGGCCGTGGCCGTCATACTCAAGGACGACCCGGAGTCCGTGCAGGCATACTGGGACGGCGCCCTTCCGGGGCCAGAGGCTGCCGAGCGGATCATGGCGGCGGTGGCCTTGCTCCGGAAGCCCGACCGCACCGGCCCGATCACCGCGGAGGACGTCGACGCCCAGGTCCGCCACGACTGGAGCCCCCTCCAGTCCAAGACGGCGCTCCTGCTGGAACGGCAGAAATCGCGCGAGGCCGTGGCAGACATCCTCAACTGCACGGTGAAGGAGGTGGACCGTTACCGCTTCGGCCATGTCATGAACGCGGAGGCTGACGTCGCCGATCGGTACGACGCGGCATTGGCCCTGCTTAAGGAACGCAGCGGCACGGTCAGCCGCGACGAGGTCACAGAACGAGCACGCGTCAGGCCGTACCAGACCCGCGGCAAGCTGGGTTTCCTGGCAAGGTTTTGGGTTACACCCATGGCCGTGGCCAGAAGCCTCACTGCTAGGCACCAAAACGTGCGGACGTGGATGTCCGGTGAGGTCAGTCCGTCCATGCTCGACAGGGACCGAATCGATACAGCGTACAAGTCGCTCCGCACGCGGCTGCGGGCGTTGGACGTCGACTTCGGTGACAGCGCCGGGCAGCCTGTCCAGCACACCGGAAACGAGCTGGTTTTCTCCGATAACGAGCTGGATTTCTTCGGGGACGCGCAACCCACGGACGGTGCGCAACTCGGAGAGGAGGAGGAACGTGCCGTTTGGTCAGGGCCGCCTCACTTGCCGAACCCCGGTGACGAAACAGGGGGCGAGCAGCGGCTCATCACTGAGGACGACGCCGAGGAGCGCGTCCAGCCCGGCACGATCCGGCCCGCCACAAGCCGGGCGGCCGAATCCCCTGAGGGACAGCCTCCGGCGAAGCAGCGACGGCTGAACGACGAATCCGGTGCGGACGAGTCGCACCTAAACGCGCGGTTCGATCGGGCGGGTGACGTCGAGGACCTGCTGAAGGACGTCGAGGATCTGTTCGTGCACGGCGACGACTTCGACGACGTCCTCGGGAGTGACGAGTTCCCCGGCCGGCCCCAGGAGTCCTCGGGTACGAACGGGGAGCCTGCAGGGCCTGTTGCCCCGCAGGCGCCCGCGGCGGGCGTTTCGACCGTGGCGGGTACGGCGGCTGCGCAACCCGCGGACGGTGCGCAACTCGGAGAGGAGGGGGAACGTGCCGTCCGGTCGGGGCCGGAGGGCGCGGGGGACATGGCGATCGATGTGGCGCCGGCGGTGGACTACACCATGGTGCACGGCGACGACTTCTCTCCGGGGGAGCGTGTCGAGGACGATGTCGACTTCCTGATGGGTGATTTCCTCGGCCCGTGGTTCGAGCAGCCGGGTGCCGGCGACCTGCTGGGCGAGTCGGACGGCATCGGCCCGGGCGATACGGTGGCCGCGGACGGCGCGGAATCGTCGGAGAATCTGTTCGCTGAGGACGAGGCCCTCTTCCTCAGCGAACAGTGGCTGCAGACGTCGTCCCACGAGTCCGTGAGCACGACCGGCGAGGAGCACGTCCAGCTCGGCACGACCCGGCCCGCCACAAACCGGGCGGCCGAATCCCCTGAGGGACAGCCTCCGGCGAAGCAGCGACGGCTGAACGACGAATCCGGTGCGGACGAGTCGCACCTAAACGCGCGGTTCGATCGGGCGGGTGACGTCGAGGACCGGCTGGAGGACGTCGAGGATCTGTTCGTGCACGGCGACGACTTCGACGACGTCCTCGGGAGTGACGAGTTCCCCGGCCGGCCCCAGGAGTCCTCGGGTACGAACGGGGAGCCTGCAGGGCCTGTTGCCCCGCAGGCACCCGCGGCGGGCATTTCGACCGTGGCGGGTACGGCGGCCGAGGGGCGCAACCCGGAGACTCTCTTCCAGGCCGAGGTGCGCTATGCGCGGGAGAGGCTGGGATCGTTCGAGGCCGTAACCGACATCGTCGGTCGTGGTGATATCGAGACGAAAACGGAGCGGCTCCGCGCTTTGGTTGACCTGCTCCTGGAACGCGACGGCACCGGCCCGCTCACCGAGGAGGAGAAGGAGAAGGTCGACGCCCGGGTCCACAGCAACCGGAGCTCCCTCCAGAACACGATCGTGCGCCTGAAGGAAGGGCTGGGATCGTTCGAGGCCGTGGCAGCAGTCCTTCGCCCCTCGAAGACGATCCGCACCTCGGTGAGCACCGTGAGAGCTTACCGCTCCGGCGATGTCACGAACCCGGCTAAGGTCGTGGTCGACCGGGCCGCCGCGGCGTTGGACCTGCTTGATGACCCCGAGCACACCGGCCCGGTCACCGCGGAAGAGGTCGACGCCCGGGTCACGCCGTACGACGCCCGCGGCAAGCTGAAGGACCTGGAAAGGTGGCTGGGGTCGAAGACCGCCGTGGCCCCGGAGCTCCGTAAGTCAACGGATACGGTGCGTAATGCCAGAAAAGGCAACGACCCACGTGCGGACTTCGCCGATGCGCTCGATGCGGCGCACAGCAAGTACCGGGAGCTGGAGATCCCCGATGGCAAAACCGTGTTCCCGCTGTACGTGGGGTGGCTGGTGGCCTACCAGGAGTCCGTCGAGGCCGTGGCCGTCATACTCAGGGACGAACGCAGGTTCGTGCAGGCCTACTGGGACGGCGTCCTTCCGGGGCCAGAGGCTGCCGAGCGGATCATGGCGGCGGTGGCCTTGCTCCGGAAGCCCGACCGCACCGGCCCGATCACCGCGGAGGACGTCGACGCCCAGGTCCGCGACGACTGGAGCCCCCTCCAGTCCAAGACGGCGCTCCTGCTGGAACGGCAGAAATCGCGCGAGGCCGTGGCAGCCATCCTCAAACGCACGGTGGTCGAGGTGGACCGTTACCGCTTCGGCCATGTCATGAACCCGCAGGCTGACCTCGCCGATCGGTACGACGCGGCATTGGCCCTGCTTAAGGAACGCGGCCCCAGCGGCACGGTCGACGCCGACGAGGTCGCAGAACGAGCACGCGTCAGGCCGTACCAGACCCGCGGCAAGCTGGGTTTCCTGGCAAAGTTTTGGGTTACACCCATGGCCGTGGCCAGAAGCCTCACTGCTAGGCACCAAAACGTGCGGACGTGGATGTCCGGTGAGTTCAGTCCGTCCATGCTCGACAGGGACCGAATCGATGCAGAGTGCAAGTCGCTCCGCAAGCGGCTGCGGGCGTTGGGCGTCGACTTGGGTGACAGCGCCGGGCAGCCTGTCCGGCTCATCGGAAACGAGCCGGCCGCCCTCTTCCCCCCGCCCGCCACCGCTTCACCCACCACGCCCGACGCCCCCACGCCGACGACGCCCGCAGCACACCAGGAGACCCCGGACACACCCGCGCCCCCATTCACCCGCGACGAGACAGACATCCCCACGCGGCAATTCATGGAGGACTACCTCAAGGAAGTCACGGCAACTCTCACGGAAGACGTCTCGATGGAGGAAGACGCACCAACGTGGGAGGAAGCTCGCCGGGCGAGCGACCCCGAACCGGAAGACCAGGACGGTGCCGGACCGACGGGCCTTCTAGCCGGCGATTTCGACTTCCTCGGCACACTGCTCGGCGCCACCGACCGACTTGCACTGGGCGATCCCTTCAGCGGGCCCACCACACTGCGTGAACCCGACCCCTCCGACAGGGGCGACTGGCTCCATCGCGCCGCCCCCTCGGACCCGCCGCCGGACCTGCTGGACGACGAGGTGCCGGCCGCCGGCGGATCGCGCGCCGCGAGCCCCGCTGTGCCCCCAACCCGTTCCGGCCGCACCGAAGCGGTGCCCGCCGAGTCGTCGTTCCACGAACCGGAGGCGGCCGGCGGGCGTCGGTCGCCGGGCGTCGGCCGTGCCCTGTCGGCGCCGTTCTCCTCGTCCGATGAGGCCGGGGCGGCCCAGGAGCGCGAACCGGCGGCCGTCCAGCAGCCACGGCCCGCAGCCGAGCCCCCGGTAGCTGCCGGGGAGTCGGGCGCTGCGGCTGACGCGAACCTGGGCGACGTTCCCAGGCGATCCCCGGCAGAGCACGCCTCGGCCGGGCGGGACCGGCGCGCGGAACTCGACCAGCTGCTTCACTTGCAGGCCGTGCTGGACACCCCTGTGCTGTCCCGCCACGTGGAGGGAGTGGCGTACTCGCAGTCTGCCGCGGCCACTTGGGCACTTGCTGACACCGAGCTGCCGCTGCGCGATCTGGCACTCAGCCTGGCGGACCGTGTAAAACTGCTGCACAGGCATCCGGAGCTCTTCCCCGCGGAGGTGCGGGAGAGCTTCATGCGGCTGACCGCGCATGAACCCGGGTGAGCCTCGGGGCTCTGCGGCAGGCCGGCGACGGCAGCTACGGCCGGTCGCTGCGTACGAACCTGGACAAGGAACTGACCTCGACGACCGACACCGGCAGGGCGGTCGCCGAGGCGATCGGCGCCGTCTCCCACGGCAGTCTCGAGAACGCGCGCAACATCCTCAAGACCCAGGCCGGAAACCTCGACGCGATCCTCACGTCACGGGGCGCGGGCAGCGCCGGGACCGGCAGAAAGAGCTGATACGACATGGCGATCCAGGCCTCGACGCCGGTGAACAACATGCTGTTCGTCCTCACCGGCGAACGCCTCATC
>NZ_JBITJV010000081.1:0-14980 GCF_044460385.1 Streptomyces sp. NPDC050121 | reverse complement strand
GATCGCCTGCGCCTCGCCGCCTCGGCGGTCATCGCTCCCCTGCGACACCCCCTGCTCCTGGCCCGTGAGCTCGGCACCCTCGACCTTCTCTCCGAAGGCCGACTGACCGTGCTGCCCAACGTCAGCTGGAGCCGGGACGAGTACGCCGCACTCGGCGTCCCGTTCTCCCGGCGCGGCAAGCTCCTCGACGAACACCTGAAGATCTGGGCGAAGCTGTGGGGCCCCTCCCCCGTGTCCCACGAAAGCGAGTACTACACCTTCCAGGACGTCTACTTCGAGCCCAAGGCCTACCGCCCGGACGGCCCCCGACTGTGCTTCGGTGGCGCGGGCATGCACGACGCGATGGTCCGCAGGATCGTCCGGTACGGCCATGCCTTCAACCCGCTGGGCAAGGTGACGCCCGAGCAGATGCAGACGCTGAAGACCGCGATGGCCGCCGCGGGCCGCGACATCGCCGACCTGGAGATGATCGGCAGCACCCGCGCCGTGTTCCCCGACGACAACTCCTGCGCCGACCTCGCCCAGGCCCTCGAGCCCATCCCCGCGCAGATGGTCCAGGGATTCACCACCTTCTGCATCAAGCCCTCGCAGTTCACCGACGACCCGAACGCAGTGGGCGCCTTCTGCCGCGAGGTGATGCGCCGCGTGGAGTCCCTGACCGCCTGACGGCGCCGGCCGATGTCCCGCATCGCGGCCCGAGCAGCCCGCTGACGACAAGCGGCACCGGGCCGCGGAAGAACGAACCGAACGAGCCAAGGACCACAGCATGACGACTCCAGACGAAGCCGCCGACACCCGTCCGTCCACTCCCGCTGAAACCACTCGAAACGATCCCCATCTCCTCCCCGATGTGTCCGGCCTGGTCGTCGGCATCCTCGGCGGAACCGGCCCACAGGGGCGCGGCCTCGCCTACCGGCTCGCCGGCGCGGGCCAACAGGTCATCATCGGCTCACGCAACGCCGCCAGGGCCGCCTCCACGGCGGCAGCCATCGGCACTGACGTCCGCGGCGCCGACAACGCCACGACCGCACGGGAAAGCGACCTGGTGATCGTCGCCACTCCCTGGGAGGGACACGCCGAGCTGCTGACCACGCTCCGCGACGAACTCGCCGGCAAGATCGTGGTCGACTGCGTCAACCCGCTCGGCTTCGACAAGAAGGGGGCCTATGCACTCAGGCCCGAGGAGGGCAGCGCCGCCCAGCAGGCCGCCGCCCTGCTGCCCAACTCCCGGGTGACCGCCGCGTTTCACCATCTCTCCGCCGTCACTCTGGAAGACCGGCAGATCGAGAAGATCGACACCGACGTACTCGTCCTGGGCGACGAACGCGCCGCCACCGACACCGTCCAGGCACTCGCCTCACGCCTGGCGGGCGCACGCGGCGTCTACGGCGGGCGACTGCGCAACGCCCACCAGGTGGAGTCGCTGGTGGCCAACCTGATCTCGGTGAACCGCCGCTACAAGGCCCACACCGGCCTGCGCCTCAGCGACGTCTGAGAAGACTCCCAGCGTCCCTCACCACTGGAACGCCCGCTCACCTGGGCAGGCACGTCAGCCGACCGGGGCAACGCCACTGACGGCAGGGAGGAAACACGCGGCATGGGGAACGCGGGCGGGTCTCAGGCGGCGAAGCCGATGTTGGTGACGTACTCGTACTGGCCCCATTGCGATCCGAGGTCGACGATCTGCTCGATCCAGGCGTCGTCCAGGGCCCGCTCGTCGCCGGTGGACCAGGCCGCGACAAGGGCCTCCCAGTGGCGGATGTTGAGGGTACGCAATTCCACGGCCCGCTGGTGGGAGGGACGCACGCCGGACTGGTCGAGCGGGTGGATCTCGACGCGGGTGCCCCGGCCGGCGCGGTTGAGGCGGGCCAGGAGGTAGCGGGCGACGTTGCGGCGGCGCAGGGTGCGGTAGGCGTCGTCGATCCGGGCGAGGTTCTGCTTGTTCGGGCTGCGGGTGCCAGCCAGCCATGCCTTGAGGGTGCGGTCGGTGACGGTCAGGCCCGCGTCGTGGGCGGCGGCGCGGGCGTGGGGGGTGCGGGTGAGGTAGTGCAGGCGGGCCATGAGGCCGCGCCGGGTGGTGACGGGGGTGGCGATGAAGTCGGCGAGGGCGTCGAGCCGGCGGGCGACGGCCTGGTGGCCCTTGACTCCGCTGGCGCCGTACTTGCCGAACTCGGCCGGGTGCAGTTCCTCTGAAGGGAACGGCTGAGCTCGGGGAATGCTGAGTGGGGCTGTGCTCGGGGCTACTCGTCTCTACCGTGGTGGAGGAGGAGGGGTGGCCGATGGGCTCGCTGTTCGAGGAGTTGGAAGCGCGCGAGGCGGCCGCGCGGGTTCGGGTGGAGGAGCTGGAAGCCGAGATCGCCGAGCTGTCCGGGAAACTGGAGCTGGCCCGGGCGAACGCGGATCGGTTACGGATCGCCCGGGAGACGGTCGCCGAAGTGCTCGCGGAGATGACCCCGGAGAAGCCGACGGCCGCCGCCGATGTTGGGCAGCCGACCACGGGTGAACGGGTGGCGTCGGCATATGCGGGGGCCGAGCGGCACGTCATCGGGGTACTGACGGTGCCGAACTGGCAGCCCGGGATGATGCCGGAGGTCCTGCCGCGCGTGTATCGAGACATCCTGGAGGTGGTGGCGGACGCGCCGGGGCCGGTCCGCGCCAAGCAGATCGTGCCGAGGATCGGCCTGCCGGCCGAGACCGGGAAGATCGAGGGCACCCGGTCAAAGCTGAAGCGGCTGGTGGAGCGGGGCTGGCTCGACGAGGACACCCCAGGCATGTTCACCCCAGCCCGCCACCGGACGGGACGTTCGCCCAACTCCCGTTAACAGCAGGGCTCTTCCGCGCCTACATTCGAAGGTGCGACCCAATCGATGCTGGACGGGAAGAGCCCCGGAGATGACACGCTACGACACTCATGCCACCGCTGACCCCTTTGCGCGCTCCCTCAGCGCCTTCGAGACGCTGACCACCACGCTGTCGGGCAGCGATGCAAACACATGGACCCACACTGATCTGGAGGAATACCTCGACGCGGCCGGGCGGGACCTGCTTCGCCTGCTGCTGCAGGACCACCTGGACCTTCGCGCCCGGCACGAGGAGAGGCAGGTCCGTGCGGGCGTCGGCCCGGTCGTGGTCGGGCCGGAAGGCAGGGTGCGGCCCTGGCGGGAGGCGGGGCACTCGCGCTGGCTGGCCAGCGTGTTCGGGATGGTCCGGGTGACCCGGGTCGCCCACCGGGGCCCGAGCGTGGGCAACGTTCATCCCGCCGACGCTGTGCTGTCGCTGCCATCTGGCCGGCACTCGACGGGATTACGGCGGCTTGCGGTCATCGAAGCCGTCCGTGGCTCGTTCGACCAGGCCCACGATGCGGTCGAGCGCCGGTGCGGAAACGTGCTCGGCAAACGCAGGCTGGAAGAGCTCGTGGTCGCCGCGGCGGTCGACGTCGACGGCTTCTACCGGACCCAGATTCCGGTCCCGTGCAGCCGCGAGATGCCGCTGGTGGTTCAGGTGGACGGCAAGGGCGTGGTCATGCGGCCGGAAGGTCTGCGGGAGGCCACCCGCCGAGCCGCTGCCAGCAAAGCTGGTGGCCATCGAGGTCGGCTCGCGCCGGGCGAGAAGCCGAACCGGAAGCGGATGGCGACCGTGGCCTGTGTCTTTGACACCCGTCCCGCCCCCAGGCGCCCGCACGATGTGATCCACCCGCCCGGAGGCCGCAGCGGCGAGCGTCCGGCCCGCCCAGGGCCGAGGGCGGAGAACAAGTGGTGCACCGCCTCCCTGGTCCGGTCGCCCGAGCAGGTCATCGCCGACGTCTTCGACCAGGCCGGGGCCCGTGACCCGAGGCAGCTGCGGCCGTGGGTCGTCCTGGTCGACGGTGCCCGTCATCAGCTCGATCTGATCGATGCGGAGACCGGCCGACGTGGCGTCACGGTGCATGTCCTGCTGGACTTCGTGCACGTCGCCGAATACGTCTGGGCTGCTGCCCACGCGTTCCACAAGCCCGGCACCGTCGAGGCCGAGGCCTGGGCGGCAGACCGTCTGACCGCGATCCTGGCAGGCCAGGCGGCCCGCATCGCCCACGAGATGACCGTCGAGGCAGAGCGGGAACACCTATCGGCCGCCCGTCGCGGGGCCGTCGATGCCTGCCACCGCTACCTGACCGGCCACCTCGACCAGCTCCGCTACGAGACGGCGCTGGAAAACGGCTGGCCGATCGCCACCGGCGCGGTCGAGGGCGCCTGCCGCCACTTGATCGCCGACCGCCTCGACATCACCGGCGCCCGCTGGAGCCTGCCCGGAGCCGAAGCCGTCCTGCGACTACGTGCCGTCGTCTCCAACGGAGACCTCGACCCCTACTGGCGCTTCCACGCCGCCCGCGAGCACGAGCGCCTCTATCCCACCCCTGACCAGCAGAGCTTTACCCTCATTGCTTGATCGCGGGCGTGCTTGCGAACAGACTGCGACCCATGAGTTTCACAGGCGTGCACATCAACACACAGACCATCCACGTCGACGCGGCCCCTCTTAGCGCGGGCAGGTT
This sequence comes from Streptomyces sp. NPDC050121, assembly GCF_044460385.1. NCBI lineage: Bacteria > Bacillati > Actinomycetota > Actinomycetes > Kitasatosporales > Streptomycetaceae > Streptomyces > Streptomyces sp. NPDC050121. The sequence continues at coordinate 10,449 of NZ_JBITJV010000081.1, read as the reverse complement.
TACCGGTGAGCACTGACCTGCCCTACTTCCGTTACCACCCGGAGCCCGTCGTCAGCGGATCCATCCGCGAGAGCGCCGAGACGTGCGCCTGCTGCGAGCGCGCCAGGGGCTGGATCTACACCGCGACCTTCTACACGGCCCAGGACGTCAGCGGGCGATTCTGCCCCTGGTGCATCGCCGACGGCAGCGCCGCCGAACGATTCGAAGGCGAGTTCACCGACTCATACGGACTCGACGGCGTCAGCAGGGAGACCCTGGAGCAGGTCACCCGCCGCACCCCTGGCTTCCACGCCTGGCAGGACCCACATTGGCTCGTCCACTGCAACGACGCCGCCGCCTTTATCGGCGAGGTCGGACATACCGAACTCGCCGCCCACCCCGAAGCACTCGACCAGCTTCGAGCAGACCTTCGAATGGGCGGTTGGCACGACGCATCCCGACTCGAGAGCTTCCTGACCCACCTCGGGAACGGCGCAAGCGCGATGCTATTTCGCTGCACCAGCTGCGGCACCCACCTCGCCTACGCAGACGCTTCATAGCCACAGCCCAGCCCAGCCCAGCACGCGCCTTTCCCTTCAAAGGATCCGCACCCAAACCGGCTTGCCGGTGGCGTGGGAGTAGTCGATCTCCCTGCTCGTGGACTCGCCGACGTACCCGCCAGGGTTGACGACCAGAACCCGGTCTGCCAGGTCGATCTTGCGCAGATGGAGGGCGTCCAGCGCCGCCTTCTGCTCGTCGGTGACCGGCCCATCCGCTTCGCCTGGCGCGACAACGATGACCCCGGCGAAGGTCAGATCACGGCTCACCGCACGCATCTCGTCCACGAACCGGGTAGAGCCGCAGATGCAGACGATTTCAGGTCGGTCGGGCACAGCTCATCCCTTCGATCGGCGGGAGGTTAGTGGGTGGCACTGCATCAGTGTTGACCAGCCACTCAGCCGTCGGCTCGTTCCTTCTCGATCGCATTCATCCTGCGGACCATGTCGATCTGCGCGCGGATCATCGTGTCGAACAGGGCCTCCGGATCGCCGTCGGGTCCGGCGTTCGCAGCCAGCAGCGAGGCGACTTGGCTGGCGAGGACAGTGACCACGTCGGCCGTCCCCACCGGGCCGCGGACCTCGATCAGTTTGCGCACGGCGACGTCGATGCGGTCCATGGCCTCCTCGCCCTTGAGGAACAACCCGAGCCGGTCGGCGAGGAACATCCGGACGACCGCCACACCGTCGGCCAGGGCGGTGTCCACGTTGTAGTCGGCGCGGGCCTTCTCCGACTCCTTGAGCACGGCCGGAATCGTGTACGTCCGCTGCTCCGGGATGAGGCCCTCCTTCCGCCACTTCGCGTACGGGACGGGGCCGACGGCGTCACGGCGTGCACGGTGTTCGTTGGTCGGGCGGCCGCCCGCGGTGCGGCAGGCCCGCCCTGCGGCTGCCTTGCAGGTCGGGCATTCGACACGGCGCATCCACGAGCGCACGAGATCCATCTCGGCATCGGAGCGGAGGTGACGTCGCCACTCGCCGCCCCACGGGATGCTCTGCGATCCGTTCTCCACGCCCATTGCCCCCTGGGTCCGGTGGTGTGTGCCGTCGTCGGTGCCGTGATGATGACCGTACCTGCGGTGGCGCCCCTCAGCGGTCGATCGGGAGAATGCCGTCCAGGCCGCTCTCGGAGAGGATCTGTTGGACCGTGTCGTCCAGGGTGCTGGCCGCGTCGATAACGGTCTCCAGCCCGTTGGGGAGCAGGTCCTTCTCTCGGTACCAGTCGCGTAGGTGGCCCTCGTTGACGTGCGCGAGGTACTCGGCGTCTGGTTTCGTCGCGTGCCGGAGCACCGTCTCCTCGAAGGGCACGTGGAGGTAGTAGCACCGTGTGACGCCCTGGTGGGCGCGCACCAGGTCCTGGAGCATCGTGCCGTAGCGGTCGGCGTACAGGATGCCCTCCAAGACGACGTGGAAGCCGTTGTCCAGGGCGTAGCGGGCGGTGAGGTCGATCAGGCCGATGTTCGCGCCGCCGGGCCGGTCGCGTTCGCGCAGCACGATGCGGCGCAGGTTGTCCTGGCCGACGATGGCGAGATTGCGGCCGAACTTCTCGCGCAGGCCGGCCGCGACGGACGACTTCCCCGAGGCGCTGTTGCCGCGGAGCACGATCAAGCGCGTGTCGCTGGTCCCCACGGTGCCGTGCACGGCCTCAGTCACCCCCGGCTGACCTGGATGCGGTTCTCGTGGAAGTGCTCCCAGTCCATGACCAGGCGGAAGCGGCGGTGGGCCTCCAGGCGCTCCGCGTCGGCCGGCTCCTCGCCGCGCTGGACACGAGCGTCGCCGGATTTCACGAGTTCCGCGAGAGCGAGCCGGACGTCGTCGACGTCCTGGCCCGTGGCTGCCGCCAGCCGGTCCAGAGAGGTGAGGGTCTCTGCCGGTTCACCCAGATCGTTGACCAGGTGGTCGATGAGGGTGTCGAGGAGCGGGCCGGTGCGCATCGTCCAGCGGATCCCGTCGAGGCGCTCGGTGAGTTCCGGGTCCAGGGGCAGCAGGTCGCCGGGCAGCGGCAGCGCAGCGGGCATGGACCATCGGGTGCCGTCCGGCGTCTCTTCGCGGCGGGCCAGGCCCCACGTCAGGTAGAGCTCGGACAGGTCCCGCACGGTGGTGGGCACCGGGAAGCCGGCGGTCGTGAGCATGGTGCTGAACTGCTCCCAGCGGGCCGCCTCGCATGCCTCGCGGCCCTCCGGCGCGGCCTCGTAGTCCCATTCCTCATCCGGCCAGGAGAAGGTGAGCGCGCCGTCGAGGTCGCCGCCGATCATGTCCCAATGCCCGTCGAAGATCTCGTGCACCAGGTCGTCCAGTGAGCCGGTGAAACCGGGCTCGCACGCCGTCCCGATCAGCATGGTCAGCGGGAAGCCCTGACGGGGCAGGACGTGCTCCCAGCCCGACACCCACCAGTCGTTGTGCATCGCCAGGTCCCGGCGCGGCCCGGGAACAGACGCCTTCTCAGTCATCCGCAGCTCTTCCTCGAAAACACCTCGATGCTCGCAGCGTACGCAGCGAGACGCGGCAGGTTCTCACACGACCGTCCGTCCTGGGAGTGCCCGTTCAACCCCGAGGACGGTTTCCGGTACACCGCGGACGGGACTCCGGCGTGCGTGCATCCGCACAAGGTGGGGATGGATCCGGACCGGATCGCGCCCCCGCCGAAGCCCGTCGACGACGTCGCGGCGGAGGTTACGCCGCGGCGGTGGAGAGGATGGCGGCCTTCCTTCGCCGGTCTGCTGGGGCTGCGGATGGGCCGGCGGTGATGGCTCGGTTCACAGGTCGGCCGCGAGTTTGGCGAGGAAGTCGGCGTTGGCCTGGGTGTCGTGGCTCAGCACGACCTGGTGGTGAGGGAGGGTGGCGAGCCGGTCGGCGACGGTCGCGCGTGCCACGTCACTGCCGCCGCCGTTGATGCCGTGAGCGAGGCCGAAGTGGTCGGGGTAGCGGTCCTCGGTGCTGCCGCTCATGAAGTCGTCTTCACCGAGGGCCCGGTCGCCGTCGACCACGGCCGGGATGGAGGCGGGGTCGATGCGGGGGAACAGCAGTGCCGCCGCGTGTCCGCCCGTCGCGAGTTCCATGCCGAACCAGGTGGCGAACTGGTCGGGGAAGACCTGCACCTTCATCTCCCGTTTGCCGCCCGGCTCCCACAGCGGCTCGCGGCGGCCGGCCAGGAGGGCATCGGTGACGTCCTGGTGCTGCGTGGGGTGGAGTTGCTCGCCCGCATGGAGCCGGTCGCGGACGACGTCGTAGAGGCTCAGCGCATCGAGCAGGCCCAGCCCGATGGCCGCCGCTGACGGCCAGGGCAGGACGCGCAGCTCGTCACCGACGGCCTTCACGAACACCCGGTCGTTCGCGAGGAGCTGGGCGCCGCGATGGGCCAGCAGCAGGGCGGTGGTGGTCTTGCCCGCGCCCTTGGAGCCGAAGGCGAGCAGGGCGCGGTCGTCGCGGACGACCGCGGAGGCGTGTAGGAGCGTCCAGCCGTCGCGCAGCAGGGACGCGCGGATCATCTCGCGGGCGATCCGTGCGGCGGCCAGCGCCAGCGGCTGCGCCGTGTGGCCGGAGAGGGTGACGTGGCTGCCGAGTTGTTCGGAGCGGTAGGCGAGTCCTTCGTCCGGGGAGACGCCGGTGATGGTGCCTGTGCTGTCCCGGGCGAGCAGCAGCTGGGCCTTGGCGTAGGTGGCCTCGTCGTGGGGGCAGGAGCGCACCAGCGCGGCGAGGTCCGTGTACGCCTTCTCGTCAAGGTCGGCCGTGACCAGCGGCCCGGCGCAGACACTGCTGGTGGGCATGTCGAAGGCGTTCCACCACGATCCGAAGTACCGGCGGGCCCAGTCGGTGACGAAGGCGGTGTTGCTGAGCACGGTCACGCTCGCGTCCGCGGCCTGCAGCCGGGTGGCGGTGGGGGTACTCACGTCGTCTCCAGAGGGGTCGAGGATGGGGCAGGACAGCCGAGCGCCCGGTAGGCGCCTCGGAGTTTGGTAAGGGTCGCGGCCAGCTGCGCGTCTTCGTCCGCATTCAGGGCAGGCAAGCACGCTACGGGCCGACCAGAGGTGAAGCGCAACGGAATTCCGAGCCAGTCGCCGCGGTGTTCGCAGGTCAGTTCCTCGGTCCCGTCGACCAGGCCCAGGGCCTTGCGCAGGGCCGACAGCGCAGCGCCGGCGGGCCCGGAGCGGGTCCGGCCGACCCCGGCGCTGATCCGCCCGGGGCGGGTACGCAGTTCTGCGCGTACCTCCGCAAGGGGGAGGTCGGCGGGCGTGCCGTTGACGGTGGTCGACGATGCGCACACCACGGCCCCGTCGCCGTGCTCACCGATCACGTGCCCCTGTACGGCATCGGCAGGCACGTTGAGGAGGCGGGCGAGGGTGAGCCGGTAGCGGGCGGAGTCGAGGTTGGATCCGATGCCGTACACGCGCGGGCAGCCGGAGGTTTCGGCGAACAGCCGGGTCATCAGGTCGACGGGATTGGTGACCACCAGCACGGTGCCCTGGTAGCCGCGCAGACAGGTAGCGAGCGCCCGGATCACGGGGGCGTTCGCCGCCGCGCCGGCCATGCGCACGTCAGCGGTGTGCGTGTTGGTGAAGGCGGCTCGCACGGCGACGACGACCGCCGTGCAGTCGGCCATGCCCTCCACATCGCAGGCTTCGGGGTGGACCGGCGAGGCCGTGGCCTGGCGCATGTCCTCGAGGTCGGCGGCGAGGGCCACCGCCTGGTCCAGGACGCGGGAGGCGATGAGCAGCCGCCCGGGCAGGGCGGAGGCAACCAGGGCGGTGGACACGGCCTGCCCGACCGCTCCGGCGCCGATCACGCCGACCGCTTCCAGCGATGCCGGCGTCACGCGGCGACCGCCTGCGCGTAGTCCAGGGCGCCGTCCCACACGGCACCGGCACCGCCTGCCGTGGTGAGGTCGGCGCTGATCCGGTCGAGCATCCGGGCGAGGGTCACCGCACGGCCCACGAGAGCGGTGCCCTGGGCGGGCAGCGGCAGTTCGGCAGGCGCCGACAGGTAGGTGGTGAGGATGTTGACGCTGTCCATCAGCCACAGCACCAGCACGTCCCGCAGCCAGGCGCGGCAGGCCTTCACGGACAGGCCCTTCATCCGGCCTCCGGCGAAGACACCGATTCCGTGCACCACCTGCTTGCCGGTCTCCGTTCCCGGGCGGGACGCGGCCAGCGTGAGCACGGTCCGACTGATCAGTTTCGCGACGTCGACCGCCGTCTGGGCGAGCAGCAGCCCCGGGTCGATGAACACCGGTGGCTGGGCGGGCCCGTCGGTGAAGAGGACGTGTTCGGGCTTGAGGTCGCCGTAGACCAGCACGCGGCGGTGTGGCTGCGGCAGCACCCGGCCCCGTAACCGGTGCAGCCGGACGACGACCTGCTTCAGCGCTTCGACGACTTCCTTGCGGTCATCGGCCGCGCACCGGTCGGCCCCGAGCCGCTGCACGTAGGTGGGGCCCGACAGTCCGTTGAACTTGCGCTGGAAGGTGCCGGCGATGCTGCGCTCTCCGATGGCACCGGCAGATGCGAGCCGCTCTACGGCGGCCGGGTGGTGGAGTTCGCGCAGTTCGCCGAAGATCCCGGCGAGTAGAGTGGCGCTGTCCTGCGGCTGGTCCAGCAGGAGCTGGGCCAGGCTCGGACCGGTGACAGACTCGGTGAACAGCACGCCCCGCCGCACTCCGACCAGCGGGCAGACCCGGGGCCGGCCGAGCTCCACCAGGAGCCGCAGCTGAGCCGCTTCCCGTCCGATCAGCGCGTCCGCGCGCTGCACGTACTCCTGCTGCGCGGCGCGGACCTGGGGCCAGGGCCCGCAGGCGCCGCGCAGCAACGACACCAGGGACACCCCCAGCAGCGAGTATTTGGCGTGGAGCGGGCGGCCGTCCACATGGATGCGGCGCACGTATCCGGTGACGCTCGGGACCTGGTCGCCGACGTCGAGGTCGGCGTGCGGCCACTGCTCGGCAGCAGCCGCGCAGATCTGAAGGTCCGCGAAGGCGAAGACCTCCGCTGCGGTGGGAGTCGCAATGTTGGGCGAGGTGCTCACGGCTGTGGTGCTCACGTACGCCTCCAACGGTGGTGGCTGTGACTGTCCCGGCCGGCTTCGCGCAACCGGGCGACGGGTGAAGCTGACTGGCCGGGCCGGGGTGGTGCCGGCGCCGCGCGCCCGGGGACCGGGCGGGTCTCGCCCGGGTGCGCGACGAATCAGGGGGTGACCGGCTCGGTCGGTTCGCTCTGGGTGAGGCGGTCGAGCCGCTCGTAGAGCGCGCGTACGAGGCGGGCGCGGTCCTGGACGCAGGCGGCGGTGCCCTCGATGGGCGCGTCCAGCAGTTGGCCGGCCTCGTCCAGGACGACGTCGGCGAGCGCGCGGCGGCCGCTGTCGACGGGGAGCAGTTGGGCGTGACGCTTCACCTCAGTGGCGACGGCGCGGGCGTGGCCGGTCAGCTGCAGGGCGATCTGCGTGTAGTCGCGGGAGGCGAGGCCCGGGGTCGTCCAGGCGAGGGCGGCGGTGACGAGCGCCTCGTATGGGGTGCGGTCGAGGGGAAGTTCGGCCTCGATCAGGCCCTGGGGGTCGTAGAGGACCGTGTGCATCCGGCTGGTCATCGCTGCCTCGCGTCGTCGGTGGCGGGGCCGGTGTCGCTGGTCGGGGTGGCCCGGGTGAGGAAGCGGGCGAAGCCGCGGTCGGCGCGGGCCAGCAGGGCCGGGGAGGGGACGCCGTAGCCAGGCTGCTGGAGCCCGCGGCCGGAGGGCGTGGGGCCCGTGGTGTGGGTGGGTGCGCGCATGAAGTCCCGCCTCCCCGTTGGCTGGTGGCGTCGGTGGCTTTGACGCTACGGACGATGGGGACAGGTACTCAACGAAATTGCGGGTTATTGCGGAAGTTCACTCCAGGGCGTCTATCGCGGCCTGGATGAGGGCGCGGGCGGCGTCGCCGTACACGGCCATCTTCGACAGCTCGGTGAAGGCCTTGGCGTAGTCGGCGAGTTCGCGGGGCTGGGTGACGTTGATCTCGGCGGTCAGGGTCTCCACCACGGCCTGGACGTCGTCGTGGAGGTAGAACGCCTCCAGCGGCCACACCGTGCGCTGCGCGGTGAACGGGATGATCCCGAGGGAGACGGACGCCAGCGGCATCACGGCCAGGAGGTGGCGCAGCTGCCCGCGCATGGCGTCGGGGCCGGCGGTGCGGAAGCGCAGGACGGATTCCTCCATGAGGACGACGAAGCGGTGGCCGCCCTCGTAGAGGAAGCGGGAGCGGGCGACGCGTGCGGCGACCGCTTCGGCGACGTCGTTGGGGGTGCCCTGGAAGGCGGTGATCTGTTCCATGAGGGCGGTGGCGAACGCCGGCGTCTGGAAGAAGCCCGGCGGGACGTTGGACAGGTACGCCCGGCAGATGCGGGTGCGCTCGTACAGGGCGTAGAAGTCTTCCTGGACCTTGCGCATGCCGGTGCGGTGCAGGCGGCGCCACTCCAGGTACATGGAGTCGACCGCGCGGGCGGTGGCGATGAGGTCGTCGGCCTGGTCGTCGGCGCCGCAGGCCGCGCACCAGATGCGGATGTCCGCATCCGAGGGCGGGGCCTCGCCCTTTTGCAGGCGGGTGGTCTTCGCGGGGTGCCAGCCGCACCGGGCGGAGAGTTCCTTCCCGGTGAGGCCGGCGTCCTTGCGCAGGTGCTGCAAGCGCACGGCGAGCGCTTCGCGGGCTCCCTGGGCGCTGGAGGAGGGGGAGGCGGTCATGTGTAGCTGCTCAGGGGGTTCAGACGGTGTACTTCTCGTGGGGGATGCCGCGCTCCCATACGGTCTCGAACGCCGTGGCGCACAGGTTCACCGCGGCCGGGTCCGCGGTGAATTCGAACCCGGGGTTCGCCCAGTCGCCGTCGCCGGTGAAGAAGTGGAACACGGCGAGGCGGTCGTCGATCAGCCAGAAGTCGTTGCCCGGCAGAGGGATGTCGGAGGCTTGCCGCCGGGGCAGCCAGCGCACTTGTTCGCCAGCGCCCAGGTTCAGCGGGGTCACGGCGTGTTCCCACCGGATGTAGTCGGTGACCGGCTCGGAGACGATCCGGGCGCGGCGCATGACGACGCCCCGGGCGAGGGTGTCCTTCACGATGCCGAGCCACTCGGGCCAGAACGAGGCGGTGGGATCCAGGGTGATCTGGCCGGTGCGGGTGAAGTTCTCGATCTCTTCGACCTCGTCACCGACGCCGTAGAGGTCGCGCATCTCCAGATGCACGGCCGTGTGCTGTGCTCCGCCCAGCAGTTCAGCGAAGTCCGGCACGCTGTTCTGCGACATCACAGGCCTCCCTCAGAATCGACACCATGCGGACGGGAATCCGGATCACCGTCTCGTGCGGCGGGATCCCCGCCTGATGGCCGGCGACCCACTCGGTTCCGCTCACCTGTGCCCTCAGTAGTTCTTCGGCTTCCTCGCCCTGAAGGACCAGGTCCGCGCTCTCCTCTTCGACCCACACCGTCGGCGATCCGCCGCCTCCGGTGTTCGGGTCGATCCCGACGAACCGTAACGTCATGACCGTCTCCCCTGTCGAGCTGGTTGCGGATAGTTGCGCACCGACACTCCCGCGCCGCCACGGCGACGGTCAAGGCCCTGAGTGGGTTCGATTCCGCGCACCCGATTCGAACGATCCGACTCGAATTCGAGTCACGCGGACCCGGCTTTTGTGGGGACACCAGTGCGAGGACGTTCCCGTCAGCAAGATGGTCTTGTTGGGCGCAGTTGCGGCTTGAGAGGGGATCGAATGCCTACAGGAGTGGCTGTCGTGTGCGACACCGACGACTGCTTCGCCGTCTATCTGGCGGTAGAGACCGGCGACGACGAAGACGCGCGCTCCGCCTCCGAGGTCTCGCAGCTGGCGCGTGACGCCGCGCAAGGCGAGGGGTGGGTGGTCAGCTTCGGCTTCCGGCAGGGGTGATGACCTGCCCAGGTTGCGCGGACGGCCGGGGGCCGGTGCGTGAACGCGGGGACTGCCGACGACGCATGGGCCGCGTCGACTCGGCATCCAGGTGCGTGTACTGCCTGCGCCAGGTGGAGCCTTTGCAGCCTGAGGCGGCCTGAACGCGCCGACGGGTGCACGCACCCATGACGTCGGCATCGGGCCGTCGTTGAACAGCGCGACTCCATACACCGGGCCCCGGGGATGTCTTCACTCCCCGAGGCCCGTGGTGTGTCCTGACCCGACTCAGCAGACGCCGGTGGCCCACCCGAGGGCTTCGGACCCGGATCAGTGATAGCCCTCTTCGTACAACCGGGCCTCCTCCTCCGTTCGAGCGTTGTACTCGGCGACGATGCCAGCAGCGTCACGGACGGCCTTGGGCTCATCAGGCTAAGGCTCGTGCCGCACAGCAGTGCCCAGGCAGTCAACTCCGTGCCGAAACAACTCGTAGGCGAGGCCGGGGTACCCGTCCAGGCTGGGATCCCTCAGCTCGCGGTGGTAGGCCAGTGCCTCCATGATCTGCTCCACGCGCTCACACAACTCGGCATTGCGTAGACGCGGGGTAATCAACTCCATCTGTGCGAGCTGCTTGCGAAGTCGTTCCTCCCAAGAGGACAACCTCTGGTTGTCCTCACGAGGGTGCGTCCAGTAGTGCTGCTTGATGATGTGGAGCTGACGGATCGCCTCCACGGCGGCGGCCTCGGACTTCTCCTTCGACCGTAAGTCGGCTTCGGTCTGCATCTTCATCTGCATCGCCTGGATCTGCCCCTTCTGAGCGTGTGCTGCAGCCTTGATGGAGGCAATGCCGCCGATCCCCGCACCTACCAGATTCGTAGATCCGGCCAGAGCACTGCGGACTCCGCGCGGCATACCGCAGCCAGACTCGAGGATGGGCCTTCCCCCGTGAAGGTGGGGCCTTCCCCCGTGAAGGTGGGCACGCGGTTATTGATCACGCGGCGAGCGTGAGTTTAGCGGTGTGGTGTCGGTGTTCGTATTCGTTGGGGC
>NZ_JBITJV010000080.1:0-15018 GCF_044460385.1 Streptomyces sp. NPDC050121 | reverse complement strand
ATACCCGCCGCGGCTGCCGGGTTCGAACCACTCCACGTTGCGCTCGGTATCGGGGAGCTTGATCGAGCTGCAGCCGTCGAAGGAGACCATCCGGAACGGCCCGAACCGCACTCCGGGAGTCACCGGCTGGGCGAGCGGGCCGGCCAGGGGCTCGAACACGCGCTTCATGGGTTCTGCACCGAGCCGTCTGCGCAGGTCACGCAAGGCTTTCGCAGTTGGCTCCGCGACCTCGATCCCGACGCCCGTAAGGGCCGCGGTCAGTTTGTGCCAGACCAGCCGGTAGCCGACCTCCGGGAACAGGCACATCGCGAGAAGGAAGTAGACCCTGACCCGCGAGGGCAGATCCCGTAACCGGCGCTGCACGCAACGGGTTTCATCCAGGACGGCATCGACGAGGTCGAATGGAATGACCTGCGTCAACTCGCCCAGACGACCGGGCGCGAACCGGCCCTCGGCCACGGTGAACTCACGGTTGACCCTCGCCAGACCAGGTGGCAGGGCACAATGACGCGTGGGCAACGGGGCTCCTCAACGGCCGGAAGTCTTGGCGGACTACCTGACCAACGCGGCCCCGTTGTCCGCGTTCCTACCCGAGGCCGAACTCCCTTGCCACCAGCGGAAATACGCTAACTACCCGGCCTTGGGGAAACTTCAGGTCGCTCCCGTCGAGGAGCTCGGATGGCTTTGCAGCCGGAGTTGGTACAACGTGTCGATGGCGCGGGCAACCCTGCTGCATCGCTCGGCCACGTCCTGGTCGACGACTACCTGGAGTTCGTGGCTGCCCGCTGCAGGCCGAACACCCTGCTGGCCACCGCCTACGACTTGAAGGTCTTCTTCTCGGTGGTGCCCATGGAGCCGACCGACGTCGTCACCGCAGACATCTTCGCGTTCATCACCGCGCAGAAGAAGCCGTGTCAAGGCCCGAAGGTCGTCCGGCTCGAAGACGGTGAAGCCGGACTCTCAGCCCGGACCATCAAGCGCCGGCTACACAGCGTCTCCGGGCTGTTCGGCTGCCTGATGATCCGCGACGACCTCGCCGTCGACCGCAACCCGGTGCCGACGGGACTGGCCAACCGCCGCCGCACCGGCGGGGCACCTCTGCTGCGCACGCCTCGCACCCTGCCACGCGTCCTAGGGCCGACCGAGGTCGAGATGGTCCTCGGCGCCCTGAACACCGCATGGGACAGGGCGATGATCCTGGCGATGCTGCTGGGCGGGCTGCGCCGCTGAGGGGTCCTCGGCCTGCGCCTGGGTGACCTCTCACCGGGCGAGCGTCGGGTCTTCATCAGCGAGGGCAAGGGCGGGCACCAGCGTCTGATACCCGTCTCCGCGCAGTTCTTCAGCGTGGTCGGCGACTACCTGGACCGTGAGCGTCCATCCGTGGACCACGACCAGCTGTTCGTGGTGCTGCGAGGACCGACCCGCGGCCGGCCGCTATCCGCCGATGGCCTCGACGAGATCCTCGACGGAGTCCGACGACGAACCGGACTAACGTCAGCTCGCCTTCAACCACGAGACCCACCGGTTCATCAGCTGGCGGTGGCCGATGGCGGCCAGGTAGCCGGGGAAGTACTCGCGCAGGTGCGACGTCAGCTTGTTGCCAGCCTGAGTACGGTCCCAGATCGCGTCCTGCTGGGCACGGGCAAGCACGGCGACGGCCTGGACGAGCTCGCTGTCGGCGGGGAGCGGGCGGTGGGCGTCAGCGTCGGTGCGGAGAATGTGCGCCAGCACCAGGGCGTCGAGGTGGTCCGACTTCTTGCGCGCGACGGTCCGCCGGTCGCGGTAACGTGCTGCGGTCATGGGATTGATGGCGTACACGGAACGACCGGTCGAGCGCAGTGCGGCGATCAGGAGACCGTGAGAGGTCTCGATGGCCACAGTGGGGTTCTCCGCCGTGTCGCCGTGCTCTGCACGGGCTCGACCAAGCGGCTCCAGGTCCGCTACGAACGGAGCGCCGACCTTTATCAGGGCCTGCTCGAACCGGCACGCAGCCTTATCTGCCTCCGCCGCCTGCGCACCTCACGATGAAACAACGGTCCGCTGCGCTCCGGCCCGGGCCGGAGCGGGCGCTGGATGCTTAGGGAAGCGCCGCGGCGGCCGGCGTGCGAAACTCGTCGGGCACCGCCGCGCAGACGGCGTGTAGGAGGGCCAGCCCCTCCTCGGCCTCCTCGTCCGTGGCAACGATCGGCGGCAGCAGCCGCAACACTTCCGGCCGGCCCAGGCAAGGGGAGACGATCAGGCCCCGGCGGCCGAGCTCCATCAGCACCTCGCCTGCGGCGGCCTTCGTGGCGAACTCCACGCCCCACAACAGCCCCAAGCCTCGCACTGCGGTGACCAGACCGCGGTGGTGTTCGGCCAGCCGCGCCAGAGCGGAACCGAAAAGGTCTGCCATGTGTTCGCCGCGCGGGGCGAGTTCCTCCACTGCCTGTAGTGCCGCCATCCCGGCAGCGGCACCGAGCGGATGCCCGGAGAACGTGCTCGTGTGGACGAACGGGTCCGCGGACAGCGGCGCGTACAGTTCCGGAGTTGCCACGACTGCGGAGACTGGTTGTACCCCGCCGCCCAGAGCCTTGCCCACCAGCACGGCATCCGGCGCCAGACCGAGGTCGACGCTGACCAGACGGGGACCGCAGCGGCGCAGCCCGGTCTGTATCTCGTCCGCGATCAGGAACGCGCCGTGCGCACGGGCTGCGTCCGCGAGCGCCCGTAGGAACGCTGGCTCCAGGGGCTGCACCCCGCCCTCGCCCTGCACGGGCTCCACCAGCACGGCGGCCACTTCCTTGCCCTCGAATGCGCCGGGCACCGCAGACACGTCCGCCGGTATGTGGGTGACACCGCCCAACAGGGGTTCCAGAGACTCGCGGTAGCGGGAGTTCCAGGTCGCCGCCAGCGCCCCCATGGACTTGCCGTGGTAGGCGCCCTCTACGGCGATCACCCGATGCCGACCGGTGGCCCGGCGCGCCAGCTTCAGCGCCGCCTCGACCGCGTCGCAACCGTTCAGCCCCAGCCATACCTTCGTCAGGCGGCTTGGGTCGGCCCAGGCAGCCAAGGCCCCGGCGAGGGACGCGGTGGCCCGATTACCCAGGACACGGCTGGACACCGGCATCGCGTCCAATTCGTCACGCACTGCCGATACCACGGCCGGATGGCGCTGGCCCAGCAGGGTCACTGCGTAACTCCCGAAGTCCAGCGCGGTACGGCCGTCAGACAGGCGCACTCGGGCTCCATCACCTCGTGCCTCGACGGCGCCAGCGCCGTTCATGCCATAGACCAGGGCCAGTTGTGGCGAGAAGTGCCGACGGATTGCGGTGAGCGTCTCGTGGGCCGCATCGTCGCGAGCGTTCGTGACCATGGCTCTTCCTCTCCGTGGTGTAAAGAACGTAGTTCTAGCTCGCGCGAACATCACTGAGAAGAGGTGTTCCGGCTGCCGGAACGCGATTTGAGCTGCTCCCGTGGGCTTGACATTGTCACCGCTGTCGCTGTCCATCCGAAAGGTGCACTGAGCATGGAGACCACTTTCCGGGCGTTGTTGCGTTCCCTGAACCGGAGGCCCTCGACCAACGCCTCTCGGCCTTCCTCGGCTTGCGAGGGCTGACCATGTCGGCTGTGCTCAATGAGGCCGACCAGGGTTTGGGGAATCCAGCCCTTGTGGTGGTCGCTGGTTCGGTGCTCGCCGGGCTCGGCAATGTGCGCGGCAACCTCGACCTCCTCGTTCTCGTAGAGAGCGAGAACCTCAAACGCTTCCCCGTCCTGTCGCACGAGCACGGCACCCTGATCGACGTTAGCTTCCGCCGCGCAAGCACCGTGCGTGACAGCGCCGCCGTGCTGACCGCTGCACCATAGCCGCGCTGCGAGACGGTCACAGAAGCGGACTGCTGGACACCGCGTACCACGGGCTGAGCGTCACCCGACGTTTCGGACCGCGCACACCGCCCTGCTCGGCCGCTCCACCCGCTACGTGCACACCCTCGGCGGTGTCTGCCGCGGGCATCGACACGGGCGCCCTCGGCGGAGAAGCAGCCATGGCCGCCGCGGTGGGCCTGCGCGTCACCCTCAGCGACACCCGCGACCGAGTGCTGCCGCCGTCACCCCGGTCGTCGGCAGCCGACTCTACGGGCGCGGACAGGGGGCGGCCGGGCTCGCACTCGACTCGCTCGCCGCCCACCACCACCCACCATCCCTCCTGGTCTGCGACGAGGTCGTCGGCAGCTTCTGCGCGGGACACGAGATCACCTTCGACCCGGCGGACTGCCCCCACCGCCACCCACGAATGGAGAAACACTGTCATGCCGCATGTTGAAGTGAGTCTTTCGATCAACACCTCGGCGCCCGAGGCCTGGGCAGCCGTCACCCGCCTCGAGGACTACGCCGCCTACATGGCGAACGTCGAGTCGGTCACGGTAGTCAGTGAGAGCGACACCGGAGTCCGCACGAGCAAGTGGTCGGTGCTACTCAAAGGCTCGGTCCTGGAGTGGGTCGAGACGGACACCCTCGACCACGACAGGAGGGTCATGTCCTTCGATCAGGTGTCCGGGGATCTCGACCTATTCAGCGGACAACGGCGAGTTGAAGGTACCGGTGATGGCGCCTCGGTCGTCACCTTCTCCGTCGACTTCGAGATAGGCATCCCGCTCCTCGCCGACATGCTCACCCCGGTCGCTAGCAAGGCACTGCGGGAGAACGCCGAGCACATGCTGCAGGCCATAGAGCGACGAATCATGGCGGTCGCGTGACCACGCCCGTCCGCGTACTGGTCACCGGTGCCACCGGAGCCGTCGGCAGCGCGGTTATGCGCGCGCTGCGGGCAGCCGGCCACACCCCGCACGGCGTCAGCCGCCGCGGCGCCGAGAGCCCGGATCACTCCGCCTGGCACATCGGCACCCACGAGCCGCCGGAGGAGCTGCGCGGCCCCTGGGACGCTGTCGTTCACTGTGCCGCCGACACCCGCTGGAACTTGCCGGAGAAGGAAGCCGAGAACGCCAACGTCGCCCCGCTCCGCGCGGTACTCGCGTTGGCCAGCCCCAACACCCATTTTGTCCACCTGTCCTCATCCTTCGTGACGGGCCTCCAGGGCGACATCTCCTCGCCCTCCCGGGACGCCTACCGCAACTCTTACGAGTGGTCCAAGGCGCACGCCGAACGCATAGTCCGTGTTGAAAGGGACAGCGCCGACATCGTGCGCTTCCCCATCGTCATGGGCGCCCGGGCGGACGGCGCGCTCGACCGCTACAGCGGCTTCTTCTGGTTGCCCGCCTCTATGTGCAGCGGCGCAGTGCCCGCGCTCGTCGCGGAGGAGAAGGGCCTCCTCGACATGGTCAGCACTGACGACGTCGCCGACCACGTGGTCCAACTGCTTCATTTCGGCCCGGCGCAAGGTCACCGGCTGTCCGTGCTGGGCCGGGGCGGCGGCGCTCAACGCGTCGATGAGGCCTTCGACACTGTTCTGGAAGCGCTTAATGCCTGGCGGGCCGAGCACGACGTCCCGCTGCTGGACCGGCTGCCGTATCTGACGCCCCAGCAGTGGAATCGCTTCTTCCTGCCCTTCGCCGAGGACCACCTGGACCGGGCGCAACTGTTGAAGGTCACCGCCTTTCGTGCCTACCAGGGCTACCTGTCGGTGACCGACCCGTTCGACGTCACTCATCAGGTCCCCGACACACGGGACGTGCTTTACCGGTCGATTCGGTGCTGGGCGCACACCCACACAAGCTTTGCTCGCCGTACCCCCCGCCCGTGGCATGCCTGACAGCCACCTGTTCGTTCACATCCTCGGAACCCACCTGCCAGGTAAATGACTTGAGCATGCGGCCCAGGACTTCGAAAACCGCATCGGACAAGGGCATCGCGAATCAAGATCAGCAGATTTTGCGGTTCCGCAAAGGAAACCCAGATGGAACTCGTCTTGCGGCCTATGCGAGAACGGTGAATTTTCAATGCGCCATTTCGGATACATTGCCCCCGATGTGCGAAAGCGTCTTTTCTGGCGAGAGCCGTCTGCTTTCAGTGCGGATTCCTCGAGTCGGATAATATCCGCCGCTCTCGGTGCCACCCTCTACAGTCCGGCAAATAGGCCTTACCTTGCCGAAGATGTCCTCAAGCAGGCCGAACGCGGAGTCGTCTCCATGGTGATATGCCTGGAAGACTCCATCGATGATGGCGAGGTGATATCAGCGGAGAAGAACCTGATTAATCAGTTCGTTCGCCTGTCTCAGGCCAGCTTCGCCCTTCCACTGCTCTTCATACGAGTCCGCACCCCTCAACAGATTCCGGATATCACCCTAAGGCTTGGGAACGCTGCGAGCATAATATCGGGTTTTGCACTCCCCAAGTTCACCGAAGAACGTGGCGTTGCATTCCTGGAGGCTCTCGCCGAGGCAGAATACCTTTGCGGCCGCCCAATCTACGCCATGCCCATTCTGGAATCCCCCGACCTCCTATATCTAGAGTCTCGAGCGGATGCCCTTTCCCGGATTTGTCGCGTCCTCGAGAAATATCGAGATCGGGTCCTAGCGCTGCGTCTAGGCGTCACTGACTTTTGTTCCTCATATGGATTGCGTCGAGGTCCCGGTATGACCGCTTACGACATCCAGATTGTGGCCTCAATGATCGCTGACGTGGTCAACGTGCTGAGCCGGGCCGATGGTACAGGTTTCACCGTAACTGGACCCGTATGGGAGTACTTTCCGGTGCAAGAACGAGTGTTTAAGCACCAGTTGCGGCAGAGTCCGTTCGCAGAAGTGCAAGCCATGGAACTGCGCAGGGAACTCATCGAGCACTCGATGGACGGACTACTTCGCGAAATTTCCCTGGACCAAGTAAATGGTCTGATGGGTAAGACCTGCATACATCCGTCACACGTTCTGCCTGTACACGCGCTTTCGGTAGTCAGTCACGAGGAGTTTAGCGATGCGCAGGACATCCTAAAGGTCGAGCATCGCGGAGGGGGCGTGCTGAGGTCTGCGTATACGAACAAGATGAATGAAGTAAAGCCGCACCGAACATGGGCCGAACGGATCGTACTGCGCGCTGAA
Source organism: Streptomyces sp. NPDC050121 (assembly GCF_044460385.1). Taxonomy (NCBI): domain Bacteria; kingdom Bacillati; phylum Actinomycetota; class Actinomycetes; order Kitasatosporales; family Streptomycetaceae; genus Streptomyces; species Streptomyces sp. NPDC050121. The sequence goes on along the minus strand of NZ_JBITJV010000080.1, from coordinate 7,987 downwards.
CTCTTCGGAGTCGCCAATCAGGACGTCGGATTTGCCGAATTGCTGACTGCAGGGCAGTCGGCCCTTTCTCTGTTGCCGTTATAACGGGAGGGTGGCGATTGATTAAAGTCGCATCGGGATCTCTGGAATGTAGGGCGATCACGCTAGTCCATGAGTGCATCGACTGGAGCCCGTGTCACTGATGGCACGAGGTTATGGCTTATGAGCGAGTGAGATCGTCGCCGACGATCCTTTGCGGCGACGACAGATGAGGTTCACGACTGGTCCGCCTTTTGGCATGCTAACGGGTGCCGCCAAAACGGTCAGCAATTCCTCATCCGAAGGATGGCCTCCCGTGGCCGCCGACCATGCCATAGATCGGAGACCCCTCCACAGCGTAATAGGCGCCCTCCTCGCTCAGCTAAGCATCAGGCTCCTCACCATATTCCTCGCCTGAGAAAGACACCTCCATGACCGCTGCATCCGACCTCCTGCGGTCCGCCTTCCGGCGACATGCGGCAGGAGTCGCCGTAATCACAGCCCAGAGCGGCGCAGGGCCAGTTGGCTTCACAGCCACCTCTCTGACCTCCGTTTCAGCCGATCCCCCGCTTGTTTCCTTCGGCATCAACACCGCCGGATCCTGCTGGCCAGCAGTCTCCGAAGCCAGCCATATCGGCGTGCACATGCTTGGCGAACACCAGCAAGAACTGGCAACGCATTTTGCCCGCAGCGGTGCAGATCGATTCGCTGCTCCCACCATCTGGCGAAGAGGCCCAAAAGGGGTTCCCATTCTCAACGACGTCCCTGTCTGGCTGGTGTGCCGGGTCGTGGCGCGCGTACCGGCGGGTGAGCATCGCGTGATGCTGGCCGAAGTCGTCGTGGGGAGTCCGGCAGGCCCCGGACGCCCGCTGATATACCACCAAGGCCAGTTCAACACGCTCCGTTGCTGACCGATCGTCCAAGCTCTCGGCACGACCACTTCTCGAGCGGGTCGAGCGCACGAATGCCTTGCTCTGCGGCATGGCAATGAGCCTTTCCAACCTCAGGTCAGCGATCCGGTCCACATCCAGCAGCCCTAGTTTCTCCAGCACGGCTGGGCTAGGGGAAGCTGCAATAGCAGGCACGGGACCAAGTCGTGATCATTTGGCTTGACACCATAATGATCACGAAGCCTTGTGCCTGCTCTGCTATCCGCCCCTATCGGCTGATCGTCAAGGCCATATCCACGATCGCAGAAATTGACGGAGCTTGGGTTCAGGAGACATCTACATGGGTTCGTTCATTGACGCAGCGGACGACACCACAGACACATCCGACGCGATCTGGTCCGGGACCTGGGTCGCCGAGCGGCTCGGGGTCGAGCTGGTGGGTGACGAGGAGCTGAGCGGTCTGCTGGGGCTCGCGCTGCGGCGCAACCCCAAGCGGGCGCATCTGCTCGTGTCGAACGTGCTCGGCAAGCATGTGCCGCGGTCGCCGGCCGTCGTGCACGGGCACGGGGTCGCCCTCGGCCGCCGGGTGCGGGACCTGCTGGGGGCCGACGGTGCGCGGGCCTCGGTCGTCCTCGGGTACGCCGAGACCGCGACCGGGCTCGGGCACTCCGTCGCGGACGGGCTCGGCGACGCGCCCTACCTCCACTCCACCCGGCGGCCCGTCGACAGGGTCGCCCAGGCCGGCGGCTTCGAGGAGGCCCACTCCCACGCGACGTCGCACCTGCTGCTGCCGGAGGACCCGGAGCTGCTGGCCGGGACCGGGCCGCTGGTCCTCGTCGACGACGAGTTCTCCACCGGGAACACGGTCCTCAACACCATCCGCGCGCTGCACGAGCGGTATCCGCGCGAGCGGTACGTCGTCGTGGCGCTGGTCGACATGCGGTCGGCCGGGGACCAGGGGCGGCTCGCCGGGTTCGCCCGGGAGATCGGGGCCCGCGTCGACCTGGTGACCACCGCGAAGGGGACCGTGCGGCTTCCGGAGGGCGTGCTGGAGAAGGGGCAGGCGCTGGTCTCCGAGCACGAGGGGGCGCCCGCCGCCCCGGTGTGCGCGGGGTGGGTCGGCCGGGTCGAGCTGGGCTGGCCCCGCGGGGTGCCCGACGGTGGGCGGCACGGATTCGCCCCCGCGCACCGGGAGCGCCTGGAGGCCGCGCTGCCGGGGATGGCCACACGTCTCGCCCGGTCCTTGCCCGAGGGCGCCCGACGGGTGCTCGTCCTCGGCTTCGAGGAGCTGATGTACGCGCCGCTGAGGCTGGCGACGGAGCTGGAGCGGCTGGTGGACGGGGTGGAGGTACGGTTCTCCACCACCACGAGGTCGCCCGTGCTGGCCGTCGACGACCCCGGCTACGCGATACGCAGCCGTATCGTCTTCCCCGCCCATGACGACCCCGCGGACGGGCCGGGGGAGCGGTACGCGTACAACGTGGCCGGCGGCGGCTTCGACGCGGTGATCGCCGTCGTCGACTCGACCGCCGACACCCCCGCCCTCCACGCGCCCGACGGCCTCCTGGCCGCCCTCGCCGCCCACACGCCGACCGTCCTCCTCGCGGTCGTCCCGTCCTACGTCCCGTCCCCTGTCCCGTCGACGGACGGGGCGGCGTCCCCGCACCGCACCGAAAGGCCCTTCATGCTGCCCGAGCCCCTGCGCGGCCCCGCGTTCTCCTCCTACGCGGCCGAGGAGGTCGGATGGCTGCTGCAGGACCTCTCCGAGGTGACCCTGGAGGCGCCGACCGAGGAGCGGGAGGAGGCCAACCAGAGCGGCGGGGCGCACTACGCCGAGTCGCTGCCGGTCGAGTACCAGCCGAGCGAGCAGTACCAGGCCCTCTTCCACAGCGCCCTGGACGCCTCGGCCGAGCGGATCGCCGTGGCCGTCGGGGTCGTGACCGAGACCGTGCTCGCGGAGCGGTCCCCGCGCCCCGTCCTGGTGTCGCTCGCCCGCGCCGGGACGCCCGTGGGCGTGTTGATGCGCCGGTGGGCGCGGCAGCGGCACGGCGTCGAACTGCCGCACTACGCCGTCTCGATCGTGCGGGGCCGCGGCATCGACGCCAACGCGCTGCGCTGGCTGGCCGCCCACCACGACCCGGCGGACGTCGTGTTCGTCGACGGCTGGACCGGCAAGGGCGCGATCACCCGTGAACTCACCGCCGCCATCGAGGAGTTCGAGCGGGTCGAGGGTGTCACCGGGTTCGACCCGGAGATCGCGGTGCTCGCCGACCCCGGCTCCTGCGTCCGCACCTACGGCACCCGCGAGGACTTCCTCATCCCCTCGGCGTGCCTCAACTCGACCGTCTCCGGGCTGATATCGCGAACCGTGCTGCGCGCGGACCTCGTCGGACCGGACGACTTCCACGGCGCCAAGTTCTACCGCGAACTGGCCGGCGCCGATGTCTCCGTGGAGTTCCTGGACGTCGTCTCGGCCCGCTTCGCCGACGTCGCCGACACCGTCGACGCCCGCACCAAGGAGCTGCTGTCCGCCGACCGCACGCCCACCTGGGAGGGCTGGGCGGCCGTCGAACGGATCAGCGAGGAGTACGGCATCCACGACGTCAACCTGGTCAAGCCCGGTGTCGGGGAGACCACCCGGGTGCTGCTGCGCCGGGTACCGTGGAAGATCCTCGCGCGGGCCGGGGCGGGCGCGGACCTCGACCACGTACGCCTGCTCGCCGAACAGAGAGGGGTACCGGTGGAAGAGGTGGCGGAGCTGCCGTACACCTGTGTGGGACTGATCCACCCCAAGTACACACGGGGCGCGACCGGTGCCGACGGCAAGGCGGTGGCGCTCTGATGCCCGGCCCCCGTGTGCTCGTCGCCAGCGATCTCGACCGAACGTGGGCTTGATTCGCTTTGACGGACATTCGAGATCAGGGGTTCTGCCCCGAGAGGATGTCCATCATGGAGAGCATGGGGAAGAAGAAGCCTCGGCCTCGCCGTTCGTTCACGCCGGAGTTCAAGGCCGAGATCGTCGAGCTGTGCCGGCGTGGTGACCGCTCGGTTGGCCAGATCGCCAAGGACTTCGATCTGACCGAGACCGCGGTGCGGCTGTGGGTCAGCCAGGCCGAGGTCGACGCGGGCGAGCGCGACGGCCTGACCAGCAGCGAACGCGAGGAGCTGGCCGCGCTGCGGCGGGAGAACCGCCGGCTGCGCGAGGACGTCGAGGTCCTCAAGCGTGCGACGGCTTTCTTCGCGAAGGAGACCCGGTGACGGTGCACCCGTTCATCGAGGCGGAGAAGCGTGCAGGTCACAGCGTGAAGCGAGCGTGTGAGCTGCTGAAGGTCTCCCGGACCGCCTTCTATGCCCGCCGCACCGCAACGCCCGGTCCGCGGGCGGTCCGTGACACCGAGCTGACCGAACTGATCACGGCCGTGCACGAACGCTCCCGTGGCACCTACGGCGCCCCGCGCGTGCATGCCGTACTCAAGCGGGAGGGCTCCGGGTGCGGTCGCCGCCGCGTCGCCTGGCTGATGCGGGCCGCCGGCCTGCAGGGCCGACACCGCAGGCGGCGGCACCCGACAACGATCCCCGATCCACGCGCTGCCGTCAGGCCCGACCTCGTTGACCGGGACTTCCGGCCTGATGTCACGGCCTTGAACACTCGCTGGTGCGGTGACATCACCTATATCCCGACCGAGGAGGGCTGGCTCTACCTGGCCACGGTCATCGACATCGCCTCCCGCCGGGTGGTCGGCTGGGCGACGGCCGATCACCTGCGGACCGAACTGGTCGCCGACGCCCTGACGGACGCCTGCCGCCGGCGTCGCCCCACCCGTCCGGTGATCTTCCACTCCGATCGCGGCTGTCAGTACACCAGCCAGCAATTCGCCACACTGGCAAGGGAGTTCGGGGTCCGTCTGTCCGTCGGTCGGACCGGTCAGTGCTGGGACAACGCGCTCGCCGAGTCATTCTTCGCCACCATCAAGCGCGAGCTGCTCGGCACCGTCGCCTGGCCCAGCCGGGCCGCTGTCCGCCAGGGCGGTTGCAAGTTCCGGGGTCGTGCGGCTGGTCGGGTTGTGACCGGTTGGGGCGCATAGCAGAGCAGGCACGGGCTTCGTGATCATTGTGGTGTCTAAGGGCTTGCAGATCATTAACACGTCGTCTTGATCTTGCTGTTGGGGTCGTTACTCAGGGCGAGGACCCGGGCCTGGAGGGGTGCGAGGGCGGCGGGCGGGGTGGTCGCCGGTGGGACGCTGATGCCGTGTGCCTCGAGCAGTCTCCTGATCTTCAGCAGAGTGCGGTGCATGGCGGTGCGGCTGCTGCCGAACAGTACGGCGAGGGGTTCCGCGGCCAGGCTGACGCGCAGGTGGAGCACGGTGGCCAGGACCTGTTCGGGGAAGGCGAGCCGGGGCGGGCGGCCGCGTCCGGTATCACCGTCCGGGGCCAGGGTATGAGTGAGGTCGTCCAGCTGGTGTGGAGACATCCCGGTCAGTGCGGGGGCGGACAGCAGGGCCTGGTCCCATTCCGGCGTCGGCGCCTGCGGGGCCGCCAGGATGGCCGGGGCCGGCTGGGGGTGCAGGGCATAGTTCCAGTCGCCGTGGAAGGCATGGCGAGTCAGCGGCAGGGCTGCCATCTCCGCGTCGTCGATGGCGACTCCGGTCGGGTAGGTGTTGGTGTCCAATTCGGCCGTGACGCGCAGTCCGGTGCGGGTGGTGGTCGCGGCGATGGACTCGACGATGACTTCGTGGCTGGTCAGCGGGCGGCCGCGCCAGTTCATGGTGATGTGCGAGAAGAGCCTGTGCTCGATCTTGTTCCACTTCGATGTGCCGGGCGGCAGATGGCAGACCGTGACGGTCAGGCCCGTCTCGGCGGCGAGCCGGGCGAGTTCGAGCTTCCAGGCCCGGGTGCGGTAGCCGTTGGAGCCGCCCGCGTCGGCGGTGATCAGCAGCCGTGTCGCGGCGGGATAGGCGGCGTGGCCCTGACCGCGCCACCAGCGGCGGATCGATTCCACCGCGAAGGCCGCGGTGTCGTGATCGGTGCCGACGTTGACCCAGCCGGTGTTCGCCGCCAGGTCGTAGACGCCGTAGGGGATGGCCTTGCCCAGCTTGGGGTCGGCGAAGTCGTGGATGTGCACCGGGGCCGGGTCACCCGCAGGCCGCCACGAACGGCCGCTGTTCTTGAACTCTCCGACGAGCTCCTTCTTCTTGGTGTCCACGCTGATCACCGGCTGGCCGGCGTCCCGGTGCTCGCGCGCCTGCTCGTTGAGATAGCGGAACTGGGCGTCGCGGTCCGAATGCTGGCTGCCCTCGATGGTCTTGGCGTTGCCCTGCAAGCTGAAGCCCTCCTCCCGCAGCAGACCGGCGACGGTATCGGCGCTGACCTTGTGCCCGGCCCGGGTCAGCTCCCGAGCGAGGGTGCGGGTCGACTTCACCGTCCATCGCAGCGGCGACATCGGATCCCCCCGCTCGTCCGGCTCGACCAGCGCCAGCAGTGCGGGCCGCAGCCCCGGGTCGAGGTCGGCGACCCGCTTGCGCCCTCCACCCGGCCGCCGCACCCGACTCAACGGGGCCTCGCCGGCCTCCAGCTCGAACACACCCTTGCGGACCGTCGTCTCGCTCACCCCGGCCGCCCGCGCGACGGCCCGGATACCGCCATGCCCCAGCACCCGGGCCTCCGCTCCCATCAGTAAGCGTCGCTGCCTCTCGTCCAGATGCGGAAACAACACCTCAAACTTCACAGCGAGTTGGGCACGAGCCTCGTCCGGGATGCGCATACCACACCAACGAGCCCCAGAACGGGAAGCAACACCTTGATGATCTGCAAGCCCTTAGACACTCCCCTGCCAGTCGGGATATGCGCGTGCGTGCGAGGGGGGTTTCGTTCCACCAGGCGTCGAGGCGGATCAAGTTGATGGCGGTTGCTGTGAGAATGTGTGCGAGCCGCGTCTTGGCCAGGCCGATGTAGCGGGTCCGGCGGACGTCGGCGGTCGCGACGGCCTGGTGGATGGTGCCTTCCACGCCGGCGCGGGCCGCGTAGCGGTCCTTCCACTCGTCGGTGGACTGCTCCGCTCGGACGCGTTCCAACACCGCGTCCTGTTCCTGGGGCCGGACAGTCAGCTGCCGCCCGTACTGGGTGGATCTGGTGCACTGATCGCGCACCGGGCAGGGCGCGCAGGTGGCGGTTGCGAAGCGGATGCGGATCGCGTCCCGGCCGTTGTTGTCCACTCCCTCCGTCCAATACCTGCTGGTGGCGCCGGTCGGGCAAAGTGCGTGCTTGGCCTGCCAGTTGATGGTGAAGGCGGACTTGCCGAAGCCTCCGCCCGATGTCGACTGCCGGGTGTTGTTGGACCGGACTGGGCCGACGACGCTGACGCCATGGGTGGTCGGCGCGGTGAGCAGCAGCTCGGCCGAGGTGTAGCCAGCGTCCAGGAGACGCTCCCCTGGTAAGAGACCCTTGCTGGTAAGTCGGTCGTGGACCTCCTCGACGACCATCGCGTCGTTGACCGTGGCGTCGGTCGTGACAACGTGGGTGATCAAGTGCGGGCGCTTCGACGCCCGAGGGTCGTCACAGCTCTCACTGAGATGGATCTTGTAGCCGACCCAGGCGGATCCGCGCTTCTTGGCGTACCGGGCCTCAGGATCGTAGGGCGAGGCGACCATTGCTCTGCTCGGCGGGAGATCGTCCTTCCCCCGCCAGGTCACCTCCTCTTCGCCGTCGGTGACAGTGCGCGTGAACTGCTGCACCCACACCGTGCGCAGGACGGTGACGGCAGGCACCTGCTGCAGCCATCCTGGCGCCGTCGGCGCGAAGACAGCTTCGAGCAGGCGGTATCCGTCAGTGGCGATCTGCCGGGCGAGGGTGCGCCGCTCCTGCTCGTCGGTCGGCAGTCGGTAGGCGTCGACCCGCGCCCCGTAGCGTTCCTGCCACGCCGGGTCCATCGACGCGCGCAGCCAGTCCGGCGCGGCTGCGGCGAGTGCTTCCAGCACCGCCCGCAGCGTCTCGCCGATGAACTCCAGGCGGTTGAGGCCGCGGACCGCAGCGAGTACGTGTGTCGAGTCCGTGCGCTGCCTCCCTCCGGAGCCGACCAGCCC
>NZ_JBITJV010000079.1:0-17510 GCF_044460385.1 Streptomyces sp. NPDC050121 | reverse complement strand
AACCGGAGCCGCCGCCCAAGCCGACGCCACCGCCCGAGCCGACCCCCAGGCCCCGCCCCCCCCCCCCCCCCCCCCCCGCCCCCCCCCCCCCACCCCCCCCCCCCCCGCCCCCCCCCGCCCCCCCCCCCCCACACCCCCCCCCCCCCCCCCCCGCGGGCCCCCCCCCCCCCCCCCCCCCCCCCGCACGCTGCGTCATGCCTGCGAGGGCTCGGCCTCTGTCCCCAGCACCTTGGTGCAAGGTGCTGGTCTGCCGGAGGCCCTCGCCAGGGCGACAGCCGCCTCGCTGCCCTGGGCGGAGCCGTGGAAGGCGCCCGGGTACAGGTGCATCTCCGTGATCGAGCCGACCGCCAAGGACCGCCGCGCCGGACAGAACGCCGTCCTCGTTGAGTAGGGCTCGGCACCAGGTCACGCTGTGGTGGTCCACCGCCGTCAGTCGACGGCCGAACAGAGAGGGAAGCAGTCCCTGTTCCCGCTTTGGCCCCTCACCATCCGGTATCCCAGCACGTTCGTCTGTTGGGGCCGTTGATCAAGTGCGACACACCTTGCGAAGCTCGCCGGTGAGGGCGGAGTGGACCACGAAACGTTTCGTAACAAATGCCGGCCCGGCGAATCGGCTGACGCACCGTCAGTCGAGCGCTCCCAGGGAGGGGCCGGCCTAAGAAGGGGGCTCGTTTCGGCAACGTCACCTGATTGTTATTGAAGACAACAAATTCTGGTCCCTAAGCTCTGGCGCGCGAGATGCCGAGCGCCGTAAGTTCCCGCTCACAACATTCAGCCGGGCGGATCGTCTGAGACCCGGCTATTCCGCCGAGAACGCGCTTCTCGCCTTCTTCCTCACCACCCTCGTGCGTCCGGTCGTCCGGCCGTAACACCAGAAAGGACCCTGCCCATGCGCAAGGGACTCCTCCTCACCGCCGCCTCGGTGGCGCTGGTCAGCTCGCTCACCGCCTGCGGCGGCTCCTCGTCGAGCGACAGCTCCTCCGGCTCCGATGCCAAGAAGCCGAAGATCGGCGTCATCCTCCCGGACAGCAAGTCCTCGGCGCGCTGGGAGACCGCGGACCGCAAGTACCTCGGCGAGGCGTTCAAGGCGGCGGGCGTCGACTACGACATCCAGAACGCGCAGGGTGACAAGCAGCAGTTCCAGACCATCGCCGACCAGATGATCACCAACGGCGTCAACGTACTGGTGATCGTGAACCTGGACAGCGGCACCGGAAAGGCCGTCCTGGACAAGGCCAAGGCCCAGGGCGTCGCCACCATCGACTACGACCGGCTCACCCTCGGCGGCTCCGCCCAGTACTACGTGAGCTTCGACAACACCGAAGTCGGCAAGCTGCAGGGCGAGGGCCTCAGCAAGTGCCTGAGCAACATGAAGGCGAAGAAGCCGGTCATCGCCACGCTCAACGGCTCTCCGACCGACAACAACGCCACCCTCTTCGCCAACGGCTACAACAGCGTCCTCGAGCCCAAGTACAAGTCGGGCGAGTACGTCAAGGGCCCGGACCAGTCCGTCCCCGACTGGGACAACGCCCAGGCCGGCACCATCTTCGAGCAGATGCTCACCAGCCAGCCAAAGATCGGCGGTGTGCTCGCCGCCAACGACGGTCTCGGCAACGCGGCCATCGCCGTCCTGCGCAAGCAGAACCGCAACGGCGAGGTCCCGGTCACCGGGCAGGACGCCACCGTGCAGGGCCTGCAGAACATCCTCGCGGGCGACCAGTGCATGACCGTGTACAAGGCGGTCAAGAAGGAGGCGGACGCCACCGCCAAGCTCGCCATCTCGCTCGCCAAGGGCGAGAAGGGCGAGACGAACGCGACCGTCGAGGACCCCGAGGGCAAGCGCAAGGTGGCGGCCGTACTGGAGACTCCGGTGGCCATCTACAAGGACAACGTCAAGGACGTCGTGGCCGACGGCTTCGTCACCAAGGACGAACTGTGCACGGGCAAGTACGCCGCCCTGTGCACGAAGGCCGGCATCAAGTAGTCCCATGAACGGCCGGTCCGGACCGGCCCACCGCGGGCCCCGGGAACCCCTGACACCCGGGGCCCGCGATCTCACGACCGTAAGGAGCCGTCTCCCATGACAGCGACCCCGATCCTCCGACTGCGCGGGATCGACAAGAGTTTCGGCCCGGTACAGGTGCTGCACGGCGTGTCCTTCGACGTCCACCCGGGCGAGGTGACCGCCCTCGTCGGCGACAACGGAGCCGGCAAGTCCACCCTGGTCAAGTGCATCGGCGGGATCCACCCGATCGACGGCGGCGAGTACTGGTTCGAGGGCGAGAAGGTACAGGTGCACAGCCCGCGCGACACGGCAGCCCTGGGCGTCGAGATCGTGTATCAAGACCTGGCCCTCTGCGACAACCTCGACATCGTGCAGAACATGTTCCTCGGTCGCGAAAAACGCCGGGGCCTCGTCCTGGACGACGCGACGATGGAGGAGATGGCCGTCAAGACCCTCGAAGGACTCTCGGTCCGCACCGTCAAGTCCATCCGCCAGCAGGTCTCCAGCCTCTCTGGCGGCCAGCGGCAGACCGTGGCCATCGCCAAGGCCGTGCTGTGGAACAGCAAAGTGGTCATCCTGGACGAGCCGACCGCCGCGCTCGGTGTGGCGCAGACCGCGCAGGTCCTCGAACTGGTCCGGCGGCTCGCCGACAACGGCCTTGCCGTGGTCCTGATCTCGCACAACATGAACGACGTCTTCGCGGTGTCCGACCGGATCGCCGCCCTCTACCTGGGCCGGATGGCGGCCCAGGTCCGGACGTCCGACGTCACGCACGCCCAGGTCGTCGAACTCATCACCTCAGGCCGCAGCGGAGACCTCGGCCTCGCCACCACCAACGGAGCCACCGCATGACCACCGCCGTCGCCCCCGAGAAGCCAGAGATGCCGGACAGCTCCGGTACGTCGAGGAGAGAAGCAGCGGCCGACGCCGGAAGTCTGCGCTCCGCGGCCCGCACCTACGTCGAACGGGTACGCGGCGGCGAGTTGGGGGCTCTCCCCGCCGTCCTCGGCCTGATCGTCCTCTGCGTGTTCTTCGCGGCCCTGCGCCCGGTCTTCCTGTCCGAGTTGAACTTCGCCAACCTGCTGACCCAGGGCGCTGGCAGCATCGCCATCGCCATGGGGCTGGTCTTCGTCCTGCTCCTCGGCGAGATCGACCTGTCCGCGGGGTACGCCAGCGGTGTCTGTGCCGCCGTCCTGGCCATCCTGCTCACCGACCACGGGTGGCCCTGGTACGGCGCCGTCGGCGCGGCCATCCTCACCGGCACGCTCATCGGCCTCCTGCTCGGCGTCCTGGTGGCGAAGGTCGGCATCCCCTCCTTCGTGGTCACCCTGGCCGCCTTCCTCGGCTTCCAGGGCATCGTGCTGATCCTTCTCAAGGAAGGCACCAACATCTCCATCCAGGACCAGACAGTCCTGGCCGTCGCCAACAACAACCTCTCCCCCACGTTCGGTTGGGCACTGCTCGCCGTCAGCGTCGCGGCCTACGCGGCGACACAATTCCGGCAGGCCCGCAACCGCCGGCACCGCGGACTCGCCACCACTCCGACCACCCTGCTCGCGGTCAGGATCGGCGGCCTGGCGGCGCTCGGCGCGGTCGCCGTCCACCTGCTCAACCAGGAGCGCAGCCGCAACGTCATCGTCGACTCGCTCAAAGGCGTGCCGATCGTGGTGCCGGTCATCGCCGTCCTACTCGTCGCCGGTACGTTCCTGCTCCAGCGCACCTCGTTCGGCCTGCACATCTACGCGGTGGGCGGCAATGCCGAGGCGGCCCGGCGAGCCGGCATCAACGTGGCCACCATCCGTGTCTCGGCGTTCGTCATCTGCTCGTCCCTCGCCGCGGTCGGCGGCATCATCGCCGCGTCCCGGGGCAACTCGGTCGACCCCAACACCGGTGGCAGCAACGTGCTGCTGCTGGCGGTCGGCGCCGCGGTGATCGGCGGAACCAGCCTCTTCGGCGGGCGGGGCAGGGTCGTGGACGCCGTGCTCGGTGGCATGGTCGTCGCTGTCATTCAGAACGGCATGGGTCTGATGGGCTACAGCTCAGGAGTCAAGTACGCTGTCACCGGTTCGGTTCTGCTGGTGGCCGCTGGCGTGGACGCGCTGTCCCGCCGCCGGGCCGTACAACGATGAGGTCTGAGGCACCATGAAGGCCGGTCCCTCGCAGGAAGAGATCCGCCAGCACAACCTTGGCACCGTGCTCCGCCATGTGCACACCGACGGATCCGTGTCACGGGCGGTCCTGGCCGAGCGTATGGGACTCAACCGCAGCACCATCCTAGGTCTGGTCAATGAGCTGGCCTCGGTCGGCCTGGTCCGTGAAGAACTGCCCCGTGACACGGGCAGGGCGGGCCGGCCGTCCCTGGTGGTGCGGCCCGAGTCCGACCAGGCGTACGTCCTCGCCTTCGACGTCGGCGTGGACCGGCTGAGCGCCGCCCGCATCGGTCTCGGCGGAGTCTTCCTCGACCGCAGGGAGGCCCGCTTGCGCCCGGGCCATCGTGACGCCGGCCACGTCACGGAAGTCCTCACCGGTTTCGCCCACCAGATGATGGACACCGCACGGCGCGGAACCGTCTGCGTCGGCGTGGCCGCCGCGGTTCGCGGAATGGTGCGCCGACCCGACGGCATAGTCCGTGCCGCACCCTACATCGACTGGAAGGACGAGGAGTTCGGCGAACGCCTCACCCGCCGGCTGGACCTCAGCCTTCCCGTCTCGGTCGGGAACGAGGCCAGCCTTGGTGCCCTCGCCGAACATGTGCGTGGCGCTGGGACCGACTGCCAGGACCTCGTGTACCTGCACGGCGACATCGGTATCGGCGGCGGCGTCATCACAGGCGGCCAGCTCCTGGACGGGGACAGCGGATACGGCGGGGAGATCGGGCACATGGTCGTCAACCCGCGGGCCGGCAGGCCCTGCGGGTGCGGGGGGCGCGGCTGTCTCGAAGCCGAAGCCGGTGAACGCGCTCTGCTGGAGGCCGCACAGCGCGACCCGTCGGCCACGGGGCGGGAGGCCGTACGAGCCCTCGTCGAGGCAGCCGACCGGGGCGACTTCAGCGCCCGTGCCGCCCTGCACGACATCGGCGACTGGCTCGGCCTCGGCGTCGCCAACCTGGTCAACATCCTCAACCCGCGAACCGTCCTCTTCGGCGGCACACTCCGCGAGGTGTTCCTCGGCTCGGCCGCCCAGATCCGCAGCCGCATCAACAGCCACGCGCTGGCAGCTTCCCGTGAAAACCTGCGGCTCCGCGTCGGCGAGCTCGGCGACAACGCCATCCTCATCGGCGCCGCGGAGCTCGCCTTCTCCACCATCCTCGCGAACCCGATGGAGGCACTGGCTCGTACCAGTACGTAGCCGACCCGGGGAACCCGCCGCGGCGCTGCGGTGCGTCACGAGCGTCGAGGATCGCCCATGCTCAGCGCCCGATGGAGGCTCCGCTCGACGACGACTCGGTCCGTCGGCTGCTGGACCGCGGCGCTCCGCGCGGTGACGAGCGTGTCCTTGGCGACAGTGGACATGCGAATGCCTCTTCCTTTGTCGGATCCCCGAGGTACTTGAAGCATTGGAGGCTGACTGACGGCCGGGCGCCGAGCTCGGCTGCGACCCCGTCAGAACGGGAAGCCGCGAGGCTCCCCGCGCAGCGTGATCCAGCGGAGTCCGGTGAACTCCTCTGCCGCGAAGCCCGTACCGAAGCGGCCCCAGCCGCTCTCCTTCACACCGCCGAAGGGCATGCTCGGCTCGTCGTTGACCGGTTGGTCGTTGACATGCACTATTCCCGCCTCGAGACGGCGGGCGATGTCCAGTCCTCGATGGGCGTCGCTGGTTAGGACGCCCGCGGTCAGCCCGTAGCGGGAGGCGTTCGCGCGCTCCACCGCATGGTCGGCGTCGTCCACCGTCTCCAGGATCACGACCGGGCCGAAGGTCTCGTCGAAGGCGAGTTCGGCGTCTTCGGGGACGTCGGTCAGGACGGTGGGCGGGTAACACGGCGGCTCGGCCACTCCCCCGGTCAGAAGACGGGCGCCCATCGAGACGGCCTCCTCGACGCGACGGTCCAGGAGCGACAGCGCCCAATTGTTGATCACCGGTCCGACCACGGTGCGCGGATCGTGCGGGTCACCGACGGGCAACGCCGCCGCCTTCTCGGTGAAGAGGCGGGTGAACTCCTCCGCGATCGGCCGCTCGACGTAGATACGGCGGGCGCACATGCACACCTGTCCCTGGTGCACGAACGCGCCGTAGATCGCGGCGTCGACCGCGTACGGCAGGTCGGCGTCGGCGAGGACGAGGAGCGGGTTCTGGCCACTGAGCTGGAGGACGACGCGCTTGAGGTGGCGGCCGGCCGTCTCGGCGAGGCGGCGGCCGGTGGGCGTGGAGCCGGTGAAGTTGACGCGGCGCACCGCGGGATGGGAGAGCAGCGCGTCCGCTATGGCACCGGCGGCGCCGGGGGCGTGGGTGATCACGTTGAGGACGCCCGGAGGGAGTCCGGCCTCGGCGAAGATCTCCGCCCAGAGCGTGCCGCCGGTGAGGGGAGACTCCTCGGACGGCTTGAGGACGACCGTATTGCCGAGGGCGATCGGGCCGACGACGCTGCGACCGGACAGCACCAGGGAGGCGTTCCACGGGGCGATGGCCGCGACGACTCCGACCGGCTGGCGGACGGCGAAAGCCCGAGTACCGGGGATGTCAGAGGGCAGCACCTGTCCGACCGCGGTGTAGGGAAGTCCGGCGGCCTGGCGGAGCAACGAGACGCTGAAGTCCACCTGGACCGTCGCGTAGTGGCGGCCGCACCCCGTCTCCCTCGTCAGAAGGCCGATAACCTCCTCGCGGCGGCGGTCGAGGATGTCACCCGCGCGCAGCAGGACCCGCTGGCGCTCGGCCGGCAGCGCCTCGGCCCACCCGGCGAAGGCCGCCTGGGCGGCGTCCACCGCCCGGCGGGCGTCTTCCGCGTCACCCGCGGCGACCGTCGCCATAACGGATCCGGTCCACGGGTCGTGGTCGGGGTAGGTTCCTCCGCCCAGCGACTCGGTCCACTCACCGCCGACGTGGAGGCGCACCGTGACCGGGAGATCCGGTTGGCCCGCGTCCGTCGCCATGGGGTAAGGAACGTTCACCTGGTCAAGTCTCCCTCTTGGACGACTGGGGACGGGCCCCCTGCCGCCGCAGATGGTAACCGACGGGTAGCACCTGGACGTGGAGCCGGTCGTCCAGCAGACTCCACAGCCCGCGGGGGAGGAAGAGGGCGAAGGCGACGGCGGCCAGGCCGAGCCCGATGAGGTACCAGGCCCCTTGGTCGGCGAAGAAGTACTGCACGGCGAAGAAGAGGACGGCACCGATGACCGGGCCCTCGAAGGTTCCGATACCGCCTACCAGCACCATGAAGATCATGTACGCCGACCACTGCACCCCGAAGATCGACTGGGGCTGGATGAACAGCGTGTTGGCCAGCGTGAGGGCACCCGCGGCACCGCATCCGAAGCCGGCGAGGACGAACAGCAAGAGCTTGAGCGGTCTGACCCGCACGCCGAGCGAGGCGGCGGCGTCCTCGTCGTCGCGGATCGCCTGCAGAGCTGCTCCGGTGCGGTGTCGCAGCAGGAGGAAGAGCAGGACGAGCAGGAGGACGGCGAAGGCGAGGGTGAGCCAGTACGTGAAGGCGCGGCGCACTTCGGGGGCGTAACCGCCGAGCCCCTGGAGGGAGACGCCGGTTCCGCCTCCGAGGCTCTGGTCGAGTATGACGAACAGGGCGATCGCCTCGGCGACGACCCAGGTGCCCACGGCGAACTGGCCGCCGCGCAACCGCAGGACGAGCAGGGAGAGCACCGCCGCGAGCACCGCGGAGGCGAGGGATGCCAGGACGACGGCGAGGTACGGCTGTATGCCGCGCTGGGTGAGGTAGATCGTGCCGTACGCGCCGAACCCGATGAATGCCTGCTGGCCGACCGAGACGAGCCCGGCGTAGCCGGCCAGTGCGTTCCACATGACGGCGAGGATGAGGAAGATCAGCAGGGTGGTGAGCTGCTGGACGATGTTCGCGCTGAAAATCTGGGGGACGGCGAACAGGGCGAGCGCGACGAGGACGAGGGCCCCGGAGCCGATGCGAGAGGCGAGGCCGGCACGCTGGACGGACCATGTGCCGGGCGTGGCGGGGGCGGCTGCTGTGGTCATGCGTGGGCTCTCCGGGTGGCGATGAACCGGCCGCGGGGGCCGGCCAGGATGAGGAGGAAGACCAGGTGCCCGGCGAGGATGGAGTACTGCGGGTCGATCTGGGCGCCGAGGGTCTGGGCGATGCCGAGGACGACGCCGCCGGTCAGCGTGCCCCACAGGGATCCGAGGCCGCCGATGACGACCGCTTCGAAGGCGAAGATGAGCTGGGTCGGGCCGCTGGAGGCGTCGAAGGTGGAGTGGATGGCCAGGAAGGTGCCGGCCAGGGCGGCGACCGCGACGGCGATCGCGGCGGCTCGGGCGTAGACGGATGCCGCCGGTACGCCCACGAGGGCCGCGGTGTCCGGGTCCTGGGCGGTGGCGCGCATCTCGCGGCCGAATCCGGTGCGTTGCAGCAGGAACTGGAGTGCGCCGAGGACGGCGACGGCGACGGCGAGGATCAGCACGCCGAGGTAGGGAACGGACAGCTGGTCGGTGATCTTCCAGCTGCCGGTCGACAGTGAGCCCACGGACGGGCCCAGGGAGCGCACGTCCGGGGAGAAGATCTGCAGCAGGGCGTTCTGTAGGACGATGGCGAGTCCGAAGGTGGTCAGCAGCGGGGTGAGTTCGCCGCCGCGCAGGCTGCGGGCCAGGACGGTGCGCTGGAGGGCGTAGCCGAGGGCGAGCATCACCGGGAGGACCGCGAGCAGCGCCAGGAACGGTGACACGTCGGCCTGGGTGGAGATCCACCAGACCCCGAACGCGCCGAGGACGGCGAGGTCGCCGTGGGCGAGGTTGATGATGCGCATGACGCCGAACAGCAGGGACAGGCCGCAGGCGAAGAGGGCGTACAGGCCGCCGAGGAAGAGGCCCTGGACGATGGCGTTGATCCAGCTCATGTCCGCTCCGGGGTGGGGTGGGCCGCCGGTGTATCGACCGCGGCGGAGGTCGTGCTGACACGGCCGAGGCCGAAGTAGGCGTCGGTGACCTGGTCGCGGGTGACCTCGCCGGCGGGGGCGTCGAGGACTGCGCGGCCCTCGAGCATGCAGACCACGCGGTCCGCCACCGACATCGCGCGGCTGAGGTCCTGTTCGACCAGGATGACGGTGGCGCCGTCGGCGATGAGTGCCGTGAGCGACTCGTAGACGGCGTCGACGGCGACCGGTGCGAGGCCGAGCGAGACCTCGTCGACCAGCAGCAGCCTGGGGTTGGTCATCAGGGCGCGGCCGATGGAGGTGGCCTGCTGCTGGCCGCCGGACAGGCTGCCCGCCCTCTTGTGGCGGATGGGCTGCAGGAGGGGGAAGGCGTCCAGGACGGTGTCGACGCTCCAGGGTCCGGGCCTGGCGCGCCGGCCGGCGACGAGCAGGTTCTCCTCAACGGTGAGGTCGGGGAAGAGCTTGCGGCCTTCGGGGACGAGGGCCAGGCCGCGGGCCACGCGTCGGTGCGCCGCCAGGCCAGTGACGTCGTTCCCGTCGAAGGCGATGGTTCCTCCGGCGGCCGGGTGGGCTCCGGCCACCGTGCGCAACAAGGTCGATTTTCCCGCCCCGTTGGCACCCACGAGGGCGACGGTCTCGCCGTCGGACACCGTCAGCGACAGATCCCGTACCGCTGGGAGGAGTCCGTGGCGGGCGTCGAGGTGGGAGACGTGCAGCAGGTCAGCCATGGCTGCCCCTTCCCAGGTAGGCGTCGACGACATGCGCGTCGCGCAGAACCGCCTCGGGCTCGCCCTCGGCGAGGACACGTCCGGCGTCCATGCACACCAGGCGGTCGATGACCTGGACCAGGACGTGGACGATGTGCTCGATCCACACGATGCCGATGCCGAGGGTCCGCAACTGCTTGATGGTGCCGACGAGTTCGGCGGCCTCGGCGTCGGTGAGGCCGCCGCCGATCTCGTCGAGGAGCAGGACGCGCGGGTCGGTCGCCAGGGAGCGGGCGAGTTCGAGCCGTTTGCGGTGCAGCAGGCCGAGGCTCTCGGCGCGCCGGTTGGCGAGGTCGATCAGCCCGCAGAGTTCCAGGACTTCGACGCACCTTCGGTAAGCCGCGCGCCGCGGCAGCCGGGTGCCGTAGGAGGCGCCGACCAGGACGTTCTCCAGGACGGTCATCCCGCCGAAGGGGCGCGGGATCTGGAATGCCCGGCCGATCCCCTGGCGGCACCGCAGCTCCGGTCGCAGCGGTGTGACGTCGTGGCCGTCGAGGTGGATGGTGCCCCGGTCCGGTGTCACCGATCCGGCCAGGGCGTTCAACAGCGTGGTCTTCCCGGCGCCGTTGGGGCCCACGATGCCGACCGCCTCGCCTGCGCCGACGCGGAAGTCGACGCCGTCCAGGACGCGCAGGTCACCGTAGTTCAGGGTGAGGCCGGCCCCCACGAGGACGTGCGGGAGGTCCTCCGTCCTCGTGGGGTCGGCTGCCGGGGTGCTCACGGCGCTCACGCGGTGTACGGGCGCAGCCGCGCGGCGACGGGGACGTTGGGGTCACTGGAGTTCTCGCACAGGACGAAGTCCAGCTTGTACGGGCTGCCCTTGGCCGCCTGCACCCACTGGCCACCGAGGATGGGGGTGGCGACGACGTTGGCGTTCGGGCCCTTACCCCACTGGAGTCTGCCGACCGGGGTCTCGACGTCGAGGCCGGCGATCGCCTTGGCGACGGCCTTCTTGTCCTTGGGATCGGTGGCGGCCTGGAGGGCGGCCGCGGCGGCGTCGAACAGGGCGAGGCTGGGGCCGAGTTGCTGGGTCCACTGCTTGCCGGACGACTTCTGGTAGCCGTCGGCGAGGTCCTTGGACGAAATCTTGGTGAGGGAGGAGCTGTAGGGGAAGGTCGGAGTCCAGTAGGCGCCGCCCGCGATGCCGATGCCGATGGAGCCCAGCGCCTCGACCTGGGAGGGGAACAGGCCTGTCTTGGCAACCTGCACGATCTTGGGCTTGTAGCCCTGCTGCGCCGCCTGCCGCCAAAAGGTGGCGAAGTCGGAAGGGATGGGGAAGGTGTTGAAGATCTCGCAGTCCTCGGACTTGAACCTGGCGATCTGCGACGAGTAGTCGTTGGTGCCGTCGGTGTAGGCGCCGGGGTCGACGATGCCGTAGCCGTCCTTCTGCAGCAGCGGCCCGAGTGACTGCCGGATGGCGTTGCCGTCCGAGTCGTTGGGCCACATGACCCCGGTCTTCCTGTTCGTCTTCACCTGCGGCCACAGATGCGTGTAGGCCTGGTGGAACTGCTCGACGCCGAAGCAGAAGTGGAAGGTGTACTGGTAGGCCTGCTTCTGGGTTGGCTTGGCTCCACGGCCGAAGTACCAGGCTTCCCAGGGGACGACGGTGGAGATGCACGGGACGCCGGCGGCCTCGCAGGCGTCGGAGACCGGGTTGACCGTCTCCGGCGTCGACGTGGTGAGCATCAGGTCGATGCCCTCGGCGTTGATCAGGTCGTTGGCCACCTGGGATCCGCGCTGGGGGTTGGACTGGCCGTCCTTGTCGATGATCTTGACTTGGTACTTCTTGCCGCCGATGGTCAGGCCGTTGGCGAAGGCCTTGCGGGCCAGGCTGAGCACGTACGCGTCCGGCTCGCCGAAACCGGCCGCGGGGCCGGTGCGCGGGCTGACGAATCCGATCTTCAGTGTGGCCGCTCCGCTGCTGCTGCCGCTGCCGCCGCTGCCAACCTTGCAGGCGGTGAGCAGCGGACTTGCCAGGGCGAGTCCAGACATACCGAGTCCCGCCGTACGCAGAATCTGGCGTCTGCTGGGTTCGGGAGACGGTTCGGACATAGGAGACTTAGGCATGTTTGCCCTCCTGGTGAACCAAAGGTGGGGGGAACGTAGGAGCGGCTGTCACGAAAGTCAACGCGGTGTTCTAGTAGATGAAACAAACGGCGCTACCATGCGGCATGACCTCACGGACACCGCCGTCGGCATCCGACGACGAGCCCATGACCCCCCTGGCAGCCGACGACGCCGAGGACGCGGCGATGCCCCCAAAGGCGGCGGCCACAGGGTTCTCCCAGTCACTGGAACGTGGACTGCTGATCCTCTCGTCGTTCAGCGAGACCCGGCCCGTACTGGGGATTTCCGACCTGGGACGCGCGGTCGGCCTCAACCGCAGCACCACCTACCGGTACGTGGCGACACTCGCCAAACTTGGCTACCTGCAACAGGATCCGGACTCCCGGAAGTACTCCCTCGGGCCCCGGGTCGTCGACCTCGGGTTCGCGGCGATCAACTCCATGGAGATCACCCGCGTCGCCGGGCCGTTCCTGCAGGCCCTGTCGGACGAGACCGGCTACACCGTGAGCATGGCCGCGCTCGACGGCCCGGACATCGTGTACGTCGACCGGCGGCGCAGCGGTCGCGCTGGTGCCTTCGCCATGGGTCTCCACCTGCACGTCGGCTCCCGCCTCCCGGCCTACTGCACCTCGATGGGCAAAGTCCTGCTCGCGCACCAGGAGCCGGCCGTGCTGCGCGACCTGGTCGACCGCACGGACCTCGCCCGACGCGGGCCGAAAACCATCACCGCGCGGGAGCAGCTCATGGTGGCGCTGACCCGGGTCAGGCGTACCGGGTTCGCACTCAACGACGAGGAACTCGCGCCCGGACTGCGGTCGCTGGCCGCGCCGGTGCGGGACCGGTCCGGCACCGTCGTGGCCGCGGTCAACGTCGCGGTGCACCTCACCGTGTGGAACGCGTCGGTGGAATCCGTCATGTCGCGCCTCGAAGCCCCCTTGCGGCGTGCCACGACGGAGATCTCCATCCGGCTCGGCCATCGGCCGCAGGTCTGATCCGAAGCGTCTCTGAGATTGTTTGAATAATTGAAACGCATGTCCCTGTATACGGAACAGACTGGCCGTATTTCATTGACACCGACTCCGGACGGGCGCAGACTCACGCCGCCACAGTCTGTGGACTTCACTTCACCAGGCGAACAGAGCTGTTCTCTGTGTCCGGGAGGCCGTCATGCGTATACAAGCCGCCGTCTTCGACAAGCAGGACGGCCCGTTCCAGCTCCGGGACGTCGAGTTGGACGAGCCGGGAGCCAGCGAGGTCGTCGTGCGGATCGCGGCCACCGGCATCTGCCACACCGACGGCCTGGCACGTCACGGTGACCTTCCCTTCCCCACCCCCGGCGTGCTCGGCCACGAAGGCGCCGGTGTCGTGACCGCGGTGGGTTCCGGCGTCACGTCGGTGCGGGAAGGCGACCACGTAGTCATCGGCTGGCCCTGGTGCGGCGAGTGCCGCAACTGCCTGGCCGGTGAGCCCCGTTACTGCGCCCGGCTCGGCGAACTCCTCGTCAGCGGAGTCCGGCCGGGGACCGAGGCCTCGGCCCTGCGCCGCCCGGACGGTGGCACCCTGCACGGACACTTCTTCGGCCAGTCGTCGTTCGCCACGCACTCCCTGACGCGGGCCAACAGTCTGGTGAAGGTCCCGCACGACGTCCCGCTCGAGCTGCTCGGTCCGCTCGCCTGCGGGCTGTCGACCGGTGCGGGAGCCGTGCTGAACACGCTGCGCCCGCAGACCGGCTCCAGTCTCGTGATCTATGGCACCGGCTCGGTGGGGCTGGCCGCCGTCATGGCGGCTCGCAACAGTGGCGCGACCACGATCATCGCGGTCGACAGGCACACCTCCCGGCTGGAGTTGGCGGCGGAACTCGGCGCCACACACACCGTGAACGCCGCCGACACGGACCCCGTGACCGCCGTCCAAGACATCTGCGGCGGGCCCGCCGACAACGCTTTGGAGTGCACGGGCATCATCTCCGTGGTGCGCCAGGCCGCGGACTCGGTCGGCATGCTCGGCACCTGCGCGCTCATCGGCGGTGCCCCGGCGGGAGCCGAGTTCACCCTCGACCATCTCACCACCCTGTGGGGCAAGCGCATCGTCGGTGTTCTCGGTGGCGGCGGTCGTAGTACTGAACTCATCGGCGCGCTCATCGAGTTGTACCGCCAGGGTCGCTTTCCCATGGAACGCCTCGTCTCCTGGTTCGCCTTCGACCAGATCGAGCAGGCGCTGGAGGCTTCGTATGCCGGCGATGTCATAAAGCCGATCGTCCGCATGCCCGCCTGAACCTCGTGCGCTTCCCGGCCCGCCATGACTGCCCCGTATCGAAAGAAGCCTCCTCATGTCTCTCACCCGTGAACTCTTCATCGGCGGCAAGGACGTGCCCGCCCTCTCCGGCCGCACCGCCGAGGACATCAACCCCTACACCGGTGAGGTTTACGCGACCGTCGCCGCGGCCGGCCCGAAGGACGTGACCCACGCCGTGGACGCCGCCGACGCGGCGTTCGCCGCATGGGCCGCGCTCGCCCCCTTCGCCCGTCGCGCGATCTTCCTCAAGGCTGCGGATCTGCTGGACGCCCGTGCCGAGCAGGTGGCCGAGATCATGGCCCACGAGGCCGGCGGCACCCGGCCCTGGGCGTTCTTCAACGTCGCGCTGGCGGCAAACATCCTGCGGGAGGCGGCCTCCGCCATCACCGCTCCGCGCGGTGAGGTGCTCAGCGCACAGGAGGTAGGCGCGCTGGGCCTGGCCGTGCGGGAACCGCTGGGCGTGGTCGCGGCGTTCGCGCCGTGGAACGCTCCGGTCATCCTCGGCGTCCGGGCCGTGGCGGCGCCCCTTGCCGCCGGCAACACGGTCGTCGTCAAGCCCAGCGAGGACGCGCCGATCGCCTGCGGACTGCTCGTCGCGGACGTGCTGCGTGAGGCGGGACTGCCCGACGGGGTACTCAACGTGGTCACCAACACCCGTGAGGACGCGGCGGAGATCGCCGAAGTGCTGATCTCCGATCCCCGGGTGCGTGCCGTGAACTTCACCGGCTCCACCGGCGTCGGCCGGATCATCGGCACGCACGCGGCGAAGCACCTCAAGCCGGCTGTGCTCGAACTGGGCGGCAAGAACGCGGTGATCGTCCTGGACGACGCGGACGTGGACTATGCGGTTGACGCCGTCACCTTCAGCGTGTTCATGAACTCCGGGCAGATCTGCATGTCCGGCGACCGCATCCTCGTACACGAGTCGCTGGCCGAGGAGTTCACCCGGAAGTTCACCGCGAAGGTCGCCTCCCTCCAGGCCGGGGACCCCGCCCATCCGCACACCGTGGTGGGCCCCCTGGTCACCGCCTCCGCTGCACAGCGCGTCGCGGCTCTGGTGGAGGACGCGGTCGCCAGGGGCGCCACCGTGCTGACGGGTGGCGGACGACCGGAGGGCGCGGTGCACCCGGCGACCGTGCTCACCGGCGTTCCCAAGGAGGCGGACCTGTACTACGCGGAGGCCTTCGGGCCGGTCTGCGTCGTCGAGACGTTCGGCGACGACGACACCGCCGTGGCCGTCGCCAACGACACCGACAACGGTCTGACCTGCGGCATCATCACCGAGAACGCCACCCATGGGCTGAGCGTCGCCCGTCGTGTCCGGACGGGCATCGTGCACATCAACGACCAGTCCGTGGCCGACGAGCCCCACGCGCCCTTCGGCGGCGTGAAGGCCTCCGGCTACGGCCGGTTCGGCGGACGGTGGGGCATCGAGGCGTTTTCCAACACCCGCTGGGTGACGATCGCGACCCAGCAGGCCCACTTCCCCTTCTGACCACTCCGCCCGCAGGCGCAGGACACAACGCCCGCACCTCCCGGAGGGGAGGTGCGGGCGTTGTGGTGGTCCTGACGGGTCAGACCTGCGGGTTACCGTTGGCGCTCTTCTCCGCGACCGCCTGCAGGGCGTCCCAATGCTCGACGATCCGACCGTGCCGGTCGAAGCGGAAGGTGTCCACCTCGACCGTGCCGCGGTCCTCGGCCGACGTCTTCGCCAAGCCCTGCACGACCACGAGGTCGCCCTGGGTGACGGTCCGCTTGAAGGTAAGCGAGGAGTCCGGGAACTGCTGCAGGTAGCCCGTGACGCCGGTGACGAAGGCATCGCGTCCGTTCCCGAAGTTCGGGTTGTGCTGGATGTAGGTGTCGGCGCTGATGTACTTCTCGGCGGCCTTGCCAGGACGGTGCTGGTTGAAGGCCTGGTCCAGCAGGGCCACGGCGGCCTTCTCGTTGCGCAGTTCCTGGGCGGATAGCCGGCTCGTCGAATGCCTCGGCATGCTGTGCTCAGGCGTGGCCAACGCGGAGGGAACGATCACCGCGCCGGCCACGAGTGCGACGGCGGCTGCGGACAGAGAGATGCGAACTGAGCGGTTCATTGCAAGGATCGCCTTTTCTTTTTCTGCACGTCGAGAGTCGGACGGCGACTGCCGAGGACGTTGCGATTTCGCGCATACGGCAGGTTGAGCCGTGTCAATACTCCCCTTCGACAGGGGCGGCGGCGATGCCTGAACCGGTGTCCCGATGGTCAAAATGCGACTCGTTCGTCGTGAGGCTTGGCGGGCATGGGAGGTGCGGCCGGTCGGAGCAGTGAAGCGCTCGCCCTCGGCCAGTCATCTCTACGGGGTGCCCTTAGCGAGCGTTTGATTCTCGGTTGTCTGTTTCATTTGGCTTAGCTGTCGCGCCAGTTGGTGGTGCTTTCGTGGGTGAGGCGGCGGGTCATGAGGTTGATGGCGGCGAGCTGGATCATGGCGGCTGATCGGTGAGGGTGGGTTTCGTAGTCGCGGGCCAGGCGGCGGGGCATGAGCCAGCCGAGGGTGCGTTCGATGACCCAGCGGCGGGGTTGGACGCGGAAGCCGCGGATGGCGGGATCGCGTTGGACGATTTCCAGGCCGATGCCGATCTGGGCGGCGTGTTCGACGGCTTTGGTCTTGTAGCCGTTGTCGGCCCAGGCTTTGGTGATGGTGGGATGGCGAGCGCGGACTCGAGTCAGGAGGTGGGTGCCGGCGACGGAGTCGTGGACGCTGGCGGCGGTGACGGCAACGGCCAGCAGGAGGCCGAGCGTGTCGGTGGCGATGTGCCGTTTGCGGCCGATGATTTTCTTGGCCGGGTCGATGCCTTGGCTGGCAAGGTGGACGGTGGCGGAGGTTTTGATGCTCTGACTGTCGATCAGGCAGGCGCTGGGCTCGTTTGAGCGGCCTTCGGCTTGGCGGACTTTGCCGCGTAAGAGGCCGGTGAGCTGGTCGAAGATGCCGTCGGCTTCCCAGAGGGCGAAGTAGCCGTAGACGCTTTGGTGGGGCGGGAAGTCGTGGGGGAGGTAGCGCCAGGGAATGCCGGTGCGGTCGACGTAGAGGATGGCGTTCATCAGGGCGCGCAGGTCGTGGGTGGGTTTGCGGATGCCGTTGCGGGCCTGGCGCCCGTCTTCGAGGGTGGGGCGGATGAGTGCCCAGCGGGCGTCGGACAGGTCGCTGGGGTAGGGCCGTGAGGGCTGCATGATGCCTGGGCATACGTTTGGGGAACGGTCACCGTGACTGTTCCCCAAACGGGAGCTGCTGAGGCTGGCGTGCCCCGAGGGGAAGAAGCCGTGAACGCTGTGGC
>NZ_JBITJV010000078.1:0-20216 GCF_044460385.1 Streptomyces sp. NPDC050121 | reverse complement strand
AGCCCCAACGAATACGAACACCGACACCACACCGCTAAACTCACGCTCGCCGCGTGATCAATAACCGCGTGCCCACCTTCACGGGGGAAGGCCCCCTGGCCACCGTCGCCGCAGCGCTCATGAAGCAGTGGGAGCACAACCACGCGATAGAGGTCAGCGCCACCATCGACCGGGCCCAGATCGAGCGAGCGCAACGGATCTTCGGCCAACGACTCGTCCCGGACGACCATGAAGAATCCGCCACCGGCCACAAGGTGACGATCCGCTTCCTGCATCTGGAGGACGTGCGAGCACTACTGCCGTTCGGGAGCGCCATCACTGTGCACGGCCCCACCGAAGCCAGGGCTCACCTCCGCGACCTCGCCACCAATCTTGCCCACCACTATGCGCCGTCACCAACGTCCTGACCCGCAACAGCTAGAGGCGTGGCCCCGAACGAGGGTCTGTCCAGCCAACGGCTCTGGCCCGTAGTCGGTGGTGACGCCGGGTAGCCATTCGCGGTCATGATCTTGTGATGGATGTCAACTCCCTTATCAGCACGGTGTTTTCCAGGTTGTCGGTGCTCGTCGTCGAGGACGTGGAGGACTGTGGTGACGCGGTGGTGGTCACGGCCCGCACGCGGGATGTGGCGGTGGCGTGTCCGGTGTGCCAGACGCCGACGGCGAAGGTGCACGGGTATCATCGCCGGACGGTGACGGACGTGCCGGTCGACGGCCGCCCGGTCGTCGTCCACCTGCGGGCACGGCGGCTGGTCTGTCCGGTCCTGGGCTGCCGGAGGCAGACCTTCCGCGAGCAGATTCCGGGACTGCTGAGTCGCCATCAGCGCCGCACGGTGCGGCTTGCCTGGCAGATATCCCAGGTGGCGCGGGAGTTGTGCGGCCGTGCGACCGCACGCCTCGCGGGTCTGCTGGCCGTGCCCGTCTCCCGCAGCACCGCGCTGCGTCATCTACATCCACGGACCTGATTCCGCTCTACAGCCGGGTGTGCCCTCTGGCGAGACGGTCGAGCTCGAGTGGAGGGACAGCGAGGTCTACCCGGGAACCTTCCGGAAGTTCTGGGTGCACGTGCCTGCACAGTACGACCCGGCGGAACCGGCGTCCTTGATGGTGTTCCAGGACGGATGGTGGTACTTGTGCACGTCAGACTGGTCGATAGAAAGTGGCTGGTAGGGCATCTCCATGGTCACGGGTAGCAACCGTAGGGCGATCACCACCCTTGGCCGCAAGGGGTTTTCGTCCAGACGCTCCGCCTCGCAGCTTCAGTGCGAGTTGGAAAGGGCTCAATGATTTGTTCGGAGAATAACGAGGCTTTGCCGTCGGTGCGGGAGGAAACGCGCGGGTTCCCTGTGGGTCGCACCCTCGGAACTCGGACGCGAGTCCCGCTTTTGGGGAGTCAGGTAGATGGGTTCCTCGACGCTGGTGTGCAGATCGACTGCCCCGACACCGATCAGGACTCGGCGAGAGGGGGACTCCGGACTGGGCCTTCTCCTTTCGGATCACGCTCACGGGCGTGCGATAGGTTGCCCGCCATGACTGAGCTCGGACCCGTCGCCTGGCCACCTGCTCTGATCAGGACCGAACGGCTCGTGCTCCGCGAGTCCGAGGCCCGGGACCGTGCGGCGTTCATCGAGCTGTTCGCCTCGCCAGAGGTGCGCACCTACCTCGGTGGTCCTCGCCCGCGTGATGAGCTCGAACGCGCGGTGCCCGAGATACCCGGGCGGCGCCCTGGCCTTTTCGTGGTCGCTCTCGACGGAGCGATGATCGGCACAATCACGCTTCTCGATCGGCGCGACGCGGAGCGTCCGGGACACGTTCGTCCGGAGGCCGGGGAGGCCGAGCTCGGCTACATGTTCCTGCCGGAAGCGTGGGGATTCGGGTACGCCGCCGAGGCGTGCGCAGCGGCACTCGACTGGTTCGCCGACGCGCTCCCCGGCGAGCCGGTAGTCCTCTGCACCCAGACCGCCAACGACCGCTCGATGCGCCTCGCGGCGAAGCTGCGGTTCACCGAGGTGGAGCGGTTCGAGGAGTGGGGTGCCGAGCAGTGGTTCGGCGTGTGGTCCTCGGTCACACCGTTCGGCTGAGCTAGTGCTCTGACCGGGGACGTTCGCCGGGTCGGTGGAACGGGATGAGATAGCTGATCCGTTCGGCAATGTGTTCGTCCGGGAGGGCCCGAACGGTTGCTGCCAGGTGGCAGCTACAGCCGTAGACACGTCCCATGACCACGGACGTCGGCACGGCCTCCGCCCCTGATCCCAGAGAACGGGCCACGAGACGGACGGGGGAACACCGATGACGACCGCTCACGCCTTATCCGGGGTTGGGAGCAGCCCACCGCCAGAGAGCGACACGGTCATCGCCGTACGGGATCTGCGGATGCGCTACCGCAGCCAGGACGTATTGAAGGGTGTCGGCTTCACGGCCCGACGAGGCGAAGTCGTCCTGCTGCTCGGCCCGAACGGCGCGGGCAAGACGACCACGATCGAGGTCTTGGAAGGCTTCCGGATGCGCTCGGCCGGTGACGTGACCGTCCTCGGCACAGATCCGGCTGGCGGGGACGAGCGGTGGCGTGCGCGCCTGGGCATCGTGTTGCAGTCCTGGCGCGACCACGGCAAGTGGCGGGTGCGGGAACTGCTGGCCCATCTTGGCTCGTACTACGCGCCGTACTCCACCGCCCTCGTGCGGCGGCCGTGGGACGTTGACGAGCTCCTCGCCCCAGTGGGTTTGACCGAGCAGGCGGACAAGCGGGTCGGAACTCTGTCCGGCGGGCAACGCAGGCGTTTCGACGTGGCCGTCGGCATCGTAGGCAGGCCTGAGGTGTTGTCTTTGGACGAGCCGACGGCGGGTCTGGACCCGGAGGCGAGGAACGAGTTCCACGGCCTGGTACGCGGGCTGGCGGACGAGAACACCACTGTCCTGTTGACCACGCACGACCTTGCCGAGGCGGAGAGGCTCGCCGACCGGATCCTGATTCTGGCCGGCGGCCGGATCGTGGCCGATGGCTCGGCCGAGGAGCTGTCGCGGCAGGCATCGGCCGAGGCCACTGTGCGCTGGACGCGGGACGGGCGGCCCTTCGAGGAGGCGACGGCCGAGCCCACCCGGTTCGTCCGTCGGCTGTTCGAGGAGCACGGCGAGGCGATCGGCGGGCTGGAGGTGCGCCGGGCGAGCCTGGAGGACACCTACTTGACGATGGTGCGGGAGCTCGAGGCGAGGAGCGTTCCCGATGATCGGACGGTGCACGCTTTCGGGGAGGGATCGCGATGAGTCCGGTGTGGTACGCGGCGGGAGTAGGAGTGCGGCGCGGCTGGACGGAACTCCGGCAGACCTTCACCACCGGCCAGGACGTGTTCGGTTACGTACTCTGGACGGTCCTGCTCCTCGTGCCGCTGTTCCTACTCAAGGACGACCCGCTGAAGGGCGCCGGCATCTCAACCGGCGCATTCATGCTGCCGAGCATGCTGGGCATGACGCTCGCGTTTACCGGCATGATGACCACGGCACAGCTGCTCGCGACCGAGCGCGAGGACGGCACCCTGCTGCGGGCCAAGGCCGTGCCGCATGGCATGGTCGGCCACCTGGTCGGCAAGATCATCATGGTGTCGGGTACGGCTCTCGTCTCCATGGCCCTCCCCTTCGCCGTCGGCGTGTTCCTGGTGGACGGGGTGGCCCGGCAGGGCGGCGGAGCGCTGCTGACGCTGGTGTGGGTGATGCCGCTGGGTCTCCTCGCGACCCTGCCGATCGGCGCCGTCATCGGCTCACTGGTCAGCAGTCCGCGCACCGTCGGCTTGCTGATGCTCCCGGTAATGGGACTCATCGTGATCTCCGGGATCTACTTCCCCCTGTCCGAGCTGCCCGAGTGGCTGCAGACCGTCGGGCAGATCTTCCCCGTGTACTGGCTCGGCCTTGGTCTCCGCTCGGCGCTGCTGCCGGCCGATGCGGTCGCCGCCGAGATCGGCGAATCCTGGCGGCACCTGGAGACAGCGGGCGTGCTGGGCGCCTGGGCAGCCGCCGGGCTGCTCCTCGCACCATCCGTCCTGCGCAGGATGGCCCGCCGCGAGTCCGGGGCCGCGATGGCGGAACGGCACCAGAAGGCAATGCAGCGGGTCGGTTAGTGATATGCCGGGGATGCCAACCCGGCTCCTGGTCAGGCCGCGTTGGACATAGGGCGTCCGCCCCAGCGGATGCCCTTCTCACTGCGATTGAGTGAGAGGAGTCCGGCTACCTGGGCAGTTTCGCGGTTCGCTCCGGGTAGGCGGTGCCGATGTAGCGCATGGTGGTCTGTTCGGTGATGCCGAAGAGTCTCATGAGTTTGAGCGGGTCGCCGGTGGCGATGGCTTCGTCGAGGATGCGGTCCTGGCGCAGCCTATCGAGGGTCGGTCCGTTGGGTGGGATGACCTGGCCGAGGGTGACCCTGTGCACGGCCGGGTGGTCCGGGTCGAGGGCGATCTTCTGGCTGACCAACAAGTGCGGGTTGACGGAGGCGGGCCAGCGCTGATGGCGGTAGGCCAGCCAGTCGGCGGCGAGCCGGTGGGTGAGCTCCTCCAGGTACGTGTCGGAGGCCTGGACGGAAGCGGTGGTCATGGGGCGGTGCTCCTCATCGCGTGGCGGTGAGGGAGCGGGCTGGACTGCCCGGTCCTCCGCACTGCCCCGGCCAGCGCCTTCGGTGGCGGGTCGGGGCGGCACGGAGGGCCGTCAGAAGGGGGGTTCGTCAGGGATCGGCGGGCGGGGCCTCAGCCGGATGTGCAGCTCGCGCCGGTCGGACCAGCACCAGCAGGCCTCCATGTCCGGGTAGGGGCCGTTGGTCCACCAGCCGCCGGCGCCGTGGCAGTCGGCGCAGCGCGGCCGGGGTTCCGGCTCCAGCCAGATGCCGTGCCGGGAGCAGGTGAGCCGCCAGTGGCCGGCCTTGAGCGTGACGGCGGCCGCCGTGGCCGTGATCGGCAAGGCGGCAGCCAGCAGCAGGGCGGTGCGGGCGCGCACCGGGTCAGCTCCGGGCCGGGTGCGGTTGGAGCAGGAAGTAGGTGCCGGTTCCGCGGGCGTGGGGCTCGGTGGTGAGGAAGTCGGGCTCGCTGCTCACCAGGTGGAGCATCATCTGCTTGATGAAGTCGTCCGAGCGCTGGAGGTCGACGCGGTCCGCGTGTAAGTCGCTCAGGCTGACGTGGCGGGGGCTGGTGGTGCCGTACTCGCGCATGCTCCGCAGCCGGTCGCGCACCATCTTCGCCGCGAGGTAGTTGTCGGGCGCGGCCGGGACGCCGCGGTTCATCGCCCGGCAGCTGGCGGCGTGGGTGTTGGCGAGGTCGGCCGCGTCGTTCTCGGACAGGCGCACGGAGCCGTGCCGGTTGCGGGCTACGCGGAAAGTGCAGCCGAGGCAGGCGGCCGCGTAGTAGGCCGTGTTGCGGTCGTTGTCGTGGGTGTAGACGAGGACGACCGCGCCGTCCGGCGCTCCGAGGACGTTGCGGTAGCGCTGGACGACGGTCGTGCCTTCCGGGGTCCAGGTCGCCGGGTCCGGCATGGCGGAGCGGCGGGTGAACAGGCTGCTGAGTGCCATGGGTGACTTCTCCTTCACGTGACTCGTTGGTCAGGCCGCCAGCAGGTGCTTGGCCGGGGCGTGATGTAGGTGTCCGGGCTGGGCTCGTAACCCGAGAAGCAGGGGTCGCAGGAGCCCTTGGTGCGCAGCGGTACTGGCGCAGCGCACTTGTTCCTGAGCTGTCGTATTCCTGGGCGCAAGCAACGCAGAGCGGCGAGGCAGTTCGGATCCAAGGCCGGCCATCGAGGGGTACGCCGAGATCAACGCTGCGTAGCTCGGCTCTGTGACTGCGGTGTGCGGATAAGCAGTGGAGACCCAGTCGTGGTGATGACAAGGTGAGCCTCATGCCGTCGCCCACATTCGAACAGCTCCTCCGTGAACTGCACGCCTCGCTCACACTGCGCAAGCGTCCGGAAGATGTGGCCCGGCTCATCCAGGATCTGTACGCCGCCCAGGGCACTGACCTCGATACAGCGACCGGGGCGGCGCTTGCCAAAGCGGCTGAGCACTCGCTGCGCAATCTCTGGCACGGCTATACCTCCATGCGGGAGGAGTTCGCCCGTCCGGTTGGCGCACAGCGCCAGCTTGCCCGCGCGGCAAACCTGTTCATGAGCGTGCCGGACCTTCCGGACAACGCCGGGGATGATCCAGCCCAAATCGAGGTGGTGATCCGGCGAGCGGGTGAGGAGATCGGCCGCTCGTACGGGCAGAACGACTTCGGCATGGACCGCCTCAACCGGACCGAGCGCACGGCGGCGGGCCTCGGGGAGATTTCCAAACGCCAGTACAACAAGCGTTTCCGACTACTGCGCCGGATGGAAGCCAAACTGACCCGGCTCATCCACGAGCAGCGCCGAGGCGAAGTGGCCATCACCGGCAAAGGTGCCCTCGCCCACGTCCTGCCGTACGAGCTGTTCGCCACAGACCCGGACACGGCGGCCTTCATCGCCTACGTCACGGCGCGCGGCTACATGCGCAGCGTATTCACCCACGGTCGCCAGCGTCAGGTCTACGACGAGGTCGCCGAGGCCCTGTTCCAGCGCCTGAGGAATTGCCCCGAGCGGGCCTGCTGGTACGCGGTCGCGCATGTGCACCCCACAGCTGAAGTGTTGGCCCATGTGTCCGACCAGGACCTCACCCAGCTGCTGGTTCGGTGGAACGGCTTCCTGCGCCAGGCCGCCGGTCTACTGGAGGACGCCTGGAACCGGCATCCGCTGGAACGCGACACGATGATCGTGCGCCGTGGCGATGACTCGTCGACGTGGAACCAGGCCGCACAGGCATGGAATACGGCCCGGGCCCACTGGTTCGCGCTGCTAACCAAGCTGGGGCAGTACGAGATCCTGGATCGGATTTGCCCTGGCAAGGTGCCCCGCCTGATGGCGGCCGATGTGGCGTACTGGCACCGCATGAGCGGCGGCGGGCTGCACCCGGACACCTACGTCTGGGCGGACCTTCCTCTGCCCTGGGAAGTACTGCGGGGTGAGAAGGAATGCCCACGTTCGCTCGTCGAAGCAGCTTGCGCCCGGCATCGGGTGGACCCGATAGCCGGCGCCTGGACGGCTCCCAGGCCAGCGGCTGAGGCCGTCGCCTTCCGGCGGACACCCGAGCTGGTACACGGCGTCGCCGTCGCCGACCCGCTCATGGCCAGCGCTCTCCGTTCGGCAGGAGTCTTCTCCGGCAAGGGGAAGCGTGTTGCCGCTCAGGAGTGGACGTGACCGACGGCAATCCCCGCGCGTGTCCGCCCCTGCAAATCAGTTGACCCGCACAGCGGCCCAAGCAATGATCACGGTGGCGACGAGGAAGCTCTGCGGAGGAGCGCCCGGCTCTGATCCCGGGTGGACGCAGGTTCGAATCCTGCCCTCGTCGCCTCTCCGCATACCTCCCAGAACACAACGTCCCCGGCTTACTGGCGCAGAGCACTGTTCCGTTGCTGCCGTATTCCTGGCCAAGAAGGTCCGTCAGACGCCTCGTACGCGCCCCTGGGACGTGCAAATTCGCTGGTCGAGAGAGGGGCCGGCGCGGGAAGCTGCATGCGTGATCGAGCGAGAGGCCGCCGTTCAGGCTGTCGAGGACCAGCTGGAGCGCGACTATCAGCAGTGGCGGGCTGCGGGTGTGGACGCGATGCGGATGGCTGTGGTCGACGTCGAGGAGCACGAGCTGGTGTGGATCGTCTCCTGGACCTCCGAGGAGTTCGTGCTCACCCGGAACCCGGAGTTCATGCTGGCCGGTAACGGGCCTTACCTGGTCGACCGTGTCGACGGTGGACTGCACCGGGTTGGCGTCGTCTCCGCGGTAACCGGGGAGTGGGAGGCCGACTATCGAGCCCGGATACGTGGGCTGCCGGTGCGTACCGCAGTAGACGATCTACACGATGCGCTGTGCGAAGTCGCCGCTGCACGCGGACGCGTGCACGCTGTGCGGACACTGCGCCAGAGGCTGCCGATGTTCTCGCCTGCGGAGGCCATCGAATATGTGAGCGCCTTGCTGGACGGTGATGCGCCCGCGCGTCTCGTGGCCGTCGCCACCAAAGAGCTCGTGGAGCCTCTCAACCCGGTACTTGCAGTGGAGACGATTCCGAGCGGGGCGGAGATCCGAGCCGGTCAGAGACCCGAGGGGTGACGGGAAAGCCAGTCGGCATGCCGGTCGCGCACCCGGTCCCGTTCCTCGGACGTGGCGAGGAAAACGTCGGCGCCACCGTCGTAGGGGTGGTGGATGCGCTGCATCCGGGTGTCGGTGATGAGGACGCCCGCCACCTTGTCGTCGGCGATGTCTCGGAGCAACTCGTCGATGCAGCCACGCCGCCAGGGCCGGCGGGCGGCGAAGAGGTGGCAGTACGTGCGGAACGCAGGGTCAGGATCGTCCTCCACCAGCAGGCTCTGCCAATACCCGGTGACGGCCTGCGATGGTGGAACCTCTGCTTCGGTCGTCCAGAGCGGTGTGATCACATACACGTCCGCACCAGCGAACAGCTCATCGAGGACGGTGTTGTAACGCTCCAGGACGACGGTGTACTCGCTCTCGTCCTCCGCATACCGCTTCGATTCCGGCAGGCTGTGAAGACGTACCCAGACATCCCGATACGGGCCCCGGAGCTTGTACCCAACCGGCGGGCAACTGGGCCAACGCTGCTGCCACAGCTCCGTCAGATCCGCCTGCCCGTCTCCAGACACCCGTCGCACTCGTCCTCTCGCGCATGAACCTACCGACGACCATGATGCCGGCGCTCACGAACGAGAGACACCGACTTCTTAGCTGTCACTTCGCCGGCTGCTGATGTAGCCGGTCCAGTCGCGTTTGACGAAGTTCGTCCAGTCCTTTGCGTTGGGGTCTGCCGGCCCGGCCACACCGTGGGCGGGCGTGAACCGGCCCGCGGCCGGCTCGGCCAGCCAGCCGCGCGCGACCAGGCGCTTCGCCTTCGACCGCAGAGCCTCCACCCGTGCCAGCACCACGTCCATGCCGAACGCGGCGGCCATCTCCTGGCAGGTCACCGGCCCCTGCCCGAGCCGGGCCCGGTCGGCTGCCACCTGCAGAATGCGCTGGTAGTCCGCCGACAACACCGACCAGGCCAGACCCTCACGCCACACGGACACCTGCGACTTCACCTTCGCCGCATCCCGGACGGTCGCCCGCGCATCCGTGTCCCGCGCTTCCTGGGCGACCTCCACGGCCGCGGTGCCGGTGTCCGCAGTCAGCACGTCATCGACTCGCCTGCGGGCGATCACCCACTCCTGCCACTCCTGCTCGGCCGCGGCCAACTCGGCCTGGATTCGATCGGCCTCCTCCCGCAGCCCGTCAACACGACGGCGAGCAGCGAACTCGTACTGTTCCAGCAGTCCAACAACCGACGGCATCCACGACCTCCCGGGGAGCGACAACATGACACGCCACTACTCCCACGAGACCGCCGACCTATGCCCCACCAGCAGAAACGCAGTCCTCAAGTCCGGAAAGGCAACAACTTCTCAGCTTGACTTTGTCGGGGATCTTGTCGTTTCCCGGTGCGGGAGCATGATCAACGGGCATGCTCGGGGCTGTTCCGCGGGCCGATGTAGTTGTTGGGGTGTGCATTGTCCCTCCGTTCCCGTTCCGGTGAGCAAGTCCCTTCTCTGACCGCGCAGATCGCGCGGGAGAGCAACCCGGACGGCACGACGGCGATATGGGTGCGGGACCGGTTGGACGGGCTGTGGCACGACGAGGACTTCGCCGACTGGTGCCCGCGCGACGGCCGTCCCGGTCTTTCGCCCGCCCAGCTGGCCACTGTCTGCGTGCTGCAGTTCCTGCTGGGTCTGTCGGACCGGCAAGCAGCAGAAGCGGTCCGCTGCCGCATCGATTTCAAATACGCCCTGGCCATGGAGCTGGACGATCCCGGCTTCCACCACAGCGTGCTGGCCGACTTCCGCAAGCGCCTGGCTCAGGACGACCGCGCCGACCGACTTCTCGACCTCGCGCTCGCCCGCCTGAAAGAGGCCGGACTTGTACGCGAGCGCACCACGCAGCGCACTGACTCCACCCATGTCCTGGCCGCTGTACGCGACCTGACCCGGCTGGAACTGGTCACCGAGGCCGTCCGCGCCGCGCTGGAAGAAGTCGCCCGCACGGCCGGGCACCTGCTGGTCGGCCTGGTCGACGAAGAGTGGGGGCACCGCTACGGCCGTCCGGTCCGCCTGGGCAAGAATCCCACCCGGCCCAAGACCAGGATCCTCGCCGCCGGCGACGACGCCTGTCGGCTGCTGGAGCATCTCCACCGGCACGGATCCGGCTACCGTCCCGGCCCGCAGGCCGAGGCCCTGCGGCAGATCGTCGTGCAGAACTACTACCGCGACGCGGCAGGCCGCCTGCGCTGGCGCACCGCCGACGACAGCGGGCTACCGCCTTCTTCCTCGGCGATCGACTCCCCTTACGACATCACGGCCCGCTACGTCCGCCATGGGCACATCATCAGATGGAAGGGGTTCGCCGCGCATGTCACCGAGACGTGTGCCTCCGACAGCGTCAACGTGATCACGGACGTGGCCACCACGTCGGCCGCCACCAACGACGGCCAGGCCCTGCCCGGTATCCACACCCGTCTGGCGCGTCGCGGGCTGCTGCCGGCCGAGCACCTGGCCGACGGCGGCTACACCTCCCTGGTCCACCTGGAGCGGGCCGAGCACGAACACCAGGTCACCGTCAGCGGTCCACTGCCGGGCAACCCCACCCGCCAGCACCGTAAGAACGAGGGCTTCGGCCGGGACGACTTCCACATCGACTTCGACCGCTGGCAGGTCACCTGTCCCCAGGGCCAGGTCAGCAAGAACTGGCACGGCCCCTACCCGACCTCCTCGCCCACCGCCGCCCCACTGATCGTGGCACGGTTCACCAAAAGCCAGTGCCGCCCCTGCCCAGTCCGCACCCGGTGCACCACCACAGCCGACAGCGCCCGGACTCTGGGCTTTCCCCCACGAGAACTCCGCGACCTGCAACTCCGCGTCCGCGCCGAACAGCAGACCCCCGACTGGAAGACCCGGTACGCGGTCCACTCCGGAGTCGAGGGCACCATCAACGAGTTCGCCCATGGACACGGCATGCGCCACTGCCGCTACCGGGGACAGCCGAAAACCCATCTGCAACACGTACTCACGGCCATCGCCGTGAACATCGAACGCCTCAGCAGCCTGCCACCGACTGAGGAAACCCCCTCACCACGGCCACCGACCGCCTTCCAGACCTTCCTGGACCAGCACGACATCCCCCGGTCGAAGTCCTGGCGAACGCTGGGCAGTTGAACTCGACCGCTCCAAGATCCCCGACAAAGTCAAGTCAGGGTGGCGATGGACAGCACCGGACGCGATGAGCCGGCTTCCAGGCGCAGAGCCCGGATCGCCTCCCTGATGTCCGCCAGGGACAAGCGGCGCTGCCCGTCGGCGACTTGACGGGCCACCCAGGTCCGCGCCGGAGTGCATGGCCTCCTCACTGAACCGCAGCCCTGCGGCAAACATCAGCATCTGCAAGTGCTCATGCAGATGCGTCACGTCTCGCGCCAGATCGAAGCGCAGCACCTTCAACAGCTCCAGCAGCCTCTCCTCACTCAGCCCGGCGCCGTCGGCCCAACGCCTGCGCGCCTTCTCCCTCTTCGAGCCCGCGCCCTGCTGCGCCGCCTGCGGCACAAGAAGCTGAGTGCGGGAGTCCCGCAGCGAGATCAGCGGGTCTTCCGCATCCGGGGACCGGTTGCTCAGCAACGCAAGATCGACCGGAGTACCGTCCTCGGTGAGCTTCTCCCAGGCCTGCGCCATCTTCCACAGGATCGACGGGCCGCCGCGATCGCTGAGCTTGAGCAGGTAGTCCTCGTTGACCGGGGTAGAGCTGTCCGCGGCGTACTTGACCTGCATGTAGGTGTGCGGCGGCACCTGCCGGTACAAGACGACGTCGTCCAGGTTCCCCGCGTCCTCGACCTCGACGCCCACCGCCACCACCGGGTTGGACACACGCAGCGCCGCATCCCGGACAGCGGCGACACACCCCTGCCACGCAGCCAGCCACTGATAGCGGTCACCAGCAATACGGACACCCGTCGAGCTCGGGGCAGGCAGGTCAGGCACTGAAACGATCTCCCAGCCGTCGGGGCGCCGCCTTTGCGGCCATCGCATACTCAGCCGATCATCTCCGCAAGCAAGGCAAGTCGGAAGCCCTCGCACCCACCGGCAGTCGGGCGGGGGCTACAGGCTCTCGCCCGCCCACCGGCAAACCGCAGGACCCCAAAAGCCTTCTCGACCGCTGCCTCATACCGCGTCCGAGAGCAGTTGATGTGTGTCCGGATCAAGTTGCGGCGCGCCAGGTCAGAGGGCCTCGAATCAGAGAAGCAGCAGGTCAGGCGTTTCAATGAGTTGTCCGGCCCTAGTCGAGATGCCACAGGCCAGAGGCTCTCGAATAGTCGACGCAGACCTCACTTACGGCTGGTCGTGACAGCGAGCTCGATCTTCCCGAGCGAGACGGGGGAGAAAAGCGACGGGACGGGTGAAACTTCTGAAACGTTGGCAGTCATGGGTTTCTTTCTGCAATACGGAGGAGAATGGGATGAAGGCCTGCGACGCAGGGGGTCCACGCTGTCCCGGCGGAGGCGCGGATGCGGTCCTCGGGCAGGCGCGGGCCCGCTGACGGTGACGCGGCTGCACGACCGCGATAGGGGTGTGGGTGGTGCTGGCGGCGAACGCGGCGAGAGCCGCATGCCGTCGGCGTCGACGCCGGTCAAGCGCAACTGCCCGCCGCAGTACGGGCGTTCGCTGCTTGCGCACGATCAGCAGTCAGCCAGGTGACGAAGTCACGGGTGCCGCCGCCGAAGTCGGTACGGATCGGTGTCTGCACCCCGCGCCGCGACCGACTCCCTCGACGCGCCCCCGCGAAGGACCGATACACGGCTTCACCTGGAACGCGCTTTCCGGCGGTGGCGGGAACAGCGATCTCAGCGCTCCTCATCCTCACCGGCCTGAGGCCTTCCGCCGGCCGATCGCCCCTCGGACAGCCTGCTCCACGAAAGCTCGGGCCTAGCTGAGCGGCACGTCCGCGACGGCCTTGAGGTGGCTGAACGTCTCCAGGGAGTACCGGCCGTGGTACCGGCCCAAGCCGCTTTCGCCGACGCCGCCGAAAGGCAGTCCCGGCATGAGCAGCTGTATCACCGGCTGGCCCCAGGCGACGCCGCCGGAGGACGTCTCCTTCACGAGGCGCGACTTGATGTCCTCGGAGGTGGTGAAGGCGTAGAGGGCGAGGGGCTTGTCGCGTTCGTTGATGAAGGCGATGGCGGCATCGAGGTCTTCGACTTCGACGACGGGGAGGATCGGACCGAAGATCTCCTCCTGCATGATGGGCGATGCGGGGTCGACATCGGTGAGCACCGTCGGTGCGATGAACAGGTCGTCACGGTCGTGCTGGCCTCCCACCGCCGCCCGGCCGGAATCCAGCAGACGGGTGAGCCGGTCGAAATGCCGCTCGTTGATGATCCGGCCGAAACCGGCTGAGGTCTGCGGGGTGGAGCCGAACTGGGCGTCGACCGCCGCGCGCAGGGCGGGAACCAGTGCGGCGGCGGTGGCCGGATCGGCCAGTACGTAGTCGGGGGCTATGCACTGCTGCCCCGCGTTGCCGAACTTGGCGCCGACCAGCCGCTTCGCGGTCTCGTCCACGTCGGCGTCGGGTGCCACGAAGACCGGCGACTTGCCCCCGAGCTCAAGCGTGACCGGGGTGAGGTTCTTGGCTGCCGCTGCCATGACGATCCGGCCGACCGTGCCATTGCCCGTGTAGAAGATCTGGTCGAAACGCTGCGCCAGCAGGGCCGTGGTCTCCTCGGCGCCCCCCTCGACCACGGTGAGCACGTCGGCGTCGAAGTACTCACGCAGCAGGCGGGAAGCGACCGCCGAGGTGTGCACCGACATCTCGCTCGGCTTGGCCACCACGGTGTTCCCGGCGGCCAGCGCGCCGATGATGGGGTCGATGAGAAGGTGCAGCGGGAAATTCCACGGAGCGATCACCAGCACGACCCCGAGCGGGTCGTACGTGGTGTAGGCCGTGGTCGTGGGACCGAAGTGGGCAGGAACCTCCACTGGGCGGGGCTCAAGCCAGCTCTCGAGGTTCGCCAGTGCCTCGTCGATGTCGGCGACGGTGAAGTCGATCTCCTGCATTTTCGCCTCGACGGCGTTCTTCCTCAGATCCGCCCAGAGCGCATCGAGCAGCTCCTGCTCGTTCTCCACCAGCAGGGCCCGCAGCCGCCGCAGCTGGTCGACGCGCCAGTCCAATGGGCGGGTGACACCGGTGTTGAACGTCGCACGAAGGCGGCCCACCACCTCCGCAGCCGTCTCGCTCTGGTGCGTCCTCGACTCGATCCCCTGTGTTGCGCTCATGGGATGTACTCCGTTCTTGATCCGGGCCACGCCCCGGCCGTCTTCTAGCCGGGCACAGTGGCCAGCGTGCTGGACGATCCGGCATCCACCCAGGTCACGGCTTTGCGTACGTGCGCGGTGCCTACCACTGGTTGGGTCAGGAAGGTGTGCGTGCGACCGTGGATACTCGAGGCATGGACGAATACCCCGAACCGGTGCACGAGCTGGCCGCCGGCGCTCTGGACCCGCGTGCCGAGCTCAGTGAGTTCCTGCGCACCCGCCGGGCCCGGCTGAAGCCGGAGGACGTGGGACTGCCGGACTACGGGCGATACCGGCGGGTACCGGGGCTGCGCCGCGAGGAGCTGGCGCAGCTGGCCGGGGTGTCCGTGGCGTACTACACACGCCTGGAGCAGGGCAACGGGCGGCACGTGTCGCCGGAGGTCCTCGACGCCATCGCCCGCGCCCTCAGGCTGAGCGACGCCGAGCACGCCCACCTCACGCACCTGGCGAAGCCGAAACAGAAGAAGAAGCCGGCCGGCCGCACCCAGCAGGTACGGGGCCCCCTGCGGACGCTGCTGGACACCATGGACGGTGTTCCGGCGATCCTCGTGGGGCGGCGCTCGGACATCCTCGTCTGGAACCGGATGGCCGCGGCGGTCTTCGGCGACTGGGCCGAGCTGCCGGCCAGGGAGCAGAACTGGGCGCGGCTGGTGTTCCTGAGGCCCGAGTACCGCGACCTGTTCGTGGACTGGGAGCACAAAGCCAGCGACGTCGTCGCTCAGCTGCGCATGGACGCCGGCTCCCATCCCAACGACCCCCGACTGTCCGCGCTGGTGGGCGAACTCTCCGTCAAGAGCGAGGAGTTCCGGCGGCTGTGGGCCACCCACGACGTCAAGGAGAAGTGCCACGGTATCCAGCGCCTGCACCACCCGCTCGTCGGCGAACTCGACCTCCGCCTCGAGTCGTTCCACCAGGCCGACGACCACGAGCAGATGCTGGTGACCTACCACGCCGAACCGAACTCCCCGTCGGCGGAGGCTCTGCGACTGCTGGCCAGCTGGGGCGCGGACGCGACCCGGGCAGGAACGAGCACGCCGTCGGCACGCACGGCTTGATCAACTCCCCTTGATCACCGGTAGTCGGCTGAGCGCCACGCCCAGCGACCTTATCCACGCCAGGCGCCTGCGGGGGTGTCGCATTCAGGACGGCCCGGGTGGCGCGGGCGTGCTGCGGTTGGGCAGTGGAAGAACGGTGCCGCCGCTGCGCAGTGCGTCGTTTTCGATGGCCAGCTGGCGGATGGCCTCCTCGTACAGAGCGAGAGTACGGCGCAGTTCGCTGTTCTCCTTCCGTAGCCGGCTCACTGCGGCAGTTGGCTGACCATGTCTCAACACGCTGAACTTGACAGAGAAGTCGTCGGCCACGACGCCCCGGAGCTTGTCGAGGCTGACGACCTGGTGCTCCGGCCAGGTGCCAGCGAGCGTGGACTTGCCAGCACCGGATGCTCCGATCAGCACCAGGAGCGCGTTCTCGGGCAGGTCCGGGTAGAGAGGGGCGGTCATTCGGCTTCTCCTTGGGGGTGAAGGGCGCGGGCTGCCCAGATCAGGAGCTGCCCGGCGTTGTCGGTGATCAGGGCGGCGGCCTCGTGCAGCGGGCAGGAGGCGTCGCCGTCGCGGTCGGGCTCGATCTGCGCAGCCCGGCGCGCCGCGGCGGTGACCATCTGCGCGAGGGCCGGGATGAGTCCGGCGGGCTGGTCGGTGTCTTCGATGAGTTCGCGCAGGATCGCGGCGAGCTCCACCTGGTCGACGTCGTCGGCGGTGAGGTCGTCCTCGAGCTGCTGGAGGGCGAGTTGGGCGATGCCGATGGAGGCGCGGACGCGATCGAGTCGCGTGCGGGGCATTGCGGGCACCGTCACAGCGCGAGGCCGGCGGAGGCCAGCGCGAGCAGGACCAGCGCGGCCAGCGACAGGTCGACCGCACGTCGCAGGTGCGTGAACTTCCGTACGGCGAGGTTGGACAGGACTCGGACGCGGGAGGCCCGGGTGTCGCCGTCCATGCAGGCGCGGATCTCGTCGTCGTCCAAGCGTGCCCAGTACGGGAAGGACGCCCGGTCGTCGCCGCGTAAGCGGGGCCTGACCACCAGGAGGAGCAGCACGGCGGCTGCGCCCAGGGCGAGCACGGCGAGCGCGCCGAAGACCTTCGTCACCGGCGGCAGGTCCTTGTCGGCGATGGAAGCGAGGCCGGCGAGGACGGCGCCGTTGAAGGCGAGCAGCAGGGATGCCTTTCCGTCCGTGCGTCCGGAAACCGACGAGTTCGCTGAATCTCGGAGGGCTCTGCCTGGGAACTGGTGGCGATCCTGCCTCTACGGCGTTGAGTCTGACGTGGGTTCGCTCGCTACGGCTGTGGGGTCGGCGGGCTCTCGGCTACTTCCCCTACGGCCGGCCGTCAAGGCGCGACGTGGCTACGGCGTCGTCAAACGGCCCCGGCATGACGACTCGAAGCGGCCCCGTGCCAGCATGGCCCGGTCTCTGCCGCAGCCAGCGAAAGCCTCTGCTGCACCAGTGGGGCCAGCTCGAGCCGCCCGGGCGGGGGTGTGCCGGAGTTCAGAGTCAGACCGCCACGGCCGCCCGGCGGGATGGCGGTGTTCAGCGCCGGGCTGCCACGGCTGCCGCGGCCGCGGCCAGGATGCGGTGCAGGACGGGGACCGGGATCGCCGGATTGGTGACCGCCGCGCATGCCGTGTCGCGGTCGTGCAGCAGTCCGGCAAGGACGCGGGCTGGCAGCCGCGGATTGCGCATCGCGGTCCCGCGGACGTGGGCCGCTGGGTCGTTCAGCAGCCGCACCGCGTCGGCCGGTGACAGCCGGCTGTCCTCGGCCGCGCGGCGGCGCACCTCGGCTTCTGGGTCGCGGGCGAGGCGTGCGACGTCGGCAGGCGTGGACTCCGGATCGTCCAGGGCCAGGCGGCGCATCCGCCCACCGGGGTCGCTGGCATAGCGCAGCAGGCCCGTACGGGGGAAGTTGGGGTGGCTGCGGGGGCGGTCGGGGTGAGTGAAGCTGCCGTCCCACCAGCGCCAGACCTCCAGCAGCATCTCGGCCGGGGCGTCATCGCACGATTCGGCGAGGAACAGGCGGACCGTCCGGTCCTCGTCCCGGGCCAGACGCTCCACGACGTCCGGTGGAAGATGCCGGGCACGGGCCACGCTTCGGCGGATGAGCGGATGGGACGATACGGCGAGGCGGCGCATCGCGTCGGCGTCACCGTGCAGGCCCTCGACCCAGGGCAGAGTGCGCGACATCGACGTCGGGTCGAAGTCGTAGCGCACCGCGGCACGCTGTTCCTCGTTGAGGTCGGGCCGCAGTGCCACCGCCGAGCGGATGTCGTCGTATGGGTCCTCCGCCAGGACGGCGACGCTGTGGGCACTGAGCGCCGGGTTGGCGGCCAGTGCTCGGCGTACCTTCGCGTCTCCGTCCCGGACCAGCTCCGCCTCCAGCTCGGGCGAGAGACGGCACTGTTCGAGCGCGCGCCGGGGCGCGGGCAGCGCGGCAAAGACCTCGTGAGGCATGGGGACGCCGGTGTGGTGGGCGAGCAGCGCCGCCGTAAGCACCGTGTCGTCGGTGTCGGCCAGCAGTCGCGCCCGCAGCGGCGCGGCGAGGTCTTCCCACCGGGCGCAGGCAGTCGCCCGCACCCGGGGATCGGCGTCGGCCGCGAGGCTGGGGAGGTGGTGTGCGGGGAGCCCCGGGAGTTCGGCGGCCTGAGCGCGGGACGGGCCGGCGAGGAGGTCGTCGTACAGGTCCCCGGGGAGTTTGACG
Source organism: Streptomyces sp. NPDC050121 (assembly GCF_044460385.1). Taxonomy (NCBI): domain Bacteria; kingdom Bacillati; phylum Actinomycetota; class Actinomycetes; order Kitasatosporales; family Streptomycetaceae; genus Streptomyces; species Streptomyces sp. NPDC050121. The sequence goes on along the minus strand of NZ_JBITJV010000078.1, from coordinate 2,041 downwards.
CCCCAGGCGCAGGCATGCTCGGCCCAGAGCACTCGCCGGCTCGGCGACGGTTCGGCGCGGACCAGGCGTACCCACTGATCGGACGTGAGCTTGGGCCGGAAGGTGTCCGCGGGCCTCGAGCGCACCCGCGGATCGGGATGCGCCACGGCGGCGTCGAGTACGGCGGGCCGGTCGCAGCCGTGCAGGAAGCCCACCTCCACATCCAGCAGCCGGATCAGCAGCTCGTCCGGCGCGGCCGGATTGGACCCGATCCCCTCCGCCCAGTGCAAAGGCCATGTTGGCTGGCAGGGCACCGCCGCCCACACCTCGGCGCGCTCGACCTCCGTCTCGCGGCCGGCGGCCTCGGCGGCCTCCTCCAGCCGCTCCGGCAGTCGGTCGAGGGCCGTCACCCGAGGCCCGTCCGCGCCGGGCACCTCCGCCAGCAGCACCTGCCCGTCGAGGGAGAGCGCCACGAACCCGGGGTCACCTGTCAGCCCCGGCACACCGTCGCCGGCGGAGCGGACCCGGGTCCACCAGGAGTCGTTGCCGCCAATCCGGTGTCCGAGGACGGTCACCAGGAACTCGCCGTCGGCACCTGCAAGGCGGCGCCACCACTCGGCGTCGAGCGCTTCCCCGACCGCGCCGTCCGGCGCCGCGATCCCCCGTGCGATCCGCCAGCCGGCTTCCGGCGGGAACAGACTGCCCGGGCGCACGTCCTCGACAACCGTGAGTCCGGCGCATGGGAGCAGTTCGTGGAGTTCCTCTCGGCGTTGCACGCGGTCATGATCCCCGCCGACTCGCGGTGGGACAAGGCCCTCAGCCCAGGCGCAACCGGCCCACACCCGCGTACACGTCATTGGCTGCGATGCCGTTCGGCCCCGCCCGGGCGGCTCGAGGAGCCATTGTCAAGAGTTGTGGATCGAGTCGTTCGCATCGGTGGTGCTGTCGCTCGGATTGAGGAGGTAGGAGCCCCTCGCGACGCCTTGCAGGATGCTGTCGGCGGTTGCCTGAGCGGTCAGGGTAGTGGAATCCAGGACGTGGGCCTCATAGGCACCCAGGTTGCTGAACTGGCCGTGCAGTGAGCGAATCGGCTCGGGGTCGGTCAAAGCGTCGTCGGTCCGGCTTGTTGCCCGTTCCAGCGTGGTGTGTTGGTCCGGCCGGAGGATGACGTAGCTCAGCGGCAGGGCCCGCTCCCGGGCCGTCACACGGAAGAGGTCGATGAACCAGGGCCCGACGATGCCGTCGCAGATCACCTGGTATCCGCCCTCGGCGTAGCCGAACGCTGCCGAGACCAGTACCTGCAGAACCACCTGGTTCTGCTCGTGTGCCTCGGGCAGGTAAGGCGCGATCCAGCCCTGCTTGATATAGCGCCAAAAGTCGTCGCTGTGCAGGTGCACGCTGGGAGTCAGGTGATCTGCCAGCAGTTGCGCCACGGTGCTCTTGCCGGCTCCAGGCGGCCCGGTCAGGACGATCACCTGACCGCGGTGAGGGGACGTCCGAGACAGGGACGGCGGGTTCATGCCGCCACCGTGCCACGTTCGACCAGCACTCCGCTTTCGAATTTGGCTCCCGCACGGACAAGGGGCACCAGGTGGGCGCCGGTGATCGCGCGCCAGCGGGCCTGAGCGGACTCGACGAGCTTGAACACCATCGCGAGTGCCGCGGCGGGGCTGCCGGCCCCGCGAGTGACCTTGGTGCGGAGCTTGACCGTGGAGAACGTCGACTCGATGGGGTTCGTGGTCCGCAGGTGGATCCAGTGCTCGGCAGGGAAGTCGTAGAACGCCAGCAGTTCCTCCCGGTCGTCGTTGATCTTCGCGACGGCCTTGGGCCATTTGGTGCCGTAGGTGCGGGCGAACGCATCGATCGCTTTCTCCGCGTGGGCGCGGTCCTCGGCGTTGTAGATCTCCTGCATGGCCTTCGTCGCGCCCGGCTGCGCGGACTTCGGCAGGCAGTTCGTGACGTTGCGGGCCTTGTGAAGCCGTCAAGGATCAACCTGTCGGTGTGTCGTGTTCGCTCTGCGCGGCAGTGAGGAGATCGGCGCCGGTGCGGTAGCGGGTGGTGG
>NZ_JBITJV010000077.1:0-20463 GCF_044460385.1 Streptomyces sp. NPDC050121 | reverse complement strand
CGACGTGGACGCCCTCACGCCTGAGGACGGCGTGCACGCGGGCCGCCGCATCCAGAAACGGCTCGGCTACCTCAGCCTGTACGCCGGGGAGAGTCTCCGCAGCGCTATCACCTGCGTAAACACGCAGGATGCACCTCTCCATGGCTACCTTGACGGCTACTTACGCTGCCCATCCTGCCCCATGCGAAGGAGCGTCTCCGCCACAAGTTCTGTAGCAGTCGAACCAGCTCAGAGTGTGGCAGACGATACGATTGATCGCTGCTGCGGCCCGATGTGCGCCGTTGATCACCAGGGGGAAATGTCGTGTCCAGCCGTGTTCAGCCAGTGCAGCAGGGCGACCCACGCCGTGTAGGTCCTTACCGCATCGTGGGACGACTTGGCGCTGGTGGCATGGGCACTGTGTATGCCGCGCTCAGCGCGGCAGGAGAGCGGATGGCCGTCAAGGTCATCCATCCGGCGCAGGCTGCGGATGATGAGTTCCGTGCTCGCTTCCGGCGGGAAGTACAGCTCTCGCAGCGGGTCATAGGGCCATGTCTGGTACCGGTCCATGACGCCGACACCGAAGCTGCGACCCCGTGGCTTGCTACGCCCTTCATTCCTGGCCCCACCCTCGATCGACATCTGGCGGCCAACGCCCCCCTGGTCGGAGCGCATCTGTACGCGCTGGCAGCCGGCACCGCAGCCGCACTGACCGCGGTGCACGCGGCGGGCATCGTCCATCGGGACGTGAAACCGCAGAACGTCATCCTGGCCCCGTCCGGCCCGCGGGTGCTGGACTTCGGCATCGCCCACGCCCTGGACGGCACTTCCCTCACACGCACCGGAGTGATGACCGGTACACCGGGCTGGATCAGCCCCGAGCATTACCGAACCGGCGCGGTCGGCCCGGAAGGCGACGTCTTCGCCTGGGGAGCCCTCATCGCCTACGCCGCGACCGCCCGTCTTCCCTTCGGTAGCGGCGCTGCGGACGCTGTCGCCTTCCGCGTCATGTCAGCCGAGCCGGATCTGGAGGGTATACCGGCTGACCTTAGACGCCTGGTGGAACAGGCCCTGTCCAAGAAGCCATCCGACCGGCCGAGTGCCGCCGAACTCGAAGACGTCTGCACCACGTTGCTCGCGGCCCAGGCAACCGCCGTCATCTCCCCGGCCGACCACCAGCCACCCACGCTGATATCCGATTTGGTCAGCCTGCACTGGGATCTGCCGTCCGAAGACGAACCCGCCTGGCCTGGACCGTCACGCCGCAGCCGTGCCCGGCTGTATCTGGCAGTTGGAGCAGCCGCTGCCATTCTGGGTGGTCTCGGCGGCACTGTCGCAGCCTCCCAGTCATCCCATGCCTCACGGGAACAGGCTTCTGCACCAAGTAGCCGGCCGACAGCGATAACCGGTACCCCTACTCTTACGGCGAAGCCCTCCCCCAGCCGTCCAAGCAGCAGCCCCACGCCATCCGTCTCCGCGGCACAACTCGCGTCGGTAAACCCGCAAGCTGGCGCCCCGTCACCGGCATACACCCGCAGCGACAGCGCCCAGCCGACCGTCGACGAATGGTACGCCGCCCGGCTGCCCGCCACATCTGCGGAGAGGGCCGCCGCTCGACGTCTGGTCAAGGACACGGCCTCCATATTTCAGGGGCAGCAGCAGTACTTGGGCGAGAGCGTGACTGTGACCTTCAACCCCAAAGCGCAGACCATGTTCGTCACCTTCGGCCCCGGGACGTACCCAGAGGGGCAGGACTACCACGACGACGCCAACTGGACCGACAACATCCGCGGCCTGATGTTCGACGGCTGCTCCGAAGCCGCACAGGACTTCTCCAACGACACCACTTGGCCTTACGGCCGCGCAGTAGTCGTCTACCGCGAATCCATGGCCAGCCCCGTCATCGCCGACTTCCGCGATGTCACCCACATCGACAGCTGCCGCGTATAACCACGACACTGCCAACACCGCGTGCCTCCGGGATGCGTTGCTCCCTTGGGACGGGGGCGCGCACCGTCACGCAGACGCGTCAGGCGAACTTACGAGTGTCCAACATATGGACACTCATCGTGATGTGCGTCACACATTCATAGGCGTTCGGTGGCCTAGGTGAGCATTTTTGGGCGTGATGGCCCGAGAAAACAGAATTCCAAGCTGCGGCAGGTCGTCATTCGCCTCGAACGCACTACCGCCCGACATCGACTGCCCTGACCAAACGTAGACGGATTGATGCCGTCCGATCCCCGGTCGCCGCTGGCAGCTACGCTCGGAGGCGTGCCCGAGGGTGGTGCCTGACCTCCAATTTCCGAGATTGCGGCCGGCCTGGGAGACGGCAGGCTCACGCGCCTCCCGAAACGGCAAGTGGGCAGGAATGCAGGGCTACATAGGACTATTGCGCCTTCGACCGAACCGGAATGGACGCCCAGGTCTCATATCCCTCGCCGTCGTCACGATGCTGGCCAATGTCGTCGGCCAGACGGTGGACGAGGTACAGCCCCGGCTCCTCCTCGGGCGCCGGCAACGAGCGGCTCATCTCTCCGACCGCAATCAGGACATGGTCTCCGTCGTACGAGACCCGGCCGCTCAGGTCGACGCTGGCGCGATGCCGGGCCGTGACGTCGACGAGTTCAGTCAGCACGGCGAGCGTCGTTTCCACGACGGCTTTGCCGTTGGGTGCAGCAGCGAGGAGCGCCGGCAGGACCCTCGCGACGAAGCTGCGTGCGCGCTGCATGCTCTGGATCGGGGTGTGCTCTGGGCCGAGCCGGAACTCGATCGAGTTGTCCACGGCAGGCAGCCCGTGCGATGCGGCGGGGTCTTGTCTGGCGGCGATGGCCTGCAGGCCGATGGCCGAAAGCAGAGAGAAGTCGTGAGAGATCGTCACTTGCTGTCCGTCCCGTCGTGTGGCGCGAAGTCGAATGTTAGTTCGATGCGGGTAGGCCTGCCGAGTATTGCGTCAGTGAAACTTTTGCGTCGCGAGCACTCGCGCAAGTGGCCTCCAACCTGGGGCGTTGGCCACACGGTGCCTCTCATACAGCCCGCGCGCGGGCATGGGTGGTTAGTGCGGGCAGCGACACTCCGAGGCCGGAACGCGCCGCTCCGAGGTCAATCAAAGAACGACAACACCGCACACGTCAAACGATCTGTGGTTCAACCTTACGCGTCGACCACCGATCCGTGGTTTCGGGCTATGGTGATCGCCTCACCATCCCGCCAGGAGACCACCCGACAGTGACCACAGAGCCTCATGCCCAGCCACAGCCGCCATCGTTCGGCGACGTCCTCAACCTCCTCCTCAAGTCCCAGGCGAGGGAGAACCCGGACAAGCCCGGCGAGTTCATCCTTCCCACCAACCAGGAGATCGCCAACGCGATCAACGCAAAGCACGGTGCCGGAGCCATCAGCGACGAGACCATCCGCAAGCTCCGTACGGGCGGGATCAAGAGCCCGAGCCTCGCAATCGCCTCACTGATCGCCGACTCCTTCAACCTCCCGGTAGACGTGTTCAACGGCCGTAGCGAGACCTCCCAGAAAGTTGTGAAGGAAGTGCAACGGTTTCTGGAGTCCAAGCGTCCAACCCTGAGTGCAGAGCCTGAGCCGCAGACTGTCGCCGTCCTGGCCCGAACCACTCGCCGGCTGTCACCGGGTGGACAGGAACGTGTCGTCCGGTTCGCTCAGCAACTTGAGCAGATCGAGGCGATGGAGAACGAGGCAAACGAACGAGTAGCTCCGTCCAGCGACTAACCCCCCACAAGGTGTTCAACTCAGGTGATACAGCACCCCTACGACCGAAAGATCAAAAAGGCTCTCGAGGGCATCTCCGTCCCTGCCCCGTTGACGGTGGACTCCCTCTTCCCCGTGATGCGCGAGCACTACCTGGTGGACTACGGGCGCGACCTGGAGCTGTGGCGCGGCGCGTCGCCGCTCCCTGGTCTTCACGCCAACGCACTGTGGTTGCAGCGACCCGACGCCAGCAGTGACGCCGTCTGGGTGGACCCCGCTCTGACAGGCGATGCGGCAACGCACAGCCTCACCCACGAGTGGGGCCACCAGAAGATGCGGCACACGGCGCTCGTCCTGCGCGCCGCTCCCCCGCCGGCGGAGCCCGAGCCGTACCAGTTCCTCAGCTCGGACTTTCTCGGCGGTTGCCTCTTCGGTCGTGCCCGCTCGCACGACGGTCCTCAAGATCCGGAGTACGTGCGGATCGAGGACGAGGCCGAACGGTTCGCATTCCTCACCCGCCGGGTGGCCGCTGACAAGGCCCGCGACGCCCGGCACCATGACCCCCTCGTCGACAGGCTGCACCGCAGCCTGTGACCCCCCTGCCGTTGGAAGCCACTTCGTGCCTAGAGACGACATAATCGACCTGCTCACCACCGTCCCTCTGTGGGTGGTGGTCGCGGTCCGCATCTACATCCGGCCGACGACGCCGGGCCAACGGTCCTTCCTGGCCGTGCTCCTCGCCCTGACCGTTGGCGCGACCCTTCGCCTGTCCTTCGTCGAGGATGGCCTCGCTGCCCTCACAGGCATCAAGGACGCGGCTGTACTGCCCAAGCACTTGGTTGTCATGCTGGCCTCCACTCTCCTCCTCGGATGGGTCGAGTCCGTCGTGCCGCCGCGTGAGCAAGAGCCGGCCTGGCGCCGCTGGGTTGGCTTCAAGCCGCGCATGGTCGCGCTGATCGTGTTCAGCATCGCGGCCATTGCCGCATTCCCGTTCGCTGAACCCGCCGTCATCGCCCCCGACGGCTCCCGCGACTTCGCCTCTGCCCAGTACGGCGACGTCGCCGGCACCGTGCACCTGACGGTCTACCTACTGAGCATCGGCTCCGCCCTGGTCCCGTCGATCCTGCTGTACCTCACCGTCGCCCGGCGTACAGACGACCGGCTCTTGAAACTGTGCATGCGCCTCATGGCCCTGGGCGCCACCGTGGGCGCGTTCTACCCCGTCTACCGGATCTCGTTCCTCGTGTGCGGCTTCACCGGCTGGACCTACCCGCTCTCCGAGGGGGAGTTTCAATTGGGCGGTTCGGTCATCCAGGGCGTGACGATCTTGTTCGTCATCGTCGGCAGCTCCGTGCGCGCCGTCGACGCCGTGCTCCGCGCTATCCGGCAACGCCGCGGCCTGATCGCCCTCCGCCCTCTGTGGGAGGAGCTCGTCTCCGTTCTCCCGCCGGACGTTGTCGTTCGCCGCCTCAAGGAGGTCCCCTCGGCAAAGGAAGAACGCCATCGCATCCGCGACTTGTACGGCCGCCTGGACCAGCGGGTCGTCGACATCTCGGATGCCTCGCACGAGTTGCTGCTGTGGGTCGGCAAGGACCTGCACCGTGAGGCTCTCATCGAGGCGCGCGCCTCCGGCCTCCACGGTGCCGAAGCCCGCGCCGCCCGCGAAGCCCTGTGCCTGCGGGTCGCCCGCAAGAAGGCAGTCGACTTCGAGCCCTACGCCACCCGGCGCCCCGGGACGGTGCTGTCCCTGCGCAACGACCTGCTGCTCAACTCCATATGGCTGACGCGGGTCGCTCACCACTACACGTCACCCGCCCTCGCCGATGCCGCTGATCGGCTTGCCAGCGCCAACACCCCCCAGGAAGTCACCGCATGACCAGCGCCACCACCGCCGCGCCCGCTCCGACCCGCGAGGAGAACCGCGCGGCTCGCCTCATCACCGACCGGGCAGAGCCGCGGAACGTCATCATCCTGGTGAGCCTCGGCGTAGGCCTCGCTCAGAACAACCCGTTCACGGGCGTCCTGTGGGCGCTCGAGGCCATCCTGTTCGCCGCGGCGATCCCCATGGCATACATCAAGTACGGCATGCGCACGGGCATGTGGGCCGACAGGCACATAGGTCAGGTCCAGCGCAGGAAGTTGCTGATCCCCGTCATCATGGCCTCCGTCGCCACTGGTATCGGCGGCATGTTCCTCTTCGACGCGCCCCGGGCGATGGTCGCCCTGGTCGTCGCGATGCTCGCCACTCTCGCTGTCCTCCTCGTCCCCACCGCCGTGTGGAAGTGGAAGATCAGCGTGCACACCGCAGTCGCCGGCGGCGCCCTCGCGATGCTCGCCCTCACCTGGGGCCCGCTCGTCTGGGCTGCATACCCACTCGTCGCCGTCCTCGCCTGGTCTCGCATCTCCCTGCGCGACCACACCCTCGCCCAGACCATCGCGGGCGCGGCCGCGGGCACGATCACGTCCGCCCTTGTCTTCACCGCGCTGACGGCGTGACGTAAACCAATCCGGCCACATACATCACCCGGCCATGACGATCTCGACGCACCCCGCCCCTGGCGTACCGGTCCGCCACATCGCCTTCATCGCCGACGGCAACCGCCGTTGGGCCGCCGCCCGGGGCGTGAGCACGGCCAATGGCTTCCGGCGCGGCGCCCTCGCCGTCCACCAGGCCCTCGCCCACTGCCGTGAGCTCGGCCTGGAAGCCGCCTCCGTGTTCCTCATGTCGAGCCGGAACTTCCTCCGCGACATCGAGGAGGTCGCCGTTCTGGTCAGTGTCATCGCCGAGTTGCTGCACGACGCCGCGGACGAGTCCGCCGGCCCCGTCCGTGTCCTGCACAACGGCGCCCTCCGCGGCTACGCCACTCCGCGGCTCCTGGAGGCGATCGAGTACGCCGAAGTCACCACGGCCCAGCGGGACGGCATGGCGGTCTGCCTCGGAGTCGGCTACGACGGGCACGACGAGATCCGGCGGGCAGCCCACCAGGCAGCGACCTGCCCGGAGTACGACCCGGCGGTCAAGCTGCCGATCGAGCGGTACCTGACCACGGCTGGCCTTCCCGACCCGGACCTGATCATCCGCACCAGCGGGGAGCGACGTCTGTCCGGCTTCCTGCTCTGGCAGGCATGCGACGCCACCCTCCACTTCGACGATCGGTGGTGGCCCGACTACGACCGAGCCGCCCTCGCCGAGGCCCTAGCCGTGCACACCAGTCAGCGCCGGACCTTCGGCCGATAAGCAGCGGGCCGACGCCAGCCCTCACGGGGGCGGGGCAGAATTGCCCTTACAACAGAAGGGCCCCAGGACGAACTTGGGGCCCGTCTGTGTTCTGTCGATGACATCGCCGCGAAGATCGTGGAGGACTTCGCCAGGATCGACGACGAGATGTCCAAGCTCCCTTGCCCATCGCCTGACTGTCCTTGCCGCCCGTTATCCCGCCACATTGATTGGGTCTCGTTCCACCTTCGAGCGGCGAAGTCTGGCCAGAGCGACCAGGCGCCCGTGTAGCCGCAACAGGTGTGTTGCCTTGCTCAGGCCCTCGCGCGCCTCGGCCTCCGGTGCCGTCGCGCCAAGATGCGGATGAACCAAAGAGGAGCACGATGGAAGGAGACGGAAAGTAGTACGAACCGTCGCCCCCGAGAGGGCGTTTTCTGCAAGTCCGCGCCTCGCTGCGGGCGTTGTGCTCACCCAAGACAGCAGCCGCCTTCTTGTCGACTCAGCTGAGTTTCGCGGATGTCTCCGAGGGGTGATCAACGTGGGTAAGAGCGATCCCCACAACGAGCAGATATTGGCAGTCACCAAGGCTGTGGCCGATAAATGGACTGGGGTTGGTGAACCGATCAAGGAAGCGGCCGCCCGGACAGAGCTCGGAAGAATCTTGTTCCAGATGGGACAAGGTAAGGAAGCCTTCGCTGAGCTTCGCCGTGCAGCTAAGCTCTTTGAGGATAACGGGGCCGATCCCCCGGCCGCTCACGCGCTCCTCGGCTGCGCGCACGCGCTCACTATTCAAGACCGCCAAGAGGAGAGCCTAGAATGGTTCGAAAGAGCCATCAAGCTTTTCAAAGAGGTTGATTCCACCCCCGGCGAGCTTGAAGCTTCGGCGGCTAAGCTGGAGGCGCTTGGCGACCTTGAGCGCTGGGATGAGACTCATCTAAGCGACCGAATCATGTCATGCACGGATGGTGTGGTCGACCCGCAGCTTCGGGTACTTCGAATCGTGGCACTCAAATATCGGTCCCAGGCGCGGTTGGCGGCTCGCGACGTACAAGGGGCCGTGGCCCCGGCAATGGAGGCCGCAGACGTCGCCCGCAAGGTTGGCAACCGTAGCGAAGAGGCGGCACTTCGATTGTTCGCCGCCCATGGCTATCAGTCGTTGCACAAATCTGCGCAGGCTGTCGACCAGTACAAGCAGGTCATTGATATCACAAAGAATCTGCCTGGTGCTGCCCACATGAAAGAACTGGCAGTCCGTGGACTGGGGGATGCGCTCCATGCATAGCAGCCAGGAGGGCGCGGACCTCTTCTCGGATCTTGCGGACCAGTATGCAGCCTCTCATGAGATTCATCTGGAAGCACTGTGCCGATACCAAAGGGCCCGGTGCATGAATCCTGGAAAGGCTTCCACAAGAGCAGAGATGCACGAGGTCCAGAAGAAACGAGCGGCTGAGTACGAACGCGCTGCCGAACTGTTCGACGGTGTCGGAGATATCAGGCAGGCGGGCCAGGCTTGGTATCACGCAGCGTACGAATATAATTGGCTGGGCCTGATCCTTCCCGATTATCGCGAGAAGTGTTTCGCAACATGCATTACAGCAGCGGCACGCTTTGAGATCTCTGGAGACTGGTGGGGCAAAGGCTTGGCTGAGTCTCTTGCGGGTCAGACACTGCGTCAGGATGCAGTTGGGAGCCCATCAGACCCCCGCAATCTACCCAGTTTGCAGCGCGCAGTGGATTCCTTCCGGCGAGCAGATCGCCCGCTGGAAGCCGCAGGGGCGTTGATGACAGTCGCGGTGGAACAGAGTAGATCTGCTAGCCCCGACGAATGGATGCCAACAGCAGTCAGCGCGTTGCACGCCTATGAGGACGCCCGGCCCGGACTGCAAATGCCGCAGGACCGAGAACAATGGGACAGAACCATCATCGCCAATGGCGTGCGCCCGCTCACCAGCAAGGTGCGCCGGGTTGCGGGCGAAGTCAGCGATCATCCCCTATGGGACACGCTTGTCTGGCTGCTCATCGAGGCGCCCAAGGCGCGTTCGTTCCAAGACCAGCATCTCCAAGATGAAGCATGGAATAGCCTTGTAACGCTCGACACGGAACTGTCGACTGCCATAAAGACGAAGGAGCAAGCGGAACTCGACAAGGCTAGACTCGAGCGGAACATCGGCGCGCTCTTGATCTCTGGGCTTCCACAGGAAGATATCAATGCGACGGAGCAGGAACTGAAGGGCCACGAAGAGTCACTCGGAGAGGCGCAGCGTAAGATCCAGGTGCGCATTGATGAACTGGCGCGCGAAAACCCTGAGCGAACGGAGCTTGTCAGCACATCTCCTGTCACCCCGTCAGAACTGCAGGGGTTCCTGAACACTGGGGAAGCCTATCTCACCTACCGCTGGAACGGCGGCACTCCCCTACGCGCACTGCTGACACCCACGCACTATTCCTCAGAAATCACCAATGGGGAATTTTCCACATTCGCCCGACAAGCTGCCGCTGAAGCGCTAGAGGGTACAGTGCTTTCAGACATCGATCCAGCGCTCACAGCTGCGCTGATAGGACGCATCCCGGACGACATTCAGACGCTGATCATATCCCCCGACTCACTCTTGCTTGGGATTCCATGGCACCAGTTGCCTGCACCAAGTCCAACGGATCGTAATGCTCTGCTCGGTGATCGCTATACGCTTGCAATCGCCCCAGCAGCTGGGGTCCTATGCCACCTACGCAAGGAATTTCACAAGCACGCTCCCATCCGGAGAGACGCGGCCTACATGGGGGTATCCTGCAGAGGAGACCGTCAGAAGTCCTTGCGTTTCGCCGACATGGAAGTTGCAAATATTAAGGCGAATTACTTCGCAAGCGATTCTGCATCGACCAGTTTGACGACCGAAGAGTGCCACAGGTTTCTCAATAGCGGCTGCAATGCTGGCTTACTTCATCTTGCTTGTCACGCAGAGCGCCATGGCATTCTGCTCTCCCAGGACGGCGCCTGGACGACACCCGTTGATCTACTCAAGCGCCCGGGCCGTAGTTTCGGAGCAGACATTCTCCTGCTCACTGGGTGCTTCGCCGGCGATTTCTCCAAGGAAGAAAGCAACGAGTTCCTCGGGATTATCCGCCAACTGATGGTGGTGACCGGCGCGCGTGCTGCGGTCACCAGCGTCGCTCCCGCCGTAGACGCAGCAGGACCACTCTTCGCCGATATGCTCCTCTCCGCTCTCACAGGCACCCAGCCACACCGCCCTTGGCCTGCACCAGACGGGCCGATGACGGTTGGTTGCGCAGTCGCTTGGGCCAAACAGACAATGCGGAAGATCTACCCTGTCCCAGAAAGTGTGAAGGATCTCATCGACGGCTTTCCCGCACTGCCGTGGCATCCAGCGTGGTGGTCCCCCTGGCTAGTCGTCGGGGACCCAAGCGCCCGCCTTTATGGAGAAGAATTCTCCGAGTCGAAATGAGGAGAAATGGACGTCGAACTGAAACTGATCACACGCGACCCTGACGCGCTGTGCTTTGAGATTTTCGGCACGGCCAACCCCCGCCCCGAAGAGAAGATCAATATTTCAGAAGAAGTGAGGAGCGTTCAATTTCAGGAGAAACGAGCATTCGAAGACTGGCCAACTGTGGTGGGACTCATCGCTAGCATCCCGACCGGCGTCCTAACAAACCTAGCCACCGATGCAATCAAGGATGCCTTCCGACGCAAGGACCCGCAAGGACGACTCAAGAGAATTGAGATCACCTATATGGAAGACGGCCGAATCAGAGAAAAGAGCTTGGAATTCGAACAATCCTGATGGTTACCTACAGAGTCGTGGGCCGGGGCGCAGCGATGACCACACCCCGGCGGAGTACGGGCGGCTACTTGCGCTGCGGGTGGCCCATGCGCTCCTCGCGGGGGAGCATCGAACGGTCGACCGGCGGGAACGGGACGGGACGCCCGTACGCCCCGAAGCGCAGCGCGCTCTCTCCCCGCTCCACACGCGCCTTGAGCCACGGCATCGAACGGCGCTCCCCGTACCGGTACGAGCGGGCGAGGCAGGCACGGGCGGCGCCGACGGTGGTGCTCGTCGACCGGATGCTGGCGGGGCGGGGACGGCGGTCGGTCCAGCGGGGAGAGCGGGCCTTGCGGGCACGGTGGGCGCGGATCGTGGCGAGCACGGTGAAGTCCTCGAGGTCGGTGGAGCGGGAGGGAGGGGCGACGTACGGCCGGGGCACGCTGGGGGCGCGCCCCGGCCGGTGGGGAGCTGCTACGCGGCGGCGCGGGCCTGCCGGGCGGCGTGCGACCGATCACAGCCTCCGCAGTCGGGGAGGTCGCGGATCATCCAGTTCTCGGGGCGCTGGATCTGCCCCGTCCCCGGGTGCCGGTACCAAGAGGCGAGCTGCCACTCCTGCCCGCACAGGGTGCGGCGGCCGACCTTGTCGGGGTTCGGCAGGTGTCGGCTCGTCGCGGAGTGCGTGCGGACGTAGACCGGCTCACCGGTCTCCGGGTCGGCCCCGGGGTGCTCGCCCTCGTCCCACTCCAGCGCGGCCGTCCAGCACGCGGTCACGGTGCGGGTGCCGTCGTACAGGCGAGCGGCCCTACGGGCGACAGCGTCACGGCGCACGGTGGGCAGCGCGAGGAACCTAGCCCGCCTCTTGGCGAACCCCGGGGCCTTGCTGCCACCGGGGCCGACCTCCGCGTACAGGTCGGCGATTGCCTCGGCCGCGTCCTCCTTCGTGGGGTAGAAGCCGACGATGCCGCCGCGGTTTGGGCACTTCGAGGACCAGGCGGCGAACGCGCCGCGGGACAGCTTGGCGGCGGACTCGTCGATGATGACGCCGATCATCTGTCCGTCCAGCTTGACCGTGTGGTTCATGGGGCTGGGAGAGTCCTGGACGGTGGTGAGCCCGGCGCGCATGGGGCGCTGCTGGGGCTCCTCGGTGGCGACGGGTTCGACGGTGGGCGCCTTCGCGGTGGGCGTCTCGTCCTCGACGACCGTCGCCGCGGTGGCCTCGTACCGCTTGGCGTACGGGTTGGACGAGCGGGGAGCCTTGACGGCCTTCTCGTACGTCTCCTGCGAGCTGTAGCCGAAGTGCACCAACCCCTTGCCCAAGTCGCCCCACGTGATCCAGCGGATCGGGCGGCCGCCCTTGGTGAAGGTGACTTCCTCGTTGGTCTCGGGGTGGATGGTGCGGTACGTGGTCTTGGTGCGGGCCATGGCGCGGACTCCTGGTGTGCGGAAGACGGTTGGGGGAGGGTGCCGGGGCGCGGCCGTGAACGTCGCGCCCCGGCGAGAGGAGACCGGACCGGTCAGATGACGTCGGTGACGTCGTAGAAGCTGGCCACGCCGCGCGTGAACCGCTCCGGGGCGAGCTGGAGCCGCGTGTGCCGGACTTCGTCGCGCACGGCCTTCTCGTACGACAGCTCCGCCATGGCGCCCGTCTCGTGGTCGCTGGCCCAGTACCGCAGGACCGACCAGTAGTCGACGCCGTACCGGGTGCGCTGAGTCACCGGGTCGATGTACTCGACGAACCGGATGATCAGGACCGGCTTACCGTCCGCGCCGTTCACGACGGACTCTCGCTTGCCCTTCCCGCCGAGGATGTTGAAGCGGTAGACGTCGGCCTGTTCGCGGGGGACGTCGGTGGGGGCGCTGGAGTTCAGCACGGTGCGCATCGGCCCGTACTGCGCGGTGAGCTGTTCCATGGGCTTTACGGCCAGGACGGCGTTCATCGGCGGTGTTCCTTCCTTCGGGACGTTGGCGGTGCTCTCCGCCAACGAGGAAGACGGTACAGCAATGAGACTCTCGTGTGTAGTAGCCCCTACGAATAGGCGCAGTACGCCCCCGCGAGTCTCCTTGCTGCTCCATTCGAGACTCGCGGGGGAGCTGCCGAACGCGGGGCCGGTCAGGCTGCGGTGCCGTACCAACCGGGGTCCTCCCGCCGTACGCCCGTCAGGAGGGAAACGACGGGCACCGGCACGGCCGTCGTTGGCACGCTCCCCGTCGGGGCCGGCACAGACCGCGCGGTGACGTCCTGGACGGCGAACAACTCGCCCTGTTCCGGCTCCTCCGGCAGCATCCGGGCCAGGTGCGCGGCGACGCCCTCCTCCACGGCTTCCGTCAGGTCGACGCCACCGACCTCCGCCCACACCTCGGCGGCCACAGTCCCGTGCTGCTCCCACAACGGCCGGGAGCTGTCACGCACCGGGGAGTTCGGCACGCTCCCCCGCAGACCGCGCACCAGGGCGCTCAGGGCGTCCGCACGGAACTCCCGGGTCCGCACGCGCATGGGTGGACGCGTCCTCGTACTCCAAGTGCGGCTCAGCGGCCACAGAACGCTTCCACGCCCCGAACACCCGGACCGCGCGGGTGGCGAGACCTTCCACGGCGTCCAACACCCGCGTCAGGGCCGCCAGGTACCGGGCCAGTGCCCGCGCGCCGCCCTGGACCGTCAGGCGCCGGTCGTCGAGTCCTCCGTACCGCTCATCGGTCCCGCACATCTCCTTGTAGTACGACCACCGGGGGTTCAGCTTGAAGGGGGTGGACGCCTCCACACCGTGGACGTCGGCCAGGGTCCACGCCACGTCGTGGTGCTGCTTCGCCCTGCGCTTCGACGCGGCGGGGAACACCAGGTCGACGGTGAACCGCCCGGGGGCCGACTCGTACGGGCGGGGGATCTCTACGTACGCGCTCACGCGCTGGTTCCTTCCTCGGGGACGGCGGAAGCTCTCCGCCGCGGGGAGGCCGGCCGCGGGTCTGCGACCGGCACACTCAGGGGCTCAGCCGCAACGCAGCAACCGGGCCAGCCGGGACCGAAGGGACTGGACACGCCCCCGCCGCTCGTACGCCCGGACCATCGCGGCGACGTCGGCCGGGTCCGGCGAGTTGTGCCAGATCACCTTGATGACCAGGGCCTGACGCAGCTCCCCCGCCGGGCGGTCCATCAGCAGCACCGCGCCGTACCGGTCGGGCTTCCACAGCAGCCAGACGTGATCCGTCTCGGAGCTGCGCTCGAACTCCCCGGTGCGCATGGTCGGCGGGAGACCCAAGAGGCGGGCCACCTCGTCGGCGAACGACTCGAACGTGTACGGCGACGGCGCGGCGGCGGGCAGGTGCGAGTGGAGCCAGGACGGCAGCGGAGACATGGGACTTCCTCGGAGCGGCGAACGGACCACGGCGGGCCCGGACGCCCAGACAGCGGGCAACAGGCAGACAGGCGGGGTTATGGGACTTCTGGGACCGTCCACACGCGCGCGGGCGCGCATGGGCCCGTGGGGCGCCGCCCGACCCCTCCGGCCGGGCGGCGCCGGGGCGGGTCAGGGACGGCGGTCGAGGACGTACTCGACGGGGACGGCGACGCGGATTCGGGAGCCGAACATGCGGCGGGTGTTCTCGGCGGCGTCCTCGCGGCCGTCCCGCTTGCGGAACTTCAGGACGATCGGCGGGTGCGCGGGGGCGTGCCCGATGGGCGAGTCCAGTCCGGCCGTGATCGTCGCAGTGACGGTCCATCCGGTGCCGGAGTCGCTACGGCAGTGCACGCGCACGGTGGGCGTGCCGGTGGCGACGGCGGACAGCTCCTCGGGCGTGGCGTCGACGGCGTTGTACGCCAGGGCCGCGACGCGGATCTCCTCGGCGGTGCCGGGCATGTCCGTGCCGTGCATGCGGTGCGCGCGGGGGGCGACGGCCAGGATCGCCGCGCGGGCCCGCTCGACGGCGGTGCGCGCCTGGTCGTGGGCGGCGTTGCGGGCGGTGAGGTTGCGGGCGGTGCGCAGCACTTCCCACGCCTCCTCGACGGCGTTGTGGGACTCGACGACTTCGAGGTGGTGCTCCGGGGCCGCGATCTTCCCCAGGGTGAACAGGTGCCGGGCGAGGTTGGCGAGGTCGCGGGGGGCACCACCGAGGGAGGCGTACACGGTCGACTCGTACGCGGCCAGGGCGGCGTACAGGGTTGCGGTGTCCGGCGCGGCCGGGGCGGTCTCCTCGGCGGGGGCGGGACGCTCCTCGACGGCGGCCGGGCGCGGCATGCGCCACAGGCGGATGGAGACCGGCGCGCAGTTCCACAGGCGGCGCGTCTGCTGACGGTGGGAGAGGCGGACGGAGATGGCTTTCGTCAGGATCGGGTCCCAGCCGCGCGGGTCGTCGTCGCCGCCCTCGGTGATCTCGTCGCGGAGCGCGTGCACCTCGTCGGTGGTCATGTGGTGGAGCTGTTCGCGGATGGCCCAGTAGCGCTCATCCTCGGTGAAGATGACCCGGACGCGTTCCGATGCCGCCTTCTTCCGGATGATGCGGCGCACCATCTCCTTGTTCGCCTTGCCCTGCTCCTTGTCGGCGTCGCGGCTCATGACGGCGTCGACAAGGTCGTGGGTGATGACGCGGCCGTTGTGCTCCCTGGCAGCGATGAAGATCTGCAGCGCCATCCAGTCGGCGCGCTCCATGGCAGTGATCACCGGGTGTTCCTTCGTTCGGGACGTCCCGGTTGCTCTCCGGGACTGGGGTGGGGCGGTGCGCCCTGCGCCCGTTCCGGCGTGTGCCGGCCTCGAGGGCGGGGCGCACCGCCCGCCGGGGGAATGGCGGGCGGTGCGGGTCGGTGGGTCAGTCGTCCAGTCCGAGGCAGGCGCGCATCATGTCCTCGAACGTGCTGGGCACGGGGGAAATGAGCCGACGGGCCTTGAGGGCGGCGTCACCGGCGCTCACGGCGTGCACCTCGACGTAGACCAGCTCGGGGGACTCGATGCACACCGCCTCGATGCCGAGGCGCTGGAGGCCCTGTTCCACGTCGTTGTCGGCGGCCCGCTCGACGGACAGGACGTCGATGCCGTCAGGGGTCTGGGGAGTCCACCGGCCCGTGGTGTCGGCGACGACGAAGAACGGGGCGGTGAACTTGCGGAGTTCTACGCGGTAGGCGGGGGCGCGGTCCATGTCTTCCGGGAGGGGTGCGGGGGTCTTGTCGAGGGACACGGGCATGGTGACTTCCTTCGTTCGGGACTGCCCCGGTTGCTCTCCGGGGCGCGGTGTGAACCACTGAGAGAACAGTACAGCAATACGACTCGCGGGCAACAGGAACCCCGCAAGAATCCGTAAACATGCAGGTGGAGGCGCGCGCCCGTTCTCCGGTTAGTCTCATGGCTGTACTTTTTCGTGTCGGCTGTGTACGTTCTGGAGCCCCGCCACCCGGCGGCCCGGGGTCGAGCAACCCCGGGAGTCCCGAACGAAGGATCACCAGCATGCGCATGCCGCGCCTTCTCGCCCGTCGCCCCCGTCCCGCCGCGCTCCTGGCCGCTGGAGCCGCCGTGATCGCCCTCGGCACCCTGGGCACCCTCGGCGCCTCCGACGCCACCCCGGCCGACTTCGCGACCGCCCCCACTGCCACGCAGGCGGACGTGGTGGAGGCGTACAACGACGGCTGGACCGACGGGCGCGCGGACCTGATGGGCGACGACAACCGGGACGGCTACGTCGACGAGGATGAGTCCGGTTGGGACTGCGCCACGATGGGCAACCGCCAGTGCGGCCCCGGGGTTCAGCCGCAGTGCAAGGGGGAGGACGAGTACGCCGACCTGTGCGCGACGGTAGCCGGGCGCCCGGCGTACGCCTGGACGGACGCCGATGGCACCCCGCACACCGTGGCGGCCGGGCGGAAGCTCCTCGCCCGGGTCGACGCCGTCCCGGGCACCGAGGAGTTCGCCGCCGCACTGTTCGCCCTGGACACCCTGTGGGCGCAGCACAACGAGGACTGACCGCCCGTTGACCCCAGCCGGGGGCGCACTGCTCGCGCCCCCGGCCTGGCCCCGGACAGGAGACCGCAGTGACCGCCACCAAGCTCCCCGGGCGCAACTGGCTGCGCATGGTGCCCGCCGACTTCGACCGCGACGCCCCGGACGCCCCGGACGCTGCGGACCGCCCCGTCCCCGCCATCCCTGACGAGTGCGGCACCGTCCCGCTGTTCGGGGAGGAGTCGGCGGCCGCGCGCACCCCCGACGCCCGTATGCCGGCCGCGACGTTCCCCGAGCAAGCTGACACGCTGTTCTAGGCCACGATGACAGTGCAGCCGTGAGACTTCCGGCGCACGCCGTGAACCGCGGCGCTCCCCGTTCCACCTGCGAAATCTTCGATTCTTCCCGGGATCTTGCGGCGCCCAAGAGTCTCATTGCTGTACTATCAAGGGGTTGGCGGAGAGCACCGCCAACAAGTCCCGAACGAAGGATCACCCCATGGCTTCTGTCGCCGCCCGCCGCGCACTCCGCGACCGCGTCCGCGCCCACCGCGCCGCCTCCGCCGCCCGTCGCGAAGTTGCCCGCGCCGCCCGCCGCGTCCGCCACACCGCCCGCTCCCTGGCCACGCACGTCATCGCCACCGGCGCCGACCGCGCGACCGTCAAGGGCGTCGTCAAGGCCCTCCAGGGCGTTGCCAAGACCGCCCGCACCAACGGCCTCAAGGGCAAGCGGGCCCGCATCCGCCGCACCGCCCAGGGCTTCAAGCGCCACGCCGTCACCGCCTACCGGTACACCCGCACCCAGGTCGCCCAGATCGCCGCGCAGTACAAGCCGCGCAAGGCCGAGTACAAGGCCGTCCGCGCCGCACTGATCGCCGCCTGACCGGCCGCCGGACCGCCGGGGCGCGGCCCTCCCCCGCCGCGCCCCGGCACCCCACCACACCCTTCACACCCCGTAGACGGAGACACCCATGTCCTACGCCGCTTCCTCCGCCCACCGCGCCGCCACGATCGCCACCATCGCCCGGACCCGCGCCGCATCCCCCGCGCCCATCCCGAACGCTGAGGGCCGCGCCGCGCTCACGAGGATCGCTGACCTCCTGGACGCCGCCGCGGACGCCTTCCGGTCCTCCACTCCCGCCGTGATCGACGGCATCACCATGAACGAGATCCCGGCCGACGCCTGGTTCGCCCTCACGGACGCTGAGAACATCGCGGCCAACACCCCCGCCGCCGGATTCCCGGTCACCCTTGGCCAGTACGTCACGCGCCGCCAGAACATCGACCTTCCCCCGTCGCTTCTCCCCGGCGGGCCCGTGCTGATCGCCAAGGAAGGCGACCTGTTCGCTCGGCTCCTCGCCCTCCACGGCCACCACCTGACCGCGACGACCACCACGGAGGAGAGCACCGCCGCCGCGCTGGAAGCCGCGTTCACCCTGCACTGGAAGCACGCCCGCCTCGCCGAGTCGGAAGCCCTCAAGACCGACCGCCCGGCCAACCGGCCCGCCGTCCCGGCCGCCGTCGAGATCCCGACCCCGGGCACCACCATGGCGCTGCGCCGCGCTCACGAGGCGTACGGCCCGACCGTGACGTACGAGACCCACCGGCGCCTGCCGTGCCACGTCAGCGACCAGGGCGCCACGCACACCGCCGTCCGCATGGTCTCCCACTACGGCGCCACCATCGCCACCTGCGACGACGACAGCCACCGCAACGCCGCCGCCGTCGCCGCGCGGGAGCTGTACGACTCCCTCGGCTGACCAGCTCGCCGGGCGGGACGCGACACAAGCCGCTCCCGCCCGGCCCACTGGCCAACGGCCACACCGCCCGCCGCGCCCCGGGGCCGGACGTACGAGCCGCCCCCGGGCGCGACGCAAGCACCACCCGCATGACCACATCACCCGGCCGGAGAGCACCGCGCCGGAACGTCCCGAACGAAGGAACACCGCAGTGACCGTGTCCGCCATCACCCCCGCCGAGTTCGCCGCGCCGCTCGCCGAGCTCCTGCCCGCCCGACAGGGCGCCCGCTGGATCGTCGGCCACGCCCCGTACAGCATCCGCAACAACGTCCCCACATCCCGGCTCACGAACGGCCGTCACGCCCTGATCGTGGCCGAGGAAGCGGGCCGCATCGAGGTCTTCGCCGACCGGCCCGGCATGTTCCCCGTCCACCCCGACGTGGTGGTCGACGCGACCGACCCGGGCGCCATCGTGACGCTCGCCTCCCGCATGATGCTGTCCGTCCTCCCCGACCTCGACCACGACCAGGCGCACGAGACCGGCCGCACCAAGGGATGGGACCAGGTCCTCACCGACCGATGGGCGGAGCTGTCGGAAGTCGGGTACGCGCTGCTCGACCTCGGCGCAATCGTCACCACCGCCACGGGCGTGAACGGCCCCGGCCTGACGTGGAAGTCCGCCATGGGCGGGACGTGGGAGCTGTGGGCGTACGGCCAGGACCGGACCATCACCCTGACCTACGACGGGCCCGTGAGCGGCCTGTACGCCTTCCTGTCGATCGTCGGGACCCCGTACGGCGGACGCGACGAGGAGCGCGCCGGAAGCGCCTTCACGCGGCTCCTGACGGACCGCTTCACCTGGCTCAGTCCGGTCGACGACCACGAGGTTCAGTTCGGCGCCCGCCGTTTCCCCTCCGGCTTCGTCGCACTCCCGTCGACGGACGAGCCCGCCGACCACGCCGACGACACCCGGCGCGTGGTCGCCCAGGTCGGTGCCCTCGGTGTCGACCTGCTGCTCGCCACCACCACGCACCTGATCTGACCCGCCGCCCGGCCGCGCCCCGGACTGCTCCCGGGGCGCGGCCCCCTCGAAAGGCCCTCGCCATGACCCCGACCGCCATCGCCCCCGCCCGCCCCGTCTGCCCCGCCCAGACTCTCGCCGGACGCGTCGCCGCGCTCCTCCCGGAGCGCGCTGGCGTTCCGTGGACCGTCGAGCCGCACACCGCGTGGTGGACCGTCCGGTACCCCGCCGCCCGGCTGGTGCAGGGTGGCCGCGCCCTGGTCCTGGTCGCCCGCACCTGGGACACGCAGATTGGTTGGCAGCTCCCTGACCGCGAGCCGACCCGCCCCGACCTCCACCTCGAGAGCATGAGCCCGGCCGTCATCGCGCGTGACGTGCTGCGCCTGGTCCTGCCCGTCCTCGACGACGAGGCCGCCGGGCGCGCCGCGAAGGACGGCCCGCGCGTGATGGGGCGGCTGGAGCTGCTGAACGAGATCGGGCACGCGATGCGCATGCAGGGCGCGGCGACGTACAACCGGATCGGTCTCCTGCCGAACACGTCCACCCTCGCTTGGGCCGCGCCGTCCGGCGCCCGGTACTCCGTCACCCTGCATGGCACGAACCCCGTGGCCGACGTCCAGATACAGGGCCCGGTGCGCGCCGTCGAGAAGGCCGTGACCTGCTTCCTGCCCCCGGCCGCCGACGGGCGCCCTCAGATCCCCCGCGTCCGCGGCCGTCTGCAGCGCCGCCTGGCCGCCGTCCTCGCCCGGCACGGGCACGTCGAGCAGACCGACCAGGGCGGACTCGCGTTCAGCACCGGCCCCGGCCCCGGCCCCGGCCCGTACGGGTACGCCACCCCGGCCCTCGACCCCGTGGCCCGCGCACACGACACGACCCCGGCGTCCATCGACCTCCACGGCATCGGCGCGGACTTCCTGATCTCCCTCGCCCCGCAGCTCTGCCGCTGACCCACCCCGGCGCGCCCGCCCCGCGCCCCCCGGCCGCCCCCCCCCCCTGGGCTTTCCCGGTGGCGGCCACCACCGGCGCTGGACACCTGTGTCAGCTGTCCACACCTGTCCAGGGCGGCTGCGGTCCGGGCGGCAGCGGTC
>NZ_JBITJV010000076.1:0-21036 GCF_044460385.1 Streptomyces sp. NPDC050121 | reverse complement strand
ACCACGAAAGGAACGGGTGACGCGCCATGGAAGAGAAAACCGCAGAGGAAATCATCGTCGCCGGCTGGATGGACTACGAGCCCGGCGACCGCGACGCCATGCTGAAGGCCCTCGTCGAGTTGGGCCGGCATACCCGCGAGCAGGAACCCGGCTGTCTGGACTACGCCATGACCGCCGATCCCGCCGACGAGCGGCGTATCCGGGTGTACGAGCACTGGACCTCCCGGCAGGCCCTGGACGAGCACTTCTCCACCGCGCACATCAAGGACTTCCGGGCGGCCGTGGCGGGGCTGACCCGGGTCGGGGTCTCCCTGACGGCCCACACCGTCGCCGCGTCACACCCCATGCGCTGAAACGGCGCCCCCGGGCGGGGGCTCCGTTTCAGCCTGCCGAAAAGGGCGCCGTTTCAGCCGGAATCGCCCAGGCTGACCAGCATCTTGCCGACGTTTCCGCCGCCGAGCAGGGACAGCAGCGCCCCCGGGGCGTTCTCCAGGCCGTCCACCACCGTCTCGCGCGCGGTGATCCGACCCTCGGCGAGCCAGCCCGCGACCCGCTGCTCGAACTCCGGCCGCAGGTCGTCGTGGTCGCGGACGATGAAACCGCACAGCGTCAGCCGCTTGAGGACCGCCTGGATCAAATTGTTGATGTCCACGGTCCGTCGGGCGCCGCCGAACTGCGACATCATGCCGCACAGGGCAACCCGGCCACCGGTCCGCAGCGCGTGCAGGGCGGCGGCGAGCTGCTCTCCGCCGACGTTGTCGAAATACACGTCGATGCCGTCGGGTGCCATCCGGGCCAGGGCGTCGCGCACCGGCTCGGCACGGTAGTCCGCGGCGGCGTCGTAGCCGAACTCCTTGACCAGCAGGGTGCACTTGTCCGGCCCGCCGGCGGTGCCGACGACTCGGTCCGCGCCCAGCAGGCGCGCGAACTGGCCGGCGCCTGTGCCGACGGCCCCGGCCGCCGCCGACACGAAGACGGTGTCGCCGGGGCGCAGCGCCGCGACCCGGGTCAGGCCCACGTACGCGGTGAATCCGGTCTGGCCGAGCAGCCCCAACCAGGTGGGCAGCGGGGCGAGTTGCGGGTCGATGCGATCGGCTCCGTCGGTGTCCGCCGCGTCCAGCACGGCCCGCTCCCGCCAGCCGAGTTGGTGGCGGACGTAGGCACCGGGCGGCACGCCGGGACAGCGGCTCTCCTCCACGACACCCAGGGCCCGGCCGTCGAGCGGTGATCCGGGGGTGAAGTTGTGCGTGTAGTGCTTCTCGGTGCTCTCCAGCCGCCCGCGCATGGACGGGTCGACGCTCATGTAGAGGTTGCGGACGAGGAGTTGGCCCTCACCGAGGGGTGGCAGGGGGCGTTCCTGGACGGTGAAGTCACCGGGGGTCGGCTCGTTTTCGGGGCGGCGTTCCAGACAGACCACCCGGGTGGTGCGCGGGGACACGGCGTCACCCCTCCGGTCGAGGCGGGGTGCGCCGCTGGGCGAGGCGGCCGACCCAGCCGGCCATCTGGAGGTCGGCGTGGCGCAGTTCGCCCGACTGCCACCGGGCCTGGAAGTCGAAGACGCCCTGCGCCCCTGACTTGGGGTCGGTCACCTCGACCAGTCCGTCCTCGGTGAGCCGGTACACATGCCCGGTCAGTGGGTGGATCACTTGCTTGGCCATGGAGGGCCTCACTCCTGCACTCGGCGGCGCACGCCGCGCTTGGTCACGGTCACCGGGCCCTCGACCCGGAGCCGGCAGGCGAGCCGGGTCAGGCCGTCCACCGGCCTGCGCAGGGCCTCGATGCCCTCGCGTTCCAGCGGGCCCACCGGGGAACAGTTCTCGGCTCCGTCCTCCACCTGGACGAAGCAGGTACGGCAGGTGCCCCTGCCGCCGCAGACGGTGGGCCAGCGGTAGCCGAGCCGCCGGGCGGCGGTGAACAGGTCTTCGCCGTCGAGGACTTCGAGCTCGACGCCCAGGGGCCTGACCGCCACGCGGTGGGTCACTTCTCCATCCACTGGTCGAGCGTCCGGTTGAAGTGGCGGATGCGGCTCTCCTGGTAGTTGGCCAGGGTGATGCCCGGCTTGCGCATCGCCTTCAGGCCCTGCTGGACGTAGGGGAGGTTCTCGCAGTCCTGGTCGAAGACGGGTCCGAGCACGCCGAGTTCGGGGATGTCGGCGAAGAGCATGTCCTCCGGCACCCAGCGGATCTTCACCGGGGGCGGCGTTTCGCCGGGCTGCTTCGGGGAGGACATGAAGATGATCTCGGCGGTGCAGGAGTCCGGGTCGAGGCCGTTGGGCCGGAACCGGTAGATGATGTTGGACTTGGCGCCGCCCCAGGGGTTGAAGTTGGGGAACAGCAGGTAGTTGATGGCGTCCAGCAGTTCGGTGTCGGCGGTCTGCGAGAAGTCCTGCTGCGCGGTGGCCGCCAGTTGCTCGCGCATCCGCTCGGCGAGGACCTGGCGGGCGGTGCCGCCGGGCGGGATCGCCGGCAGTTCGTCGCCCTCCTGCATCACCAGGTCACGGCCCTGGGCCGCGGCGTAGAACGCCCGCGAGTCGTAGAAGGTCTCCAGGACGTCCTCCTCCGTGACGGACTCCGCCACGTGCGGGCTGGGCGCGCCCTGGATGTTGATCATCCGGTTCCAGTTCGGCTGGTCCGCCATGACGTCGTACTGCGAGTTGGCGTCGGCGAGCCACGGCAGCATCTGCGGGTGGGTGGCGATCACATGGAAGGACTCGATGAACGCGTCCTGTGCGATCTTCCAGTTGCAGGGCAGCACCTTGCCGATGTGCAGCGACTTGTAGCGGTTCTCCAGTGGCCAGATGTAGTAGTCGTCGAAGGTGCCGCGATAACTGTCGAAGGACTCGGCACACGGGTCCATGTTGATGAAGACGAAGCCGCGCCAGGTGGCCACCCGGGCCTCGGGGAGGGCGAACTTCTCCGGGGTGACGTGCGGGAAGTCCCAGGCACAGGGCGGGGTCTGCATCGTGCCGTCGAGGTTCCAGGCGAAGCCGTGGAACGAGCAGCGGAACTCGCTGACGTTGCCGCCGCCGGTGCGCAGTTTGCGTCCGCGGTGCAGGCAGACGTTGACGAAGGCGCGGATCTCGTCGGGGGCCGTGCGCACGACGATGAGCGAGTCGTCGCCGATCTCGTAGACCTCGTGGTCGCCGACCTCGGGAATCTCGCTCTCCAGGCAGGCGAACTGCCACACGCGCCGCCAGACCTGCCGCATCTCGCGTTCGGCCCACTCGCGGGAGGTGAAACGGGCGTGGTCGATGTCCTCGCTGCCGAGGTGGTCGTTGCGCTCGTACCTCAGGGCGGGGGGAACCGGGCGGCTGTCCTGGTCGAGGTAGTCCTGGACGCTGGGCCCGGGGCACCGCGCAGTGGCCGGCTCCGATATTTCGTCCATCATCTCTCCTCCAGCAGAAACTTTATAGCGAGTGTAGTTACGGGCTGCGGTCGAGAGCAACACTCGCGACGGTGAACGCGCCCGCATCTGCCGAGGTCATCGCGTAATCAGCTTGAGATCCTGGATTTTCTTGCGGCGACCCTCTCCCCAAGCACGCCGGGGCATGTCACACTCCGACCCACTTGAGGCTGTAGTGCCTCATAAGTTTCTCCGTTCCGGAACGGTCTTTGCCCGTCCCGGCCCCCAGCGCCCCGGGGCTCTCACCCTGGGTGCCCGCGCCGTACCCCACGTCGGCGATCGACGCAGCCCTGCATTCCCCAGCACCTCTTGCGTGCGCCACACCACGGGAGTACTCAACGATGAGTTCCAGACCCGGTCGCGCGGTCCGCCGCGCCCTCACCGCGATCGTCCCCGTCACTGCCCTGCTCACCCTGACGGCGTGCGCCGGCGGCACGACCCCGGCCGCCGACTCCTCGCAGGCGGCGGCGCCCGGATCGCCCGGCCTGACGGCGGCCCGCGCGGCTCTGAAGACGTACGCGCAGCGCCCGGCCGCGATCTCCGTCACCCAGCCGGTCGGCAAGCAGATCCCCAAGGGCAAGAAGATCGACTTCATCCTGTGCGGCGTCCAGTCCTGCAAGGACCTCGCCGACTTCTTCACCGGCGCCGCGGGACAACTCGGCTGGAAGGTGAAGCAGATCGCCACCCAGGGCACGCCGGAGTCCGTCCAGGCCGCCTACGAACAGGCCGTACGCGACAAGCCGGACGCCGTCGTCGCCTCCGGTTTCCCGCGTGCCGTCTACACCAAGCAGCTGGCACAGCTGAAGGCGGCCGGTATCCCCGTCATCCAGTCCAACGCCGACGACGTGGTGGGCGACGGCATCTCCCTGCTGAAGAACGGGCCGAAGGACGTCGGCATCCAGGGCCGGATGCTCGCCTCGTGGGTGGTGTCGAACAGCGGCGCCAAGGCGAACACCGTGTACTTCGATCTGCCGGCGTACACGATCCTCAAGCCCGTCAAGGACTCCTTCGCGGCCAACTACAAGAAGTGGTGCGCCGGTTGCGCGCTGGACAACGTCGACGTGCCGATCACCGCGGTGGGCAAGGACATGCCGGACCGCGTGGTGTCGTATCTCCGCTCACACCCGAAGGTGACCCATGTCGTCTTCTCCCTGGGCCTGCTCAACGTGGGCGTGCCCGCCGCGCTGAAGACGGCCGGCCTCACCGGCAAGCACATCGTGGTCAACGTCGGTGACGCGCAGAACTACCAGTACATCCAGAGCGGTCTCACCGACGGCGCGATGGCGCTGAACTCCCATGAGACGGCCTGGCTCCAGGTCGACGCGCTGGCCCGGCACTTCACCGGCCAGTCCATGGCCGTGGACCAGAAGGCGACGCTGCCCAACTTGCTCGTCACCAACGACAACCTGCCTTCCGCCGACGGTGACTTCCCGATCGTCGAGAGCTACCAGAAGCAGTTCAAGGCGCTCTGGGGCCTGAGTTGACCGGGCCGGTACTGCGGGTGGCCGCCCTGTCGAAGCGATTCGGCGGCACCCAGGCACTGAGGGACGTGGACCTCGAGGTCGCGCCCGGCGAGATCCACGCCCTCATCGGGCCCAACGGCTCCGGCAAGTCCACCCTCATCAAGATCCTCGCCGGCTTCCACCACGCGGAGCCGGGTGCGGTGGCCGAACTCGACGGCGAGCCCTTCGACCTCGGCCAGGTCACGGCCTCCCGCCACGACCGGCTCCGCTTCGTCCACCAGGAGCTGGGGCTGGTGGGCGAGTTGAGCGCCATCGACAACCTCGCGCTCAGCCACGGCTTCGCCCGCACGGCCTTCGGCAACATCCGCTGGCCGGAGATGGAGAGACGCACGACCGCCCTCGTCGAACGGTTCGGTCTCGGCATCGACGTACGCCGTCCCCTGCTGACGGCGCCCCCCGTGCAGCGCGCGGTGGTGGCCATCGCCGCCGCGCTGCAGGGCTGGGAGGGCCGCCGGGGTGTCCTGGTGCTCGACGAGCCCACGGCCGTGCTGCCGCCCGGGGAGGTGGCCCGTCTGTTCGACATCGTGCGGGAGGTCCGCGACGCCGGCGCCGGCGTGCTGTACGTCTCGCACCGGATGGACGAGATCTTCGCGCTCGCCGACCGGGTCACCGTCATCCGCGGCGGACGCCGGATCGCCACCCGCCCGGTCTCCGAGCTCACTCCGCGCTCGCTGGCGGAACTGATGGCGGGCGAGGAGACGGAGACCGACCACCGCCCGGCGCCCTCCGCCGGTCCCGCCGACCCCGCCCTGGAGGTCCGTGACCTGTGGGCCGGGCCCCTGCGGGGGGTCGACCTCGACCTGGGCAGGGGTGAGCGTCTGGGCATCACCGGTCTGGTCGGTTCCGGCCACGAGGTCGTGCCGTACGTCGTGTGCGGGGCGCATGCCGGGCCGTTGAGCGGCAGGCTGCGGCTGCCGGAGCGCTCCGAGCGGTGGACCGAGGCGCGTGACGCCGGCGCCCTGGGCCTTCCCCTGGTCCCGGCGGACCGGGCCGGCGAGGGGGTGATCGGCGACTTCTCGGTCGGCGAGAACCTCACCCTGCCGCTCCTGGACCGGCTGCGCGCCCGTTCCGGGCGGCTGCACCGGCGCCGCGAGTCCGCCCTGGCGGAGGACTGGATCAGGCGGGTCGGGGTGCGCACGGCCGGCCCCGGGGCGCGGATCACCACCCTGAGCGGCGGCAACCAGCAGAAGGTCGTCATGGCCCGCTGTCTGGCCCAGCGTCCGCCGGTGCTGGCGCTGTGCGAGCCCACGGCGGGCGTGGACATCGCCACCCGGCTGCAGCTGTACGACCTGATAGAGCGCCAGGCCGACGAGGGCATGGGCGTCATCGTGTCCTCCTCCGACACACAGGACCTGCTCGCGCTGTGCACCCGCGTCCTGGTGGTGCGCGACGGCCGGATCGCACGGGAGATCAGCGGCCGGGACATCACCGAGCCCGCGCTCCTGCACGCCATGGAAGGAACCGAGTGACATGAGCCCTGGAAGGGACCCTCTGACATGACTTCCACACCGACCCGGGCGGCGGAGCTGCCGCCGTCCGCACCGCACAGGTCCGCGGTGTTCGTCCCCGGCGCACTGGGCCGGCGGGCGGTGGCCGCCCTGTCATTCCGCAACATCGGCGCCGTGTACGTGTGGCTGGTCATCGTCGTGCTCTTCTCCGTGTGGGCGCCGGACACGTTCCCGACCACCATCACGGTCAAGCAGGTACTCAACGGCAACGCCGTGGCGGGCCTGGTGGCACTCAGCGTCGTACCGCCACTGGCCGCACGCGTCTTCGACCTCTCGGTCGCCTACACCATGTCGCTCACCAGCGTGCTGACCGCCCGCTTCCTGGTCTCCGCCGGACTCGGTCCCGGCGCGGCGATCACCCTGGCGATGGCCGCCGCACTGCTGATCGGAGTCGTCAACGGGATCGTGGTGGTGGTCCTGCGCGTCGACTCGTTCATCGCCACCCTGGCCACCGGCGCGCTGATCCAGTCCCTGATCACCATGGTCACCAACGACAGCTCCATCACCGGTGTGCAGCTGCTCGCCAAGCCGTTCGCGAGCATCGCCCAGCTGGACGCGGGCGGCATCACCCTGCCGGTGCTGTATCTGCTGCTCGCCGCGCTCGCCATCTGGTTCCTGCTGGAACACACCGCCACCGGGCGCCGGTTGTACGCGACCGGCTTCAACGCCGACGCGGCCCGGCTGCAGGGCGTGCGCACCGACCGGCTGCGCTTTCTGACCCTGCTGGCCTCCGCCCTGCTCGCCGGTTTCGCCGGCATCGTCTTCGCGTCCTCGGTCGGATCCGGATCGCCGACCGCGGGCACCCCGTATCTGCTGTCGGCCTACGCCGCCGCGTTCGTCGGGGCGACCCAGTTGCGCGCGGGCCGCTTCAACGCCTGGGGCACGGTGCTCGCCGTCCTCCTGCTCGGCACGGGCATCACCGGACTCGGGCTCGCCACCAGCGCGCAGTGGGCCGCGAGCCTGTTCACCGGCTCGGTCCTCATCGTGGCGCTGGTCCTCACGGGTGGCCGGATCGCCCTGCCTGCCGTGCTGCGCCGCCGGAAGAAAATCCCTTCGCTTGCCGGCGCCGGGACTCCCACGGAGAGCGGCAACCCGCCCGCCACCAGCAAGGAGATCCGACCATGAAGGCTGTGCAGTACCGGAGGGTGGGACACGCCCCCGAGGTCGTCGAGGTTCCCGTGCCCGAACCGGGCCCGGGCCAGGTGCTGTTGAAGGTGACGGCGGCGGGGCTGTGCCACTCCGACCTGGCGGTCATGGGCTGGCCCGAAGATCAGTTCCCCTACCCGCTGCCGATGACGCTCGGCCACGAGAGTGTCGGCACGGTCGCGGCCGTGGACAGCGGTGTCACGGCAGTGGCGGAAGGCGACGACGTGGCGGTGTACGGCCCGTGGGGCTGCGGGCACTGCCACAACTGCGCCCAGGGCAAGGAGAACTGCTGCCCGCGCGCCGCCGGGCTCGGCATCCTGCCGCCGGGACTCGGCTCCCCCGGCGCGCTCGCCGAGTACATGTTGGTGGACTCGCCACGCCACCTGGTGCCGTTGAACGGACTGGACCCGGCGCAGGCCGCCCCGCTCACCGACGCGGGGCTGACGCCCTATCACGCGATCAGGAAGTCACTGCCCAAGCTGGTCCCGGGCAGCACGGCGGTGGTGATCGGGGTCGGCGGCCTGGGCCACCTCGCCGTACAGCTGCTCCGCGCTCTGACACCGGCCAGGGTGGTCGCCCTCGACGTGAGCAAGGAGAAGCTCGAGCTGGCACACACCGTCGGCGCTCACGAGACGCTCCTCTCCGACGGCGCGGCGGCCGCAGGGGTCCGGGAGCTCACCGGCGGGACGGGAGCGGACGTGGTGCTGGACTTCGTGGGAACAGAGGCGACGCTCGCGGTGGCCGCGGCGTCGGTGGCGGTGGCGGGCGACGTGACGATCGTCGGCATCGGCGGCGGCACCCTGGCGGTCGGCTTCGGCGGCGGGCTGCCGTTCGAGGTGTCCGCCTCGTTCCCCTACTGGGGCAGTCGCCCGGAACTCATGGAGGTCGTCGAGCTGGCGCGACAGGGGCTGGTCTCCTCCCACGTCGAGACCTTCACCCTCGACGAGGCGCCGACGGCCTACGAGCGTCTGCACGCCGGCGACATCAACGGCCGCGCGGTGGTACTGCCGCACGGTTGAGCCGCGACCCGTGCAGGGCCGGCGCCCGAGCCCCGCTCAGGTGCCGGCCCGCCCCTCTGCCGGGTTTCGCCCGTTCACCGTCCGCGCCACACACCGCCGCAGCACCGTCACGAACTCCGGCGTTTCCCACGGCCCGCGATCCACCCGGCCGGTGTCGTCCACGCCCAGGTCCTGTACGTCGTAACGGCCCCTGCAGTGCCCGAGGGTGAAGTAGCAGACCTCGCCGAGACCGTGCCGCTTGAGATACAGCACCGGTCGGGGCGCGGCGTCGAGGGCCGCCGTGTCACCCTCGGCGAAACCGCGGCACGGTCCCGTGTACTCGGCGTGCAGCAGCACCTCCAACTCCCCGTGCAGCTCGCACACATACAGCTCGTCGGTGACCGTGAACGGGCCGACCCCGGCGACCAGCGGATGGTCGGGCCGGGTCACCAGCACCTCGTACGGCTCGATCGGCGGATGGGCCAGGAACTGGCTGCCGAGCACCGGCGCCAGTTCCCCCAGGAGCCGCGGGGTCGTGAACACCCGCGGTCCGTCACTCGCCGACGGCTCGATCACCGAGTTGGTGCCGTGCAGGGCGAGCCAGCGCCCGCCCCGCTCGACGAACCGTGCCAGCGCGGCCCGCTGTGCCGGGCGGGGCCGGACGTCACAGGTGTAGGTGACCACCAGGTCGGCCTTCTCGAGCGCAGCCACGCAGTCGTAGTCCTGATACACGCTCGTCCGCACCCGTGGATGTTCACCGAGCAGCTCCAGCAGCCGGAGCCGCGCGTAGTCGAAGTCGTGCCAGCGGCCGCCGCAGACCAACACGGCGTCCAGGCGGCCGGCCGGGCCCGCCACGGCTCAGTACTGGACGCGGGTGAGCAGCCCGCCGTCCACCACGAGGTTGACCCCGACGCAGAAGGAGCCGGTCCGCCCGAGCAGGAACGCCACCGCCGCTGCCACATCCTCCGCGGTGCCGTAACGGCCGACCGGAAGCTTGGCCAGCACCTCCTCGTACACCTCCGGGCGGCTGGCGCGGATGGTCTCCCAGGCACCGCCGGGGAAGTCGATCGGGCCGGGCGAGACGGTGTTGACGCGGATGCCCTTCGGCGCGAGGGCGTGCGCGAGGGCCGACGCGTGCTGGACCACGGCTGCCTTGAGCGCGGAGTACGAGTTCGCTCCGGCCGGGCGCGCGGTGTCGGAGGCGTTGGTGGTGCCGATGGCGACGACGGCGGCCCGGTCGGAGGCCTCCAGGTGCGGAAGGGCCGCCTCGACGAGTCCCGCGAACGGGATCAGGTCGCCGCGCAGGCTGGCCTCCCAGGACTCGGGGCCCTTCACGTTGCCCGCCGACACGTTGGACACCAGCAGGTCCAGGCCGCCGAGTTCACCGGCCGCCCGCTCCACGAAGCCCACGAGCGCGGCCGGGTCGGTGACGTCGACCGGTTCCGCGAACACCGTGGCGCCCTCGCCGCGCAGTTCGGCGGCGGTCTTGGCCAGGCCTTCCTCGCCGCGGGCGCACAGCGCCAGCGCGCAGCCCTCGGCCGCCAGGGTGGTGGCGATCGCCCGGCCGATGCCCCGGCTCGCGCCGGTCACCAGCGCCTTCGCGCCTGTCAGTCCCAGATCCATCGATGTCACTCCTTTGTGATTGCCGAATGCGACTGCCGAATGTGACTGCCGAATGCTGCTGCTGAAAAGGACCCGGCGCCTCAGTTGCCGGGAAGCTGTGAGAACGGCATGCGGTCCACCCGCGGCTCCGGCGGCAGCTTCAGCACCCGTTCGCCGATCAGGTTGCGCTGGATCTGGTCGGTGCCTCCGGCCAGCCGGTAGCCGGGGGCGCCGAGCAGGTGCTGCGCCCAGGCGAAGGTGCCCGCCTCCCCGGTGTCGGCGCTGATCCGCGCTCCCATCAGCTCGGCGGCGACCTGTCCCGTGCGGGTGAGCAGGTCGGAGGCCATGAGCTTGGTCAGGGACGCCTCCGGGCCCGGCCGTCCGCCGGCGGCGCTCGTCCTGGCGACACGGTCCACGGTGGCCGCGCGCAGGGCGGCGCGTACGTACAGGTCGGCGAGTCGCTGGCGGACCAGCGCGTCTTCGGTGCGGCCGAGGGAGCGGGCGAGCGCGAGGACGTCCGCGAACGTGCCGCCCTTGCGGCGGTTGCCGCCGCCGGAGGCGGTCCGCTCGAAGGCGAGGGTGGTGGTGGCGACCTCCCAGCCCTGGCCCGGTCGCCCGATCCGCAGCCGGTCCGGAACACGGACGCCACTGAGGAAGACCTCGTTGAAGGAGGCGCCGCCGCTCATCTGACGGATGGGGCGCACCTCCACGCCGGTGGCGTCCATCGGGACCAGGAAGGCGGTGATTCCGGCCTGTTTGACCACGTCCGGGTCGGTGCGGGCGAGCAGCAGACCGTAGTCGGCGAACTGGGCGCCCGAGGTCCACACCTTCTGACCGTCGATCACCCACTCGTCGCCTTCTTGGCGGGCACGGGTGCGCAGGGCAGCGAGGTCGGATCCGGCACCGGGTTCGCTGAAGAGCTGGCAGGCCAGCAGGTCGGTGCGCAGGAACGCGCGCGCGTACGTGTCACGCTGCTCGGCCGTCCCGAACAGGGAGACCGCCATGCCGACAAGGCGCACCGTGACGCTGATCAGCTCGGTCGACGGCGGCACCTCGAAGGCCGACTCCTCCTCGGCGAAGGCTGCCACATGGGCGGCGGTCAGGCCCGCGCCGCCCTTGTCCTCGGGGAGGGTCAGTGCCTGGTACCCGGCGTCGAAGCGGGCGCGCTGGTAGACGCGGCAACGCTCCAGCAGCAGGCGCTCCTCGTCCTCCGGGAGGTTGTGGAACACGGCCAGGTCGGCCGCCCCTGTGGCGGACTGCGGCGCCCGCGCCGGTTCGAGCACGCCGGCCAGCCACTGCCGGACCTGTGTGCGCCATGCGTCCGGATCGGGCTGGGACATGGATCCTCCTCGGATACTTACCAGACGGCAGTTTGAGTAACGGCGATCGGGAGTACACCGCCCCAACCTCTGAAACTTGGGGAAATCACTCCGCCTGGAACCAGAGTGTTCCGTACTTTCTTGATAAACGCTACAGTCTCCGCATCTCCTCTCCCTTCGAATCGGGAGAGGCCCAGGAGCCGCCGGAGGAGCCATGTCGCTGCTGCCACTCGACCGTCGCGCCCAGGAGACACCCGACGAGCCCGCCCTGGCGGACGACCTGGGGGTGCTGTCCTGGTCGGGCCTCGCCGACCAGGTGGCGCGGGCGACGGCCCGGCTGCTGGAGTTCGCGCCCGGCCCCGACGACCGGGTCGCCGTCCTCGGCGACAACGCGATCCCGACGCTGGTGGCCCATCTGGCGGGCCTGCGTGCCGGAGTGGGGACCGTGGCCACATCCCGGAACCTCACGTCGGGCGAACTCGTCGACCAGATCATCGACGCGGGCGTGACCGGAATCATCGCCGGACCGGTCGGCGCGGGTGCCGCCCTCGACGCGGCCCGGGAACTGGGCCTTCCGGTCGTGATGCACGGAACCCCGGCAGTGGGGCACGCCTTTGCCTGGGACGCATGGCTCGCGGCCGCGCCCGCCGGGCGCACGGCCCCGACGGACCGGCCCGCCCGGCCTCCGCTCGTCTACACCTCGGGCACCACCGGACGGGCGCGCGGCACCGAGGTGCGCTGGGTGAGCGGCCCGGTCGCCGACAGCGCCGCCTACCTCGCCGCGATGGCCGCCCGGCCGGGATTCCCGCCGGGACCGCACCTGGTGTGCGGCCCCCTCCAGCACAACGCGCCGCTGACCTCGCTGCGGCATCTGACGGCCGGTCAGCCGGTCATCGTCCTCGGCAGATACGACGCGGAGACGTTCCTCAGCCGGGTGCAGAAGTGGCGAGTCTCCTCGACGGTGATGGTGCCCACCCACTTCCAACGGCTGCTCGCCCTCCCGGAAGAGGTCCGCGGCCGCTACGACGTCTCCAGCCTGCGGCAGGTCTCCCACACCGGCTCCGCGTGCCCGCCGGACGTGAAGCGAGCCATGATCGACTGGTTCGGCCCGGTGCTCACCGAGTCGTACGGCGCCAGCGAAGCCGGGACCGTGGCCCGCATCAGCAGCACCGAGTGGCTGGCAAACCCGGGCTCGGTCGGACGCGTCCGGCCCCCGTTCGAGGTCCTGGTCACCGATGACGACGGCGGTCAACTGACGCCCGGGGAAATCGGGTTGCTGGCCTTCCGGGCACCCGAAGACCAGGGCGTCCGCTACCACGCGGACCCGGACAAGACCAGGTCCGCTTATCTCTCCCCCGGCGTCTTCACGCTCGGCGACATCGGCTACGTCGACGCGAACGGCTACATCTTCATCACCGACCGGGCCGCGGACGTCGTGGTCTCCGGCGGCGTGAACCTGTACCCGGCCGAGAGCGAGGCGGTCCTGCGGCAGCACCCGGCGATCGCCGAGGTCGCGGTCATCGGCGTGCCCGATGCGGACTTCGGCGAGTCGCTGCGGGCGCTGGTCGTGGCCGCGGCCGACGAGCCGCCGACCGAGGACCTGGACCGGTTCTGCCGCGACCGCCTCGCCGCCTACAAGTGCCCGAGGTCGTACGAGTTCGTCCCCGAGCTGCTGCGCAACGCGATGGGCAAGCTCGACAAGCGTGCGATGCGCCGTCCCTATTGGAGCTCGGAACGGACCATCGCCGGCTGAGCCGACCCGCCCGTCCCTCACGCGTACGAAGGATCACCCATGACCGAACTCCTCCTCGTCCGGCACGGCCTCCCCCTGGCGGGCGTGTTCGACCCGGGGCTGTCGCCGGAGGGCAGCGCCCAGGCGGAGCGTCTCGCCGCCTGGCTCGTGCACGAGGACGTCGACGCCCTGTACACCAGCCCGTTCCAACGAGCCCGCGAGACGGTGGCTCCCCTGGAACGGCTCACCGGCATGACCGCCACCGTCCTCGACGACCTGCGCGAGTGGGACACCGACGTCTCCCACCCCTACACGCCACCGGAGCAGATCGGCGCGGAGGACCCCCGCGGGGCGGCGCTCGCCGAGGGACGCTACGAGGACTTCGTGCCGGATCTGGACTGGGACGCCTTCCGTGCGCGAGCCGTACGGGCCATGGACACCATCCTCGACGCCCATCCCGGCGGGCGGGTCGCGGTCGTGTGCCACGGCGGGATCACCAACACCTACCTGGCGACCGTGCTCGGCCTGCCGACGATGTTCTGGTTCCACCCCGGCTACACGTCCGTCAGCCGGGTGCGGCGCATGCCCGGCGGCCGGATCGTTCTGCACTCGGTGAACGAGACGGCCCACATGATCGCCCGACGTGCCGTAGACGCGGCCGCCTGACCCCGTCCCACTCCCCAGGAGGTCCCGGCCATGCCCGGATCCGTCATCGTCGCCGGAGCAAGGACGCCCATCGGCAGACTCATGGGCGCCCTGAGCACGGTGTCCGCCGTCGACCTCGGCGCCCACGCCATCGGCGCGGCGCTGGCCGCCGTGCACCTGGACCCGGCAGCCGTGGAAGCCGTCGTCATGGGTCATGTCGTGCAGGCCGGGGCCGGCCCCAACCCGGCACGGCAGGCCGCGATCCGCGCCGGCATTCCGTTCTCCGTCCCCGCGAGCACCGTCAACAAGCTCTGCCTGTCCGGTCTGCACGCCATCGCCCTGGCCGACCTCATGATCGCCTCCGGCCGTCACGAGGTGGTCGTCGCCGGTGGCATGGAGTCCATGTCGGGCGCCCCGCACCTGCTGCGCGGATCACGCACCGGCTGGAAGTACGGCTCGACCGCGGTGGAGGACGCCCTCGACCGTGACGCCCTCGTCTGCGCCTTCGACGACGTCTCCATGGGAGCGGCCACCGAGCGCTATCAGCAGCCGTACGCCCTGACGCGCGAGGAGCAGGACGAGTACAGCGCGCTGTCCCATCAACGGGCCGCCCAGGCGCAGGAGTCGGGTGCGCTGCGCGAGGAGATCATCCCCGTCACCGTGGCCGGACGCCGGGGCGAGACGGTGGTCGACACCGACGAGGGCGTGCGGCCGGGGAGCACCGCAGAGAGCCTGGGGCGGCTCAAGCCGGCCTTCTCGGGGGCGGGCACGATCACCGCGGGCAACTCGTCGCAGCTGTCCGACGGCGCCGCGGCTGTCATCGTGATGAGCGCGGAGCGTGCCCGCCGGGAGGGCCTGACCCCGCTCGCCGAGATCGGGGCCTACGGCACGGTCGCGGGCCCCGACCCCTCACTGCTCGTCCAGCCGGCCGGCGCGGTCCGCGACGCCCTGTCCCGGGACGGCCGGCTGAAGTGCGCCGATCTGGACCTGTTCGAGATCAACGAGGCGTTCGCCTCGGTGGCCCTGGCTTCCGTACGGGAGCTGGACATCCCCCTGGACAAGGTGAACGTCAACGGCGGCGCGATCGCGCTCGGGCACCCGGTCGGCATGACCGGAGCCCGGCTGGTGCTGACCCTCGCGACCGAACTGCGACGGCGCGGAGGCGGCAGCGGAGCGGCGGCCCTGTGCGGGGGCGGCGGCCAGGGCGACGCGCTGCTGCTTCATGTGCCGACGCAGGCCTGAATCCCGGAGCTGACCCACCATGAACGACCAACTGCCCGCCTGGACGCCCCTCACCGTGGCGACCCGCACCCCCGCCGCCGACGGCGTCGTCTCCCTCACCCTGCGCCGCCCCGACGGCGGTGTGCTTCCCGCCTGGACGCCGGGCGCCCACATCGACGTACTCCTGGACGGCGACGACGGTGAAGAGGGCGGCCTGATCCGCCAGTACTCCCTGTGCGGGCGCCCGGCCGACCGTGCGGCCTGGCAGATCGCCGTGCTGCGCGAGCCGCGGGGCCGTGGCGGCTCCGCATACGTCCACGACCACCTGCACGAAGGCACCACCGTGCGGGTCCGCGGACCGCGGAACAACTTCCCGTTGCGGCCCGCCGCACGCCATCTGTTCATCGCCGGCGGCGTCGGCATCACACCGATACTTCCCATGGTCGAGGCCGCCGAGGCCGCGGGAGACGACTGGCTTCTGCTGTACGGCGGCCGCACCCGCAGCTCCATGGCGTTCCTCGACCGCCTCGCCGCGCACGGGGACCGCGTCCTCATCCGTCCGCAGGACGAGTACGGCCTGCTGGACCTCGCTGCCCACCTCGGCGTACCCGAGGAGGGCACCCTGGTGCACGCCTGCGGGCCCGAACCCCTGCTGCTGGCGGTGCAGGAGCAGTGCGCGGGCTGGCCCCCCGGCACGCTGGGCGTCGAGCGGTTCGCCCCGACGCAGCCAACCGGGTCCGGCCCGGCCGAGGCCTTCGAGCTGGAACTCGCTCGTTCCGGGCTCACCCTCACCGTGCCGTCGGACCGCTCGGTACTCGAAACCGTCGAGGAGGCAGGCGTCGCGGTGGACTTCTCGTGCCGGGAAGGCACGTGCGGCACCTGTGAGACGGACGTACTGGACGGCAAACCCGACCATCGCGACTCGCTGCTGAGCGAGGACGAGCGGGCCGCCGGCGACACCATGCTCATCTGTGTCTCCCGCTCGTGCGGGCCTCGCCTGGTCCTCGACCTGTGACGGCGATCACCTCCAGCAATTTACTAGGACGTCCTAGTATCTCTGGCGTCAGCAATACCCCCGCTCCGTCCGGGAAGGCCCTCATGAGCGATCTGCACCGGCCCGTGCACCCTGTCCGTCTGGTCACCGCTTCAGCTCTGTTCGACGGGCACGACGCGTCGATCAACATCATGCGGCGGATCTTCCAGTCCCAGGGTGCCGAGGTGATCCACCTGGGCCACAACCGCTCGGTGCGGGAGGTCGTGGACGCGGCGCTGGAGGAGGACGCACACGGCGTGGCCGTCTCGTCCTACCAGGGCGGGCACGTCGAGTACTTCGAGTACCTGGTCGAGTCGCTGCGTGCGCAGGGCGCCGGCCACATCCGCGTGGTGGGCGGCGGAGGGGGCGTCATCGTTCCCGACGAGATAGCCCGTCTGCGCAACAGCGGGGTGACCATCTTCTCCCCGGAGGACGGCCAGCGGATGGGCCTGGCCGGGATGGTCAACTCGGTGGTGCGCGACTGCGACTTCGACCTCTGGGACGGCAAGCCGGCCGGCG
Organism: Streptomyces sp. NPDC050121; assembly: GCF_044460385.1. Classification (NCBI taxonomy): domain Bacteria; kingdom Bacillati; phylum Actinomycetota; class Actinomycetes; order Kitasatosporales; family Streptomycetaceae; genus Streptomyces; species Streptomyces sp. NPDC050121. Next base: position 4,388 of record NZ_JBITJV010000076.1, on the reverse strand, counting down.
CGGCCGCCGTACTGGCCGGTGACCGGTTCGCGATCGCCCGTGCCATCACCGGTGCGGAACTCGGCAAACTGTCCCCGGAGTTCCTCGCACAGCTGCGGGCCACGGCTGCCGCCGGGTCGGTGCCGGTGCTCGGCATCACCGGCACCGGTGGTTCGGGGAAGTCGTCGCTGACCGACGAGTTGGTGCGTCGGTTCCGAGTCGACCAGCAGGACAAGCTGCGGATCGCGGTGATCGCGGTCGACCCGACCCGTCGCCGCGGCGGTGGCGCCCTGCTCGGTGACCGGATCCGGATGAACTCCCTGGACGGCAGCCGGGTCTTCTTCCGCAGCCTGGCCACCCGCGGCAGCCGTGAACTGCCCGAGCACCTCGCGGACGTGATCGACGTCGTGAAGGCCGCCGGCTTCGACCTGGTGATCGTGGAGACGCCGGGCATCGGCCAGGGCGACGCGGCGATCGTGCCGTTCGTCGACACCTCGATGTACGTGATGACGCCGGAGTTCGGCGCAGCCTCGCAGCTGGAGAAGATCGACATGCTCGACTTCGCCGACGTGGTGGCGATCAACAAGTTCGAGCGGCGCGGCGCCAAGGACGCGCTGCGCGACGTGGGCCGCCAACTGGTCCGTAACCGCGAGGCGTTCGGTATGCGGCCCGAGGACATGCCGGTGTACGGCACCTCGGCGGCGACCTTCAACGACGACGGCGTCACCGCGCTGTATCAGCACCTGAAGGCCAACCTGGCCGAGAAGGGACTGCCGCTGTCGGAGGGCACGTTGGCGCCGGTCGGCATTCGCCACTCCTCCGGCATCCGGCAGGTGGTTCCCGCGGACCGGGTGCGCTACCTCGCCGAGATCACCGACACCGTCCGCGCCTACCACGGCGAGACCGGCCAACTGGCTGAGGCGGCACGGCGGGTGCAGCGCCTCGACACGGTCCAGGGCGAGCTCGTCGAGGCCGGCTCCGACGCCGAGAACGTGCAGTCGCTGCTCGACAAGGCGCGCAGGCGGCTCCCGCACGACATCAGCGAGCAGATCGAGAACTGGCCCGCCGTGGTGGCGTCGTACTCCGGCGACGAGCAGGTCGTGAAGGTCCGTGACAAGGAGATCCGCACCAAGCTGACCCGCGAGTCGCTCTCCGGCAACAAGATCCCCCGCGTCGCCCTGCCCCGCTTCACCGACCACGGGGAGCTGGTGCGGTTCTGGCGCGGGGAGAACCTGCCCGGCCGCTTCCCCTTCACCGCCGGGGTGTTCCCCTTCAAGCGTGACGGTGAGGACCCGGCGCGGATGTTCGCCGGCGAGGGCGACCCGTTCCGTACCAACCGGCGCTTCAAGCTGCTCTCCGAGGGCCAGCCCGCCACCCGCCTGTCCACCGCCTTCGACTCGGTCACCCTCTACGGCCGCGACCCCGACGAACGCCCCGACATCTACGGCAAGGTCGGCACCTCCGGCGTCTCGGTGGCCACGCTGGAGGACATGAAGGCGCTCTACGACGGCTTCGACCTGGTCGCGCCGACGACGTCGGTGTCGATGACGATCAACGGGCCCGCGCCGACCATCCTGGCCTTCTTCCTCAACACCGCCGTCGACCAGCGACTCGACCGCTTCCGTGCCGCCGAGGGCCGCGACCCGTCGCCCGAGGAGGCGGCCGAGCTGCGGGCGCACGCGCTGGCGAACGTGCGCGGCACGGTGCAGGCCGACATCCTCAAGGAGGACCAGGGCCAGAACACCTGCCTGTTCTCCACCGAGTTCTCCCTGCGGATGATGGCCGACATCCAGGAGTGGTTCATCGAGCAGAAGGTCCGCAACTTCTACTCGGTGTCCATCTCCGGCTACCACATCGCCGAGGCCGGCGCGAACCCCATCAGCCAGCTCGCCTTCACCCTGGCCAACGGCTTCACCTACGTCGAGGCCTATCTCGCCCGGGGCATGCACATCGACGACTTCGCCCCGAACCTGTCGTTCTTCTTCTCCAACGGCATGGACCCCGAGTACTCCGTCCTCGGCCGCGTGGCACGCCGTATCTGGGCGGTCGCGATGAAGGAGAAGTACGGCGCGGGCGAGCGCAGCCAGAAGCTGAAGTACCACGTCCAGACCTCCGGACGTTCCCTGCACGCCCAGGAGATGGACTTCAACGACATCCGCACCACCCTGCAGGCGCTCATCGCGATCTACGACAACTGCAACAGCCTGCACACCAACGCCTACGACGAGGCCGTCACCACCCCCACCGAGGAGTCCGTCCGCCGCGCCCTGGCCATCCAGCTGATCATCAACCGGGAGTGGGGCCTGGCGATGAACGAGAACCCTCTGCAGGGGTCGTTCATCATCGACGAACTCACCGACCTGGTCGAGGAGGCCGTCCTGCAGGAGTTCGAGCGGATCAGCGAACGCGGCGGTGTGCTCGGCGCGATGGAGACCGGCTACCAGCGCGGCCGTATCCAGGACGAGTCGATGCTCTACGAACAGCGCAAGCACGACGGCACCCTGCCCCTCATCGGCGTCAACACCTTCCGCAACCCGCACGCCGACATCGCCGGGCCCGGCGTCATCGAACTCGCCCGCGCCACCGAGGAGGAGAAGCACTCCCAACTGGCGCGCGTACAGGACTTCCAGGCCCGACACCAGGAGCCGGCCCACGCCGCCCTGGCTGCCCTCAAGGACGCGGCGGTGGGCGGCGACAACGTCTTCGCCGTCCTCATGGACGCCGCCCGCGTCTGCTCGCTCCAGCAGATCACCGACGCCTTCTTCGAGGTCGGCGGCCAATACCGCCGCAACGTCTGACCACCACTGACCGGATAGGACATCACATGGACTCCGTCACCCGTCTCGGCGTCGTCGGCTGCGGCCTCATGGGCTCCGGCATCGCCGAAGTCGCCGCCCTGGGCGGCCTCGACGTCCGTGTCGCCGAAGCCACCCCCGACGCCGTCGAGGCAGGCCGCCGTCGAGTCACCGCCTCCCTCGACCGAGGCGTGCAGCGCGGCAAGATCACCGAGGAACAGCGCGGCCAGGCCCTCGCCCGGCTCTCGTTCACCCACGACCTCAGTGACCTGTCCGACCGTCAGTTCGTCGTCGAGGCCGTCGCCGAGAACCGCGAGATCAAGACCGACGTCCTGCGCTCCCTGGACAAGGCGGTCGAAGACCCCGCGGCGATCCTGGCCACCAACACCTCCTCCATCCCCGTCGTCGATCTCGCCGTCGCCACCGAGCGGCCCGGCCAGGTCATCGGCATGCACTTCTTCAACCCTGTTCCGGTACAGAAGTTGGTCGAGCTCGTTCCCGCCCTCACCACCAGCCCGGACACCGTGCAGCGCACCCGCGACCTGGCCACGCAACTCGGCAAGCAGCCCATCCAGGCACCCGACCGCTCCGGCTTCGTCGTCAACGCCCTCCTCGTGCCCTACCTGCTCAGCGCGGTCCGGATGGTGGAGTCCGGCGGCGCCCGGCCCCAGGACATCGACCAAGGCATGGAACTCGGCTGCGCCCACCCCATGGGCCCGCTCCGCCTGCTCGACCTGATCGGCCTGGACACCGCCCAAGCCGTCGCCGAGTCGATGTACGAGGAGTTCAAGGAACCGCTGTACGCCCCGCCGGCACTACTGCGCCGCATGGTCGCCGCAGGCCACCTCGGCCGTAAGAACGGCCGCGGCTTCTACACGTACGACGCCTGAACATAGGCCGGCCGCCCACAGAGCCCAGGTCTGCCCAGTACCGTCGTGACGCTACGTGACGGGTACAAGACTCCTCACTCGGACTTCGAAGTGGAGGCATAGGGGGCGCACGCACACTCCACCCCCGAACTGTGTAGTCCCACCACATGTCCGCCTGACCTGCCTCTGGTTCTGGATCACTTTCAGTGCCGGAGCCACGGAGGGTCACCACAACCGCGATCATGAACGGCCGTGGGTGATGTGCTTCTCCAGGACCTGTGGTTCCACCAGGTCGAAGGCGTAATGATCGAAAACGCAGTGGTCGACGGCGAGTTGGTTGTCGTGCGGGCTCGCGCATCGGCGGAGCGGGCCGCGTTGAAGGTGCATCCCGGCCTGCCGAAAATCGCGCTGCGACCCACCACGACGCCGTACTTGCCGACGAGGCCAAGTCCTGCGCCTGCCCACCTCTGCGGTGACGTCAGTGCACGTGAACATACCTGACGCATCCACACGCCAGACGCCTCCCAACTCGCAGACACGTGCTGCTGCTGGAAGTGAACGAAGCCACCGCCAGCGTGATCACCGCAAGATGACCTTGCTGGCGGCAGTCGGACATCGTTGTGTCACGCGGTCGAAATTCCCCAAACACGGTCTAGGGCGTGTTTCGAAAGTAGCGTCGTCCGCCCGGAGGGCGGGGCCCGCGGCGTCTGGTGCGGTGCATCGCAAGGCGGAGGGTCGTCCGCGT